>NZ_CP071589.1:1310932-1638665 GCF_017357005.1 Staphylococcus simiae | reverse complement strand
ACAATTAATGATTGGCAACTTGGAAATGATAATTTAATAATGTACACTTTTGACTGTTTAAGTATGTACAATCTGTAAAATTTAGAGATAATTTTATTGAGGTGAATAACAATGAAATTATCTTTAGATATAAATACAGATTATGAAGTTACAACTCTTTCAGATTTACCAAAATTAAAAATTGTTATGGAGAGCTTAAACATGAAAATTAATAAAAGTGAAATCGCAAGACAAATGAATGTAGATCGAAGAACAATAGATAAATATTTAAATGGCTTTAAACCTTCGGTTAATCGAAAAAAACAATCTAAAATTGATCCCTATTATGATTTAATAAAAGAATTGTTGTCTGAAGAATGTGAACAGAAATTCTTTTATAAACGCGTGTTATGGCAATACCTTAAAGATAATCATGGTCTAAATTGTGCGTATTCCACATTTAGAACATATATAAGAAAACATGATTTATTCAATAATTATTTTAAAAAAGGACGACAAAAGTCAACGCCTGTTGGAACAACTAGATTTGAAACAAAACCAGGTTGCCAAGCTCAATTTGATTGGAAGGAAGATATAAGATTTAAAACGAAGGATCATCAAGAGGTATCTTTAAATATTGGTGTTTTACTCCTGTCATATTCACGCTTCAAAATTATGCAAGTTACGATGAGTAAATCATTAGATGTATTACTTAATTTAATGGTTCAAGCTTTTGAATCTATTGAAGGTGTTCCAGAGGAACTTGTTACAGATAATATGAAAACAGTGATGAGTCAACCTAGGACTGAAACGTTTAGTGGACAAGTTAATCCTAAATTCAAACAATTCGCTGATGATTTTAATTTTAAAGTGAAGCCGTGTATAGCTGGTCGTCCTAGAACGAAAGGTAAAGTTGAATCCATTATGAAAATATTAGATGAAATTCATGCCTATCAAGGACAATTATACTTACATGAAATTCCACAATTTATTGACGAATTAAATGATCGTTTGAATTACTCAGTGCATAATGGGACAGGAAAAATACCAATTATTGAAGTAAAAAAAGAAAAGAGCTTCTTACAGCCATTACCCAATGTCCATGTAAGAAACTCATATAAAGTAGAACATAAATATTTGAAAGTCAATCGTTCGAATATGATTACATATCGCTCCAATCAGTACTCAGTTCCTGCTGAATACTATGGAAAAACGGTTGAAGTTCAAGTTTATGATCAACGTTTGTTTGTTTATTATAACACCAAATTAATCGTTGAGCATCCTATTACCCATCATAAATTAAATTATCAGCAACAACACTATTTAGAAACGCTAGCTGTCTCCTATGGAGACCATGATGATATTAATCAGCTGGCCTTAGATAATTTAAAAACGATAGGAGAGATGTATGATGAATAATATTACTAACTACCAACGTTTAAAAGATAATCTGTCATATCTAAAAATGAATCAAATGATTACTCATTTAGATGAAGTGATAGATTTTAGTATCACTAACGATTTATCATTTATTGATACTTTAATTAAATTGAGTGATTATGAAATCGCAGTTAAAGAAAAGAATATGATTGAATCAATGGTTAAGGTAGCAGCATTCCCTTTTAAAAAGGAACTGTGCGACTTTGACTTTTCATTCCAACCTAACGTCAATAAACAAGAAATCGTAGATTTTACTCATTTACGATTTATAGAAAACCATCAGAATATTGTCTTTTTAGGTCCAAGTGGTGTAGGTAAAACCCATTTAGCTACATCAATTGGTATGTCAGCAGCGAAAAAAAGAGTAAGTACGTATTTCATTAAATGTCATGATTTAATACAAAATTTGAAAAAATCTCAATTAGAGAATCGGTTAGAAAATAGACTCAAGCACTATAGTAAATATAAATTACTAATTATTGATGAAATAGGCTATTTACCTATTGATAGTGAAGATGCCAAACTCTTTTTCCAACTGATTGATTTAAGATATGAGAAGAAAAGTACCATTTTTACTACAAATATTAATTTCAATTTATGGAATGAAATATTTGAAGACCCTAAAATAGCTAATGCCATTTTAGATCGCATATTACATCACTCAAATGTCATAAAAATAACTGGGAAGTCTTATCGGTTAAAAGACCATTTTGTGAAAGTTGAAAAGACAGAATGACATTTTTGTACATTCTTAAACAATCATTTTTGTACATTCTTTTATTGACATTTACAGGCAACTCATAGAAAGATAAGTAGTGGAACGAAAAAGGATATATGAGTGCGTACAGTAAATCTTAGGTGAAATGAAAGAAATGTATCGTGAGTCTCCATCTATGATGGAGCTTGTTGTAAGAGAGAATAATAT
Source organism: Staphylococcus simiae (assembly GCF_017357005.1). Lineage (NCBI taxonomy): Bacteria > Bacillati > Bacillota > Bacilli > Caryophanales > Staphylococcaceae > Staphylococcus > Staphylococcus simiae. Next base: position 1,636,321 of record NZ_CP071589.1, on the reverse strand, counting down.
ACAAAAAGCAATTAAGAAAGTGAAGAAAAACAACGGTGCACCTGGCATCGATGGCATGCGAGTAAGTGAATTAACATCACATTTCGCAAAATACTTTCCACAAATTAAACAAAAACTGCTTGATGGCACGTATAAGCCACAAGCAGTAAGAAAGGTTGAAATACCTAAATCAAATGGGAAAAAGCGCGTGCTTGGAATCCCTGTCGCAAGAGACAGAGTTATCCAACAAGCCATTAAACAAGTCATTGAACCTAGTATCGACCGTACTTTCTCAAAACACAGTCATGGCTTTAGACCGAATCGTAGTACAGGAACTGCACTTAAAGAATGTGCAACATACTATGAAGAAGGTTACTTAGTTGCAGTTGATTGTGATTTAAAACAGTGCTTTGATATGTTGAACCATGATAAATTAATGTATCTATTTGAACGACATGTTCAAGATAAAGCCATTTCTAAATTTATTCGTAGAAGCCTACAGGTTGGTGCAATCGACCTCAATGGTAATTATCGAAGTAGAGAAATAGGTGCACCGCAAGGTGGTGTTATTTCCCCGTTACTTTGTAATATTTATCTTCACGAATTAGATAATGAATTGGAGAAACGTGGTCATCGCTTTGTTCGTTATGCAGATGACTTCGTCATCTTTGTACGTACAAAACGAGCGGGTCAACGTGTCATGGAAAGTGTGACAAAGTTTATCGAAAAAGACCTTAAACTTATTGTAAATAGTGAAAAGAGCAAGGTAGGTTCTATCACACGTTTAAAGTTCTTGAGTTGTCTAATGACCAAAGTAAATGGCACTTATCGTTTCAGACCGACTATGGAAGCAAGAAGAAATTTAAAACGCACCTTAAGACGTCTAACGAAACGAAATAGACCAGGTACCTTTAAAGAGATTATATCAGAAATTAATCAAGTAACACGAGGGTGGATAAATTACTTTGGTAAAGGATTTATTACAGGTTTTGTAACGAAGTTACAATCATGGTTAAACCGACGCATTAGACAACTAATCCTCAAAAGATGGAAAAGAATAAAAACCAAATATAAGATGTTACGTAAGTATGGACTTGACCATAAGAGTGCAATGAAAATTGCCAATTCAAGAAAGAAATACTGGCGCTTATCATCAACGCATGAAGTTCATCGTGCACTTACAACAAAACGTCTCTACAAGTTGGGGTTAGAACCATTAACCCAACTCGCAGAGACGGCTTACGCAAGATATTGAACCGCCGAGTACGGAACCGTACGCTCGGTGGTGTGAGAGGACGGATAATCAAATAATGGTTATCCTCCTACTCGATTTGGTCATAAAATCTTTAAAAATGATAATAATATGAATTAATAATTAATTTAGCTTTATTCTTGAAAAATTCACAGTAGAATTGTTGCAATTTAATGGTTAAATTGATATATTTTCTTTGTGAAAAAAATATAAAATTAATATGTAATAGGGTGATATGTTTTTTTGTACTATTAACATAATTATTATGATTAACTCTATTCATAATTGATTTTTATTGTTATTTAATTTCATTCAATATCTGCGATGTATTATTTAGAATTTAATATTTATTGTTACTTTGGGAAGAGCAAGTTATTACATAGTTATGTTTGAAATGGGAATTCACTGCATAAATTGTGTGAAGATCGTTATTAATGATAGGGAGATGTTAAAAATGAAAAATCTTGATAGTGATAAAGTCTCTGGTATTTTAAAACTTGAAACTTTGTTGACGGATATCAACTCTATTTTTGATGAAATAGAAAAGGAATATCATATGACAAAAGAAGAAGTTTTGATTTTATTAACACTATGGCAAAAAGGTTCAATGACACTTAAAGAAATGGACCAATTTGTAGAAGTAAAACCTTATAAACGTACAAGAACATACAATAATCTTGTAGATTTAGAATGGATTTACAAAGAAAGACCAGTTGATGATGAAAGAACTGTAATTATTCATTTTAATGAAAAAGTGTTAGATAAAAAAGAAACATTGTTATCATTTATTGGAGAAGCTATTGCAAATAAAGCTAATGTTTTTGAAAATAGTATGAAATCTATTTTAGCAGTATAGCAAACTAAAGCCACCAACATTTCCTTTTATAGGAAGTTTTGGTGGCTTTAGTTTTATTAAATTTTTTCAATAGCAATTATAAATGGCGCATGATTTCTTTGATTTAAAAATTCGTATTTAAGTACATGAGCATATTTTTGATCCAAATGTTGAACGTATTCAAGTAATGCATCTCTTTCTAGTTGGCCTTCGCTGTGACCATGATAAATAACTAACACTATAATGCCTTCTTTAGATAAAAGTGCTAAGATATCTTCTATTGCTTTGATAGTAGTAACAGGTGTCGTGACAATAGATTTATCACCTTTTGGTAAATAGCCTAAATTAAATATTGCAGCATCTATATGCCCAATATGTTCGTCTTGTATATATTGATTTACATGTTCGTGACCGTCATTAATTAAAGAAATATTATCAAAATGAGCAGTTTTTTCTTTAGTATGTTCTATAGCAATCGACTGAATATCAAAACCATAAACATGGCCTTGCGGGACACTTTGTGCTAGAAAAAGGGTATCATTACCATTTCCACACGTTGCATCTATAACCACACTTGAAGTAGTAATATGTTGTGATATTAATGTTTTAGCAAAGGGGAGAATACGTTCTAATTTCATGATGTCACATGTTCCTTATAATTAATACCTTGATATGAATCACGTCTAGCTAATTCATCATCTATAGCATTTAATACTTCCCATTTATTAACACTCCACATAGGACCTACCATTAAATCTATCGGTCCATCACCAGTGATTCTATGAATAATCATTTCAGGAGGTAAGATTTCTAACTGATCAACAACTAAATTAGTATATTGTTCTTGAGTCATAAACTCTAGCATACCTTTATCATACTGTTTGACCATTGGTGTACCTTTTAATAAGTGTAATAGATGAATTTTAATACCTTGTACATCCATTTGTGCAACTTCTTTAGCTGTTGCCATCATCATGTCATAGTCTTCACCAGGTAAACCGTTAATAATATGTGTACATACATTTATATTGTGCTTACGCAGTTTAGCTACACCATCATAATATGTTTGAATATCATGAGCACGATTAATTAAATCTGATGTTGATTGATGGATTGTTTGTAATCCCAATTCAACCCATAAGTACGTACGTTGATTTAAATCGGCTAAGTATTCCACTACATCGTCAGGTAGACAATCTGGTCTTGTTCCTATAGATAGACCTACGACACCAGGTTCTTTTAATACAGGTTCAAATTTTTCTTTTAATACTTCTACAGGTGCATGTGTATTTGTAAATGCTTGAAAGTAGGCAATGTACTTGCCATCACGCCATTTTTCGTGCATTTTTTCTTTGATTTCTTTAAATTGCACTTCTATAGAATCTGCACGATTACCTGCAAAATCTCCACTACCAGCAGCTGAACAGAATGTACAGCCACCGTGAGCTACTGTACCATCTCGATTAGGACAGTCAAAGCCACCATCAAGTGCTACTTTAAATATTTTTTGACCAAATTTATTTTTTAAATGATAATTCCATGTATGATAACGTTTGTTTTCAAAAGCATACGGGAAATGATTGCCCATAAGTCATTTTCCTTTCTATAAAAAAGAGTTCTAAGTACAGATTTTAACATATTTTAATGTTATAGTGTTTATTATAGTTTGACAAAAAAGAGAGAGGAACTATGAACAATGAATATACCTAAATCAGTATGGTGGCTAGTCATTGGTATGGCAATCAATATTACTGGTTCTAGTTTTTTATGGCCTTTAAATACTATTTATATGAAGCAGGAACTAGATAAGAGTTTGACGATTGCTGGTTTAGTACTGATGATAAATTCTGTTGGTATGGTTATTGGAAATTTATTAGGTGGTACATTATTTGATAAATTAGGTGGCTATAAAACGATTATGTTAGGCACGGTCACATGTTTATGTAGTACAACGTTATTAAATTTCTTTCATGGATGGCCTTGGTATGCAGTATGGCTTGTTATGTTAGGTTTTGGTGGAGGAATGATCATACCAGCAATTTATGCAATGGCTGGTGCAGTTTGGCCTAATGGAGGTAGACAAACATTTAATGCTATATATTTAGCACAAAATATTGGTGTAGCATTAGGTGCAGCTCTTGGTGGTTTTGTAGCAGAATTTAGTTTTAATTACATATTTTTAGCTAACCTTATTATGTATATTATTTTTGCTATTGTGGCATTAACGCAATTCAATATTCCGATTAGCGTTAAAGTAAAATTTCCAAATCATATGGAATTAGCTAAAAGTAAGAATAAATCAAAGTTGATGTCGTTAATTTTAATTTGTGCCATGTTCGCTATTTGTTGGATCGCTTATATTCAATGGGAATCAACAATTGCATCATTTACTCAATCCATAAACATTTCAATGTCTCAATATAGTGTGTTATGGACAATTAATGGCATAATGATTTTAGTAGCGCAACCATTAATTAAACCAGTGTTATACATATTGAAAGGCAATTTAAAAAAACAGATGTTTGTTGGAATCATCATTTTTATGATGTCATTTTTGGTTACTAGCTTTGCCCAAAGTTTCACTATTTTTGTTGTTGGAATGGTTATTCTAACATTTGGTGAAATGTTTGTTTGGCCTGCTGTACCAACTATTGCTAATAATTTAGCTCCTAAAGGTAAACAAGGACAATATCAAGGATTTGTTAATTCAGCTTCTACAATTGGTAAAGCTGTGGGTCCTTTTTTAGGAGGGGTATTAGTTGATGTGTTCAATATGCGTATGATGTTTTTAGGAATGATTGTGTTATTAGTAGGTGCATTAATTTTACTTATAGCATTTAATGAAAACAATTCTAAATCTGTACAAGCGGATCATGAACTTTAATGTTAAATTCATTTTAAAAGCTTGAAATAATTCAATATATACCATACTATTAACTTATCAACTTAAAACGTTTAGAAGCTTTTCTACAGAGAACTGGTAATGTTGAGAGCCAGTGTTAAGGACTAGATGTATTAATAATTTTAATTAAAAATAAATCAAATCAAGACATCTCTTACTATTAAAATGAGGGCACAGTATCTGTGAAATAGGGTGGTAACGCGGCAAATGTCGTCCCTACGATTAATAGTTTGGGGTGTTTTTTTATTGATACAGGAGGACGAACTGTGAATTACAATCATAAGCAAATTGAAAAGAAATGGCAAGATTATTGGGACGAACATAAAACATTTAAAACAAGTGACAACTTAGGTCAGAAAAAATTCTATGCACTTGATATGTTCCCTTATCCATCAGGTGCAGGTTTACATGTAGGTCACCCCGAAGGTTATACAGCTACAGATATTATTTCTAGATATAAACGTATGCAAGGATATAACGTACTGCATCCAATGGGGTGGGATGCATTTGGTTTACCTGCTGAACAGTATGCGTTAGATACTGGAAATGATCCGCGCGAATTTACTAAGAAAAATATTCAAACGTTTAAACGTCAAATTAAAGAATTAGGCTTCAGTTATGATTGGGATCGTGAAGTAAATACGACAGATCCTGAATATTATAAATGGACACAATGGATTTTTATTCAACTTTATAACAAAGGTTTAGCTTACGTTGATGAAGTGGCAGTAAATTGGTGTCCTGCATTAGGAACTGTATTATCTAATGAAGAAGTTATTGATGGTGTATCTGAACGTGGTGGACATCCAGTTTACCGTAAACCTATGAAACAATGGGTATTAAAGATTACTGAATATGCTGATCAACTACTTGCTGACTTAGATGATTTGGATTGGCCTGAATCATTAAAAGATATGCAACGAAATTGGATTGGTCGTTCTGAAGGTGCGAAAGTTGCATTTGATGTTGACGGTTTAGAAAATAAAGTAGACGTCTTTACTACTAGACCAGATACTATTTATGGTGCGTCATTCTTAGTTTTAAGTCCGGAACATCCACTAGTTAACATTATAACTACTGATGATAATAGAGAGGCAGTTAAAGCTTATCAAACAGAAGCATCTAAAAAATCTGATTTAGAGCGTACAGATTTAGCAAAAGATAAATCTGGTGTCTTCACTGGTGCGTATGCTATTAACCCATTATCTGGAAAACAATTACCAATTTGGATTGCTGACTATGTCTTATCAACATATGGAACTGGTGCAGTAATGGCAGTTCCAGCACATGATGAACGTGACCATGAGTTTGCTAAGAAATTTGACTTGCCTATTATTGAAGTTATAGAAGGTGGCAATGTACAAGAAGCGGCTTACACAGGCGAAGGCAAACATGTTAATTCAGGTGAATTGAATGGTTTAGATAATGAACAAGCAATAACTAAAGCCATCAGCCTGTTAGAACAAAAAAATGCTGGAGAAAAGAAAGTTAATTATAAATTGCGTGATTGGTTATTTAGTCGTCAACGTTATTGGGGAGAGCCAATTCCAGTAATACACTGGGAAGATGGTACGATGACTACAGTACCAGAAGAAGAATTGCCATTATTATTACCAGAAACTAATGAAATTAAACCATCTGGTACTGGAGAATCACCGTTAGCAAATATCGATTCATTTGTTAATGTTGTTGATGAAAAAACAGGCATGAAAGGTCGTCGTGAAACAAATACGATGCCACAATGGGCTGGTAGTTGTTGGTACTATTTACGTTATATTGATCCTAAAAATGAAGATATGATTGCAGATCCTGAAAAATTAAAACATTGGTTACCGGTAGATTTATATATTGGTGGGGTAGAACACGCTGTTCTTCATTTATTATACGCTAGATTCTGGCATAAAGTATTATATGATTTAGGTGTAGTTCCTACTAAAGAACCATTCCAAAAATTATTCAACCAAGGAATGATTCTTGGTGAAGGTAATGAAAAAATGAGTAAATCTAAAGGTAATGTTATCAATCCAGATGATATTGTACGTTCTCATGGAGCAGATACACTAAGATTATACGAAATGTTTATGGGTCCTTTAGATGCAGCAATCGCATGGAGTGAAAAAGGTCTTGATGGTTCTCGTCGTTTCTTAGATAGAGTGTGGAGATTAGTAACGAATGATGATGGCACTTTAGATTCAAAAATAGTCTTAACTAATAATAAATCATTAGACAAAGTATATAATCAAACAGTTAAAAAAGTAACTGAAGATTTTGAGACACTTGGATTCAATACAGCCATCAGTCAACTAATGGTATTTATCAATGAATGTTATAAAGTTGACGAAATTTACAAACCTTATATTGAAGGATTTGTTAAAATGTTATCTCCAATCGCTCCTCATCTTGGAGAAGAATTATGGCAAATACTAGGTCATCAAGAGACAATTACTTATCAACCATGGCCTACTTTTGACGAATCATTATTAGTAGATGATGAAGTAGAAATTGTTGTGCAAGTTAATGGTAAATTAAGAGCTAAAATTAATATCCCGAAAGATATGTCAAAAGAAGACATGCAAGAAGCTGCATTGCAAAATGATAATGTCAAAGAAAGTATTGCAGGTAAAGATATTAAAAAAGTAATTGCAGTGCCTCAAAAATTAGTGAATATTGTTGCAAAATAAGGAGGATGTCATTAAATGAAGTCAATTACGACTGACGAATTAAAAACTAAAGTGTTGGATTCTAATCCAGTGAATATAGTAGATGTTAGAACGGATGAAGAAACTGAAATGGGTTATATCCCTAATGCTAAATTAATTCCAATGGATCAAATTCCAGAGCATTTAAAAGATTTCAATAAAAATGAAACATATTATATCATTTGTGCTGGTGGCGTTCGTAGTGCCAGAGTTGTTGAATATTTAGAAGATCATGATATTGACGCAGTTAATGTAGAAGGCGGCATGAAATCATGGGGCGATGAAGGTTTAGAAATGAGTAACATCTAAAAGTATCAATAAAAAAAGAAGTTAAGCAGCTTATAAAGTTGTTTAACTTCTTTTTTTATCCATATTGAGAAATGTAAATAAGCTCAGAGAAAGTATCATTAATTATTACAGAGTAGTTAAAAATAGAAATTAAATTGTAATAAAATATAACTTTATTTTATATAATTATGATGATAAACTTAATTAGAATAATTTTATTGTGCAAAATAATATTTGGCTACAAATCGATTTGCAATAGCGTTCGTATTAAACATCATAGAATTAACAACCAGGAGGACGACACAATGAATTTAGAAAAAAATAATAAATACAGTATTAGAAAATATAAAATAGGTATATTGTCAACAGTAATAGGATCAGTCTTAATATTTGCTAACTCCAATCATTCTGAAGCATTTGCAGCAGAACAAACGGTATCAAATACAGATACAAATCTTGTTCAGCCAACGAATCAGCAAGTAGCGAATCAACAGACTGCTAGTCAAGCAAACACTGTTAATAATCAAAATAATACACTCAATACAACTTCAACTGTTAATAATAATATAAATCAATCATCAAGTTTGGTTAATTCTAATTCTAACAAAGCAGCTGATGCTAACAATGTTGTTGTTAAACAATATGACACTACAAATACTAACATCAAACATCAACCAGTCAATGATGTTCCAAAAGTATCTAAAGATGCAATGATAGCAAGTCATACACCACTAATTGTTCCTGAGAATACATCAACAGTAGATCATCATATTTCATTAAAAGAGATTCAAGAACAATTAAAACATACGAATGACAAAACAAATGTCGTTGCAGTTACAGAAGCGACTTCAAATAAACCAAAGAAAAGAACAAGACGACAAGCTCCAGGACCTGCACCAGCAGCTCCAGCTAATAACGCTGCCAATACAGACCCAGGTGCGAATAATGTGGGTAGTATTAACGAAGTATTTACATTTGATAATAACGGTATTAATCCAAGTCCAGATAAATTAAGACCAACGATTACTGTTGTTAATAATTTACCAGGCTTTACGATGATTAATAATGGTAAAGTCGGTGTCTTAAGTGCTTCATTAGTAAGAACTAGCGTCTTTAATCAAGGTGATCCAAAGAATGATCAAGCATCAGATAATGTTATTGCATTAGGTAGAGTATTAGCAACTAATCCTAGTGATACAGGAGATTTTAACGGTATTGAAAAAATTGTGTCAGTACATCCTAATTCAGAAGTCGTCTTCCAATTTAATACGATGGCAAGTGCAGATGGTAATGGGGCAACTATTTTAGTACTGAAAAATGCAGCTGACGATTCTGAAATTGCTAGAGCAACAGTAGATGGAGGTTCTACTTTAAGATTAGCAACAATACCAGCAAATGTAACTGACCTTAAAATTCAATTGTTACCAGACGCTAGTGTGCATGGGAATTTTAGAAGGGTTACTAAAAACCAAGATGGCTATAAGTACTTTTCACTAGTTGATACTATCGGGGTTAAATCAGGTTCTCATGCTTATATCAAAAATATTAATTATAATAATACAATTAAGACAGATAGTGATTTAGCCATCGATGCAACGATTTCTAATGATGGGAACTTTGGTGCGTCACTAGAAAATGGTGCTCTAGTGTATAAAGTTAAATTACCTGATGATGTGACTTATGTAGATAATTCATTAGTAACGAGCACACCTATTGGAAATGTGGCTAATACCGATGTAAATCCATTTGCTGAAGCATACGATAGAACAACAAATACAGTGACATTTTCAAGTAATGGGTTAACTGCGAAAAATGGTGCACCTAATACACCGATGCTATTACCATTAAAAGATATTCACCTAAAATTTAAAGTTCATGTTAATAGAATCAATACACCGAAAACAGTTAATTTAGAAAGTAATATCACATATAAAACATATACTGAATTAACTATGAATACACCTAATACACCTTATACAACAGCAACGACGTCATCACCACTCAGTATCATTATGAATAAAGATGCTTTACAAACACAGTATGATTTTATACCACAACAAGTGAATTATACGTATGCATCTATTTTAGAATATAATAAATTGAAAGTTAAAGCGAATAACATTCTTAATGAACAAAATCAGAATGTACCGGTGGACCAACGCGCTACTCAACAACAAATAGATCAATTAGTGAATCAAATGTCGCACACATTAGTTAGCAGTGTTAATGCCAACCAACAAATTAATCAAAAAGCTCAACAAATGGTTAATTTAGCTGAAAATAATAATGACTTAACAGATGAAGAAAAAACAGCGATTGAAGAACAAATAGATAATCATAAAAACCAAGTTTTAAATGATATTGATAACCAAACAACAGACCAAGGTGTTACAAACGCAACAAATACAGGTATTCAGCTATTAAATGGTGATGTCGGGGTACCAGTAGTCAAACCAGCAGCTAAAAAGGCTGTGAGTGATAAAGCAGCTGAGCAAAAGCAATTAAATAATAATAATAGTGATGCCACAACAGAAGAAATTACAGCAGCCAATCAAAAAATTGATACTCATGTTACTGAAGGAGATACAGCGATAGATAATGCCACTACGAATGATCAGGTTGCACAAGCAAAAGATGCAGCGATAGCAAATATCAATACGGACGTTGTAGAACCTATAGTCAAACCAGCTGCACGTAATGACATAAATCAATTAGCAGCAACTAAACGACAACAATTATTAAATATTCAAGCAGCAACTAAAGAAGAAAAAGATGCAGCAATTGCGAACTTAGATCAAGAAGTTACTTCTATTATAAATAATATTAATCAAGCAACTACGAATAACCAAGTTAATCAAATTAAGACCACTGGATTACAAACAATTGATGGTATCCAACCGGTTATAGCGAAAAAGCCTGATGCCAGAAGTGCAATTAATCAAGCAGCAATTGCTCATAAAGCTGTCATCAATCAAAGCAATGATTCTACTATTGAAGAGAAACAAACTGCGATATCATTAGTAGATCAAGCAGTTACACAAGCAGAGCAGGCTATTGATCAAGCGACAACCAATGCTGAAGTTGATCAATTACAACAAACATGGACAACTGATATTAATAACATTTTGCCAGCAACGAAAGAAAAAACGGATGCTAGAAATGAAGTTCATGATAAAGCACAACAACAAATCGCTCAAATTAAAGCAAATAACGATGCTACTGATGAAGAACAAGATGCAGCAATTCAAGAAGTAAACAATGATAAAACACAAGCTGTAGCAAATATTAATAATGCTACGACAAATCAAGAAGTTCAAGATGCTAAAAATAATGGTATTAATGACATTACACTAGATGAGCCACAAACAACTGTAAAGACGGATGCTAGAACTGCTGTGACAACTAAAGCAAATGATAAAAAACAACAATTAACACAAACACCTAATGCCACACAAGAAGAAATAGCAGCGGCTCAAAATCAAGTAGATCAACAATTACAAGATGCCTTGAATAAGATTAATAACGCAAGAAAGACGAATGATGTCAATGCTATCAAAGATAGTGCGATTCAAAATATTGATAATGTTACAGTAACAGTTCAAAAGAAACCAGATGCTATCAATCAAATTGATCAAAAACAACAACAACAAGAACAAGTAATCAACAATAATACAGTAGCAACTGCGGAAGAAAAACAAGCTGCATTACAACAATTAACTCATTTAGTAACACAAATTAAGAATAATATTAATCAAGCCACTCATAATAACGAAGTTGAATTAGCGACAACTGAAGGGTTAACTCAAATTGCTCAAGTACTTCCGCAAGAAATTGTTAAGCCAACTGCGATACAAGCAATTAATGATAAATATACGGACAAAATAGCGAATATAAATCAAACACCTGATGCCACTAAAGAAGAAAAAGATGAAGCTATTAATGCTTTGAACATTGATAAACAACAAGCTATAAATGCTATCAATCAAGCTACGACAAATGCACAAGTTGAACAAGCTAAAACAGACGGTTTAAATACACTTGAAGGCGTCGCTGCCAACGTAGTTAAAAAGAATGAAGCAAGAAATACTGTTAAGCAACAAGCTACTACTCATGATGCAGATATCGTTCAAACACCAGATACGACTGTCGATGAACAGCAACAAGCTAAAGATAAAGTGCAAGCAGCATTAAATAATGCATTACAACAAATTAACCAAAGTCAAACAAATAGTGAAGTAGATCAAGCAGCAACGGCTGGGGTTAATACGATTAATGCAATCATTGCTCAAGCTGAAGTTAAGCCAGCAGCCCGTAATGCGATAAATCAAGCGAACGATAGTCAAACTGAAGTAATTAATAATAATGTCGATGCAACAGATAATGAAAAAGAAGCAGCATTACAACGTTTAGCAACAGCAAAAACTCAGGCTTTAAATAGTATTGATCAGGCCAACACGAATGACCAAGTTAACCAACTAAAAGTTAATGCAATAAATGATATTAATGCGATTGTTCCAGAGACTAGAGTAAAACCTGCTGCCAGAGAACGTATTAATCAACATGCGAATGAAAAAAGAAGTCAAATTAATCAAGACTTAGAAGCAACTTCAGAGGAACGACAAGCAGCTTTACAACAACTTGATAATGTTGTTAAGCAAGCCATGCAAGATATTAATAACGATAAGACCAACCAACAAGTCAATGATACAGAAACACAGGCATTTGATAGTATTGCCAAAATTACACCAGCACATTTGGTTAGAAGCGAGGCAAGAAATGCTGTAGAACAAAAATCTGAGCAACAAAAAGAACGAATATTAACAACGCCAAATGCTACAGATGAAGAAAAGAATAAAGCTCTTAACGATTTAGCTAGTCTTAAACAACAAATTTTACAGCAAATTAATCAGTTACCTTCTACTGCAGAAGTAAACAAAGCTGAACAAGATGGTATCAATAATATTGCTACTATTTTACCGAATGTTGTTGTTAAACAAGAAGCAATTGATGATATTCAAAATATAGCGAATAGACAAAAACAACAAAATAAACAGACACCTGATGCTACGCATGATGAAATCAATGAAGCAAATCAAATCATTGATAATACCGTTAATGAAAATAAACAACGTATTAAACAAGTGACAACAAATGAAGAAGTAGCACAATTGAAAAATAAAGCAGATGATATGATTGATAAAACAAAACCGAAAGTAAGACGTAGACGTGCAGCCTTAGACGCACTAGACCAAGGTGTAGAGGAGCAAATTGCTACAATAAATCAAACACCAGATGCAACAGATGATGAAAAACAAGAGGCAATTGATAAAATTAAAGCTTTACGTCAACAATTAGGTCAACAAATTTCACAAGACCAAACTAATAGCCAAATTGATAATACGGAAAGTAAAGGTCTTGAAGATATCAAAAATATTTTACCGAATGTACATGTTAAAAAGGATGGACGTCAAAATATTAACGACAAAGCGCATAGTCAAGAAGACGAGATTAATCAAGTGTCAGATGCTACAGACGAAGAAAAAAATGCTGCAATAAATGTCCTACATGATACAACATCTAATGTTCTAAATGATATTAATCAAGATAATTCAACACAAGACGTACAAGATCATGTTGAACAGGGTAACCAAGCAATTGATAAGATCAAACCAGAAACAAAAGTTAAACCTGAAGCAAGAGAAAGTCTTAAACAAACATTAGATGAATTGCTTAATGATATTAATCATAATCAAGAAGCAACTATTGAAGAAAAAGAGGCAGCTACAAAAGTATTAGAAAACATTTATCAACAACAAGCTTTAACAGCAATAGACAACGATCATACTAATCAACAAGTAGCTGATACAGTATTAAAATACAAACAACTACTAATGGATAATAATGTCAAACCAATGAAAAAACCGGCTATTAGTCAAGAAATAAATAACGAAGTAATTAGAGCAAATACAATCATCAAGAACTATAATAAAATAAGTGACAAAACAAAAAATGATGCCCTACAAAAGATTGCTCAACTAAAAACTGCAATGGAAGATGACTTAAGAATAGCCATTTCTAATCAAGAAGCAGATGAAGTTTTAAAACGTTTCAAACATCAATTACATGATCTTGAAACGATTATTGCAACACAAGAACAATCATTAATTAAAATTGATATTGTAGCAAACCAAACAATTGCTAAATTTAAAGCTATAGCGACTGCTAGCCAATTATCTCATATCATTAAGCAAATTGAGGATTATAAAGCTGAAGGTTTCAACATGATAGATGGCAATTTGGATCTTGCGCTAATTAAACAACATACAAACGAAACAATTACTAAAATATTGTCAATTAAATTACCAGTTGAATCTGCAAAAGAAGTAATAATGCCACGTAAAAAAGTGACACCACAGCCTCCAAAAGTGAATAATAATAGTACACCACAATGTAGTACAAAAGTATTGCCAAAAACAGGTGGACAAGATTATCATTTACCATTTATGGAAATATCATTAGTTGCTGGCTTAGCTTTGGTAGCGAGACAGTTAACTAAAAAACAACAACTCAATAAATAGCTTTATTAGATAATAACTATAGTAAAGCTACCTTTAAAGTAACAGCAATAATAATAGCTGAAACTTTAAAGGTAGCTTTTTAATTTGTAAACTAGCTGAGTATACATTGTAATAGTATGTCTCAGAACCCAAATAGTTTATATGGGGAGTTTATATATTTTATTTAACAATAAAAGACAGTGTGTTTGGTTGAAATCAATCTTTTCAAAACATTTATTGCGAAAATGGCCGTCTTGAACATTAATGCATAATTTATAGGTGACTTTTATATAGTGGATTCAATCTAATCGGGATAAGTCTTGATTAAGAATGTAAAATATTTATTCATTAACTAGTTATCATCTAGATAATTCCTGCTCATTGCATCATCTTAAATATATCATATATGTATCTCAGAATTTACAATCCAATGTTATATTGTCAGACTAATTAGCATGCCTATATTGAAATAACTCATTGAGCTTGATAAACGAAATTTCCAGCATTTAAGCCAGCAACATGACCAGTAACTAAAGCACTTGTAATATTATAACCACCTGTATAACCATGTATATCTAATACTTCACCACATAAAAATAATCCTGGAACCAATTTAGACATCATTGTTTTTGGGTGTAATTCTTTTAAAGACACACCTCCACCAGTGACAAATGCTTTATCTAAAGGTAAAGTGCCGTTGACTTCAAATGTAAATCCTTTAAAATTATCTACTAATGTATTTAACTGTTGGTTGGATAAATGATGTGACGTTATGTTGACATCAATGTTTGATTGTTCAAGCATAAATAGTAAATATCGTTCTTCAATTAGACCATGTAAACTATTTTTAATTGCTTTATCTGGTTGCTCAGATAATAATTGCTGTATCGTTTGTTTTAATTGCTCGTGGTTATAGTCAGGAAATGTATCAATTGCCATTTTAATATGCGTTTTCTTTTGATTTTTTTGTTCTTTATAGACAAATTGACTACATCTTAAAGCTGCAGGTCCACTTATACCAAAGTGAGTAAAAATCATATCCATTTGATGACTGATTCTTTTTTTACCGTTCTTTTTTAAGACGGATAGTTCGACATCTTTTAAACTTAAGCCTTTTAATTCCTTAGATTTTATAAAAGGTTCATTAGAAGTAATAGGAACTTCCGTAGGGAATAATTCAGTAACAGAATGTCCTAATGATTCAGCAAATTTATAACCATCACCTGTTGAGCCAGTTTGTGGCACACTTGTACCACCAGTCGCTATAACTAAACTTTGAGATTCATATGTATTATTTTGCGTTTGAACCTTAAATGTATGATTCGGAGTGACATCTATTTGTGAAACAGCTTCTTCTTCTTTGATTGTTACATGTTGATTTTTAATAGTTTCAACTAGTGTATCAACGACATCTTGAGCTTTGTTTGACACGGGAAACATACGACCATGATCTTCCTCTTTTAATTTGACACCTTTTGATTCAAAAAAATTAATGATTGATTCATTATCAAAAACTGAAAATGGACTATATAAAAATTTACCATTACCAGGAATATTTTGAATGATTTCAGCATAGGGCAAACGATTGGTAACATTACAACGACCACCACCAGAAATTTTAAGCTTTCTTCCTAAACCTTTTTTCTTTTCTAATAATAATACCTTGTCGTTAGAGTTACTAGCAGCCACTGCAGCCATTAATCCACTAGGGCCACCACCAATAATGATTGTTTGATACATAATTAATTCCCTCCAGAATGTGAAAGACTTATTGTTTGTCTAATATTTATTAAGACTTTGGTTGTTTAAAATGATGTCAAAGGATTACAATACTACTATAATGGTACTTTAGTATATTAAGTGAATATTTTAAATCGCAATATTTTTCATTCAAGTAATAAGATTAAAGCATACAATTATATTCTTTAATAGTATAATAGCATTAAAAGTATACTCAAATTAAAGTAATGACTTTATAATTCAATGACAGATAGCAAAGAAATTGTTATGATATAGCATTGAATAATGAGTAAGTATATAAAATTTTATGATATGTCCATAATAAAATAACTGACAACAAAGATTTAAATATTTTATCATAAAATTTGAATAAATATGAGATAGGGAGATACGTAATGAGTGAAAGTAAAGAAATGGTACGTGGGACCTTTTTAATTACGATTAGTATATTAATTACTAAGGTCTTAGGAGTTCTATTTATTATACCGTTTAACTATTTAATCGGTGGACAAGAAAATATGGCTCCTTTCACATACGCTTATGCGCCATATAATATTGCTATTGCTATAGCTACAGCAGGAGTTCCATTAGCTGCTTCTAAATATGTTGCAAAATATAACGCAATTGGAGCTTATAAAGTCAGTCAAAAATTTTATAAATCAAGTTTTATTGTGATGAGTATTACAGGTGTACTTGGGTTTTTATTATTGTACTTTTTAGCACCATTTATTTCGGAATTAACTTTATCAAGAAGTGTTCATGATAAAAATGGTTGGTCAGTACAAGATATTACTTGGATTATTCGTATTATCAGTATGGTTGTAATATTTATACCGGTCTTAGCAACTTGGCGTGGTATATTCCAAGGATATAAATCAATGGGACCAACAGCAGTTTCTGAAGTTACAGAACAAATCGCACGTGTACTATTTATACTTATAGGTAGTTATTTAGTATTAAATGTTTTTGATGGTTCTATTTTACTTGCAAATGGTATAGCAACGTTTGCTGCGGCAGTCGGTGCGATAGCGGGAATTTTTACATTATGGCATTATTGGAGAAAGAGAGAGCATAACATTGATAGAATGGTTGATTCAGATGTCACTGATATAGATGTTTCTTATGGCAAAATGTATAAAGAGATTATTGCCTATAGTATTCCATTTGTTATTGTAAGTTTAAATTATCCATTATTTAACTTAGTAGACCAATTTACCCATAATGGTGCATTATCGTTAGTAGGTGTACCATCTCAATTACAAGATATCTTCTTTAATATGCTAAATATGTCAACAAATAAAATTGTTATGATTCCAACATCATTAAGTGCTGGTTTTGCAGTTAGCTTAATACCATTTATTACTAAGACATATGAAGAAGGACGTTTAGATGAAATGCATAGACAAATTAGAACGTCTATTGGTGTTTTAATGTTTATTACGGTACCAGCTAGTATTGGTATTATGGCTTTAGCACAACCATTATTTACTGTTTTCTATGGATATGATCCAATTGTGTTAGGTCATGACCCTAACCATGATGGAAGTCGTTTATTATTCTTCTATGCGCCTGTAGCAATTTTAATTTCTTTATTAAGTGTTACAGCATCAATGTTACAAGGTATAGACAAACAAAAATTAACAGTTTATGTTATTTTAGCGTCAGTCGTAATTAAATTAGCATTAAACTATCCATTAATTATGTTATTCCACACACCGGGTGCAGTATTAAGCACAAGTATCGCTTTAATATTTGCAATTGGTTGTAATTTTATCATCCTTAAAAAATATGCGAAATTCAAATTTACCGAAAGCTGGATACAATTTGCTAAAATTTTCCTATATTCATTTATTATGATGATAGGTGTAGAAGCAGTATTTTATATTTTAAACATATTATTACAACCATCTAAATTGAATTATTTAATTATCATTATTCTTGGTGTGATTGTTGGTGTTGTAATTTATGGCACAATCACTATTAAAACACGTTTTGCTGATGAGTTTTTAGGTGAAATTCCTGAAAAATTAAGAAGAAAGATTAAATTTTTACGATGAGAATAGATAAATTTTTAGCGAATATGGGCTATGGAACGAGGAACGAAGTTAAGCAATTACTGAAAAAAGGTAACGTAACGGTTAACGATCAAGTAATTAAATTACCTAAAGTGCACATCATTCCAGAACAAGATACTGTTATAGTCAATGGCCAAATCGTTGAATATGTGGCTAATGTTTATATTATGCTAAATAAACCTAAAAACTATGTTTCAGCAACTGAAGATTCACAGCATAAAACGGTTATTGACTTAGTTCCAGAGTATCAACATCTTAATATTTTTCCAGTAGGCAGATTAGACAAAGATACTGAAGGGCTTTTATTAATAACGAATGATGGAGAATTTAATCATAAATTGATGAGTCCACAAAATCACGTACCTAAGACATATGAAGTGATCTCCAAAAAACCTATAAAGTCTTGTGATATTGTTAAATTTGAACAAGGTATAGAATTATCTGATGGCCAAGTTAAACCAGCAATATTAGAGATTATTGATGATGTTACTTCTAAAGTGACTATATATGAAGGGAAATATCATCAAGTTAAAAGGATGTTTCATAGTATAGAAAATGAGGTATTAGAACTTAGAAGAATCAAAATTGCTAACTTAGAATTAGATAGTAATTTGAAATTAGGGCAATATCGTCTATTAACTGAAACAGATTTTAAGCAGTTAAATTTATAAAAAAGGGAGATTTTACTATGGCAAAAGGAAATTTATGTAGAGCAGTATTAGGTATCGGAGCTGCAACTGTTGCAGTATTATTATCACGTAAAGATAGTCGTGAAAAACTAAAAGCTGAATATAATAAATATAAGCAAAATCCAGAATCATATAAAAATAACGCTAAAGATAAAGCTAGTCAATTAGGATCAATTGCTAATGAAACACTTAAAGAAGTTAAAAATAATCCTAAAGATTACGCAGAGCGATTAAAAAATGATCCGAAATCATTTTTAGAAGAAGAAAAATCAAAATTTACTAATTTAGATAACCCGGAAGCAGATCGAGTTGAAGAAGGTAAGTTTGATGATGAAGGTGGCGCTACAGCGAGCAACAACTTAAGAGTTGTTACTGAAGAAGATTTAAAAAACAATAAAAATGCAACACCGAATAACAAATAATATTTTAAGATTATAGCTAGCGAGTAGTGATACTACTTGTTAGCTTTTTTATTTTGATTCTTTTTTAAATCTTTAGTAGCTTTTGCCCAACGTGCACATTATTGTAAAAATTCTGTTGACAGAATTTTTCTGTGCTGGGTCCCTTGCCCAACCTGCATTGCTTGTAGAAACTGTTTCGCAGTTTCTCTATGTTGGGTCCCTTGCCCAATCTTGCCCGTCTTGCACATTTAAAGCTACTTAGATTTTTAATCTTTAGTAGCTTTTATGCAATTGTTGCGCAAGCAATCAATTGTAATCCTTTATGTTAGATTTTTAAACTTTACTAGTTCTTGCCCAACCTTGCTCGTCTTGCACATTTAAAGCTACTTAGATTTTTAATCTTTAGTAGCTTTTATGCAATTGTTGCGCAAGCAATCAATTGTAATCCTTTAAAACCAGTTAGTTTTTCAATATTTACTAGTTCTTGCCCAACCTGCATTGCTTGTTGAAACTGTTTCACAGTTTCTCTGTGTTGGGTCCCAATGCAGTTGTACTTATAGTGCAACTGTAATCCTTTTAAAATTTTTCTATGACGGGTCCCTGCATTGTCCGTAGAATTTCTTGGTGAAATTCTCTGTGTTGGCTCCCAGCCTCAGGAGTCTTGGCTTTAAAATAATTTATATTTTAAATGATTCACTTTTTTATCAGTCCTAAAAAACATTCATTCGATACCAGGTATAGGTAGGTTAAGTGCAGCGATGATTATTGGAGAAATTGGTGATATTACACGATTCAGATTACATAAACAGATCAATGCTTTTGTAGGTATTGATATCAAACGATATCAATCAGGTAGTACATCTAGTAGAGATACAATCAACAAACGTGGTAATAAAAAAGCGAGAAGATTATTGTTTTGGGTGATTATGAATATTTTAAAGGGGCAACATCATTTTGATAATCATGTCATTGATTATTATTATAAGCTAAGAAAGCAGCCTAATGAGAAATCTCATAAGACTGCCGTCGTTGCTTGTATAAATCGATTGTTAAAAACGATTCATTATTTAGTAATGAATCAGAAATTGTACGATTATCAAATGTCCCCACATTAGCCAAACGTACAATCAAATATAGTTTAACACCTTATTCAAAAAAAATAAATTGAACGGTTTAATTTAGTAATGCTTATTTTATTTATAAGTACTTGACTAATCGTAGAAAATAGAGAACCGTTATACGTCACTTAACCAATAGTATGTATTTTTAATACTTAACTATGTTTGCTAAACCTTAGCAATAAATGCGACTTATTTTTATTATTTTCTGACATCTTATTGTAGTTTTTATCTTAATTCATGTAAAATAGTATTTAACTTATAGATAAAGGAAGTCGATTTCGAATGTGGAAAGAAAAGGTTCAACAGTATGAAGACCAAATTATTAATGACTTAAAAGGGTTGTTATCAATTGAAAGTGTGAGAGATGACTCTAAAGCATCAACAGAAACACCAGTCGGACCTGGACCTCGTGAAGCATTAGATTATATGTATGAAATTGCACAAAGAGATGGTTTTGCAACTTATGATGTTGACCATATTGCAGGAAGAATTGAGGCAGGTAAAGGGGAAGATGTATTAGGTATTCTTTGTCATGTCGATGTTGTGCCAGCAGGTGAAGGTTGGGATAGTCATCCATTTGAACCGGTTGAAACTGAAAATGCTATTATTGCTAGAGGAACGTTAGATGACAAAGGACCAACGATTGCTGCGTATTATGCTGTTAAAATTTTAGAAGATATGAAAGTTGATTGGAAAAAACGTATACATATTATTATTGGTACTGATGAAGAGTCTGATTGGAAATGTACTGAACGTTATTTCCAAACTGAAGAAATGCCAGCATTAGGTTTTGCTCCTGATGCAGAGTTTCCAGTAATCCATGGTGAAAAAGGTATTACAACATTTGATTTAGTTCAACAATCAATAGTTGATGATAAAGATGAACCAGATTATGAACTTCAATCATTTACATCAGGAGAAAGATACAATATGGTTCCAGACCATGCCGAAGCAAGAGTACTAGTTAAAGAAAATATGACTGATGTTATTCAAGATTTTGAATATTTCTTAGAACAAAATCAACTACAAGGTGAAAGTTTAGTAGATAGCGGCATTTTAGTATTAACTGTTGAAGGAAAAGCTGTTCATGGTATGGATCCTTCTATTGGTGTTAATGCTGGATTACATTTACTAAAATTCTTATCTTCACTTAATTTAGATAATAATGCTCAATCATTTGTCGCATTCAGTAACCGTTATTTATATGACTCTGATTTTGGAGAAAAGATGGGTATGAAATTCCATACTGATGTCATGGGTGACGTTACAACAAACATTGGTATTATCAATTACGATAATGAACAAGGTGGACGTTTTGGTGTTAATTTAAGATATCCTGAAGGATTTGATTTTGACAAAGCTATGGAAAGATTTAAATCAGAAATTGATAATGATGGTTTTGAAATTGAAATTGGCAAAGTTCAAGTTCCTCATTATGTTGATAAAAATGATCCATTTGTTCAAACATTAGTGCAAGCATATAGAAATCAAACAAACGATATGACTGAACCATATACTATAGGTGGCGGTACATACGCTAGAAATTTAGATAAAGGTGTAGCTTTTGGTGCCATGTTTAGTGATTCTGAAGACTTAATGCATCAGAAAAATGAATATATCACTAAGAAACAATTATTTAATGCAACAAGTATTTATTTAGAAGCTATATATGCTTTATGCGTGGAGGAATGATATATGGAAAAAGTATTTTTTAATGGTGAATTTGTAGCTGCAGATGATGCAAAAGTATCATACAACGATAGAGGTTACGTTTTTGGCGATGGTATATATGAATATATTAGAGTTTACAATGGGAAATTATTCACTGTAACAGAACATTATGAAAGATTTTTGCGTAGTGCTGGAGAAATTGGTTTGGATTTAAATTATGATATTGATCAACTTATTGAATTATCAAGAAAGTTAGTCGAAATCAATAACATTAATAATGGTGCCATTTACATCCAAGCAACACGAGGTGTAGCTGAAAGAAATCATAATTTCCCAACACCAGCAGTTGATGCAGCTATTGTTGCTTATACTAAAAGCTATGACCGTCCATTTGATCACTTAGAAAATGGAGTTAATGCAGTAACTGTAGAAGACATTAGATGGTTACGTTGTGATATTAAAAGTTTGAATTTACTAGGTAATGTCTTAGCAAAAGAATATGCTGTGAAATATAATGCTGTTGAAGCAATTCAACATCGTGGTGAAACTGTAACTGAAGGCTCATCTAGTAATGCTTATGCCATTAAAGATGGGGTAATTTATACACATCCAGTTAACAATTTTATTCTTAATGGTATTACGCGTAGAGTAATTAAAGATATAGCTGATGACTACCAAATTCCTTTTAAAGAAGAGGCTTTTACTGTTGATTTCTTAAAAAATGCAGATGAAATTATTGTATCTAGTACTTCTGCAGAAGTGACACCAGTCATTAAATTAGATGGAGAAGTTGTAAATGATGGTCAAGTTGGACCTATCACACGTAAATTACAACAAGGTTTTGATAAAGCAATCGCAACTCGTAGTATTTAATTTACTAATCATTAAAATTTTCAACTTAAATTCATAAAATTATCAACTATCGTAAGTTAATTATGTTATAATTTATATCGAATCTAAAAAACGTTTATTAACAAATGGTTATTAGTAAAAAGTGACATTTTGTTTATCATTTTCAGTTGAAATATCAACGTAAAAATTATAAAATTTTCTATGAGTTATAAATGTGGTAACCATTAATCATATTTTACAAAGAACGTTAAGATTTATCTAAAATAAATCTAAATACTAGTATAACGAGTAGTTATACTGCGTTATAAATTAGAATATATGGCTCTTGAAAACATATTTCTGGAGCCATTTTCTAATTGAAAGTGAGGTGAACGAGTTGGAGCAGTTTTATCAATTAGGATGGACACTTGATTCTGCAGGTGGTGCATCTGGTGAAGCATATATGGCTGAACAAGATGGTCAAAAGTTATTTCTTAAACGTAATTCAAATCCATTTATTGCTGCTTTATCTGCTGAAGGTATTGTGCCAAAATTAGTTTGGACTAAACGTATTGAAACAGGTGAAGTTGTAACAGCACAACATTGGAAAAATGGACGTGAATTAAACTTAAATGAAATGAAACAAGCTAGAGTTGCACATTTATTAAAGAAAATTCATAGTTCTAGACCATTATTGAATATGCTAAAACGTATGGAAATGGAACCTATAACACCAGAAATTATGCTTAATAAAATCAATGCATCATTGTCTAGAGAAGTACTAACGCATCATACTGTTAGAAAAGCGTTAACATATTTAGAAGACCATATGCCGAGTCTAGATTCACGATTTTTCACTGTAGTTCATGGTGATGTTAATCATAATAATTGGTTATTATCTGATAGAGATGAATTATTTTTAGTGGATTGGGAAGGCGCAATGATTGCAGATCCAGCAATTGATATAGGTATGCTGCTATACAACTACGTTCCCGAACAGCAATGGTCATCATGGTTTAAAACTTATGGTGTAGAAGAAAGTTTGAATTTGAATAAACGCATGAAATGGTATACGGTTATTCAATCAATAGGTCTTGTTCAATGGTATGAAGAGCAGAAGAGATATAAAGATATGAATACTTGGCTGAAATTCTTAAATGAAGTAATGACAAGTAACATGTTTATTTAAGGAGAATTAAGAATGCGAGTTCGATACAAACCATGGGCCGAAGATTATTTAAAAGATCATCCTGATTTAGTAGATTTAGATGGTCAACATGCAGGGAAAATAACTGATTGGTTTGACACAGTTCAACCCATTCACATTGAAATTGGTTCAGGCATGGGACAATTTATAACTACTTTAGCCCTACAAAATCCACATATAAATTATGTTTCTATTGAACGTGAAAAAAGTGTCATGTATAAAGTATTAGATAAAGTGAAAGAATTGCAATTAACAAATTTGAAAATGATTTGTAATGATGCAATAGAACTTAATGAATACTTTAAACCTGAAGAAGTTTCTCGTATTTACTTAAATTTTTCAGATCCTTGGCCTAAAAAGCGACATACTAAAAGACGGTTAACTTATGAAACATTTTTAGCATTATATAAGCAAATACTTGCAGAAGATGGTGCAATACATTTTAAAACTGATAATAGAGGATTATTTGCTTACAGTTTAGAAAGTATGTCTCAATTTGGTATGTATTTTACTAAAATAAATTTAAATCTTCATGAAGAAGACGATGGTAGTAATATTTTGACTGAGTATGAGCAAAAGTTTTCTCAAAAAGGATCTAGAATTTATCGTATGGAAGCAAAATTCCATCATCAATGATAGTTAGAACAAAATATAATAATTTGAAAAAGTGTCTCTATTGGATGATATAGAGATGCTTTTTTAGGTTCTCTATTTTTTGGACTGATACATAAAAATTGAGTAATTTAAAATAAAAATTATTTTAAATCCGAGAATCTTGAGGTAGGGACCCAACACAGAGAAACTGTGGAACAGTTTCTACAAGCAATGCAAGTTGGGCATTAGGGCCCCAGCAAAGAAAAATTCTGCCAACAGAATTTTTACAATAATGTGCAAGCTGGGCAAGGGATCCAACATAGAGAAACTGCGAAACAGTTTCTACAAGCAATGCAGGTTGGGCAAGAACCAGTAAAGATTAAAAATCCACCTGGTTTTAAAGGATTACAATTGATTTGTAAAAGGTTTACAGTTTATTAATTCAAAATAAACTGCATAAGAGTTTCTAGCTATTAAAATAGCAGAAACTCTAACAATTGCATAGGGACCCAACATAGAGAAACTGCGAAACAGTTTCTACAAGCAATGCAGGTTGGGCAAGGGACCCAGCAAAGAAAAATTCTGTCAACAGAATTTTTACAATAATGTGCAAGCTGGGCAAGAGCTAGTAAAGATTATAAATCTAACATAAAGGATTACAATTGATTGCTAGCGCAACAATTGCATAAAAGCTACTAAAGATTAAAAATCTAAGTAGCTTTAATAACTCCTAAAATTGTACTTTAATGACAACATTCATTTATAATAGGCTTAATATAGATAAAAAATGAAATTGGTATTTTTATTGTAAAGTTACATTTATGTATGTAAGAATATCTCTCGATTTTATGAATGCCGAAAAATATAGAAATTAGGTGACGAAGATGAAAATAGGGGATTTTACAATTCATTATTTAAATGGTGGTAATACTAAAATAGATGGTGGAGCCATGTTTGGCCCAGTACCTAAGCCATTATGGTCTAAAAAGTATCAAGTAAATGAACGTAATCAAATCCATTTACCTACACATCCAATTTTAATTCAGACTGAACAGTATAATATTATTATTGATGCTGGTATTGGACAACATAAACTAACAGATAAAGAACTTAGAAACTTTGGTGTTGATTATGAAAGTGAAATAGAAAAAGATTTAGAGTCATATCATTTAACTACGGGTGATATTGATTTTGTCTTGATGACACATATGCATTTTGATCATGCCACAGGTCTCACTGATACTGAAGGTAAAGCTGTATTTAAAAATGCAAAACATGTCATTCAACAAGACGAATGGCATGAATTTTTAGCACCTAATATACGAAGCAAATCGACGTATTGGCCTAAAAATATTGGTGACTATGATGATAATTTAATCTTATACGATAAAACATTTGAACCTATACCAGGTATTAAATTACAACATACTGGTGGTCATAGTTTTGGTCATAGTATTATTTTGATTGAAAGTAAGGGAGAAAAAGCAGTACATATGGGTGACATTTTCCCAACGCATGCTCATCTTAATCCATTGTGGGTGACGTCATATGATGATTATCCAATGCAATCAATTCGTGAAAAAGAAAGATTACTACCATACTTTATATATCAACAGTATTGGTTCTTGTTTTATCATGATGAACAATATTTCGCTGTAAAATACGATCAAGACGGTAAAACAATCGAATCATTTATAACAAGAGAAACTTAAAACGTATTTGCCGTACAAGTTATTTTAAAATATTAAAATTAAAAAACCGAAGCTTTCACATGATCGTGAAAACTTCGGTTTTAATTTGAGTAATTATAAGAAGATATGTTTTGTCATTCTTTATGAACTAAGTACTAGATTTGGAAAGTTATTTTACACTTTCAAACATAAGCGAACATAAAGATAAACGTATTACTGTATGCTTATTAAGCACTATCTTATATAGCTATCTTCACCATTGTGAACTTATGTCATCGTTTGTGTAACGGTTTGACAATAAACTTTTAAATATTATGCTTCCCCTTGGTTGAACTTAACGCTTTAAACACTTGAACACTAAATATTAACATTCAACAATATTGATAACTTCTCCAGTATAGGCATCTGCATAAAAGTCATAATGAATAGGATTGCCATTTTTGATAGTTGTAATACCACCTTGATACACTAAACGATATTTATCAGTTTCTGGATGAACGAATGGTTCATAAACAATATAAGATCCAGTTACATTCATAAAATAAGATTTTACTTCGTTTAGTACTTTAACGGGATTATAACGTTTACGGTTGATTAATTGTATAATTGAGACAGTTGAAATAATTATGACTAACAGCGTAATTATTGTTGGAATTATGTATTTTGCTTTTGTCATCACTTATGCTCCCTTAATTAAAAATTCATATTTTTAGTTTACCATATTGAAGATGATATAATAACTTTTAAGGAGTGAGTTTTATGAACATAGATAAAAAAACAACATTGAACAGAATAAAATCATTAACAGAAATGCATGGGGCTCCAGCCTTTGAAAATGATGTGAAAGAATATATGAAACAACAAATGGAACCTTATATAGATGAGTTTGTGGAAAATCGTATGGGTGGATTTTTTGGAGTGAAGAAATCTAAGAAACCCAATGCTAAACGTGTGATGATTGCTGCACATATGGACGAAATAGGATTTATGGTTACAAATATCACTGACAATGGTATGTTGCAATTTACTAATTTAGGCGGCGTTGCTAATGATATTTGGCAAGGACAACGATTAACGGTTAAGAATCGTCACGGAGAACAAATTATAGGCGTTGTTTCTAACATTCCTAAACATTTTAGAACAGGTCAAGAAGGCGCACCCCAAATACATGATTTAACGTTAGATATAGGTGCAGAATCCGAAGAAGATATAAGACGTAGAGGAATAGAAATTGGAGATACGATAGTACCTAACACATCATTGACACAACTGTCTGAAAATCGTTACAGTGCCAAAGCTTGGGATAATCGTTACGGTTGTGTCATTGCTATTGAAATACTAGAATTATTACATGATAAAGAATTAGATTTTGATTTATATGTGGGAGCAAATGTTCAAGAAGAAGTTGGCTTAAGAGGTGCAAAAGCATCGGCTGAATTAATAGATCCTGATATTGCATTTGTTGTAGATTGTTCACCAGCAAATGATGTTAAATCAACACAATCATTATCTGGGCAATTAGGTCAAGGCACATTAATTCGCATAAAAGATGGCACTATGATTTTGAAACCAACATTTAGAGACTATTTACTACAGTTGGCCGATCATCATCATATTAAATATCAATATTATATTTCTCCAGGTGGTACTGATGGTGGAGAAATTCATAAAGCAAATATTGGTATACCAACTGCTGTTATTGGTGTATGTGCGAGATATATCCATAGTACAGATGCAGTTTTCGATATCAGAGATTACTATTCAGCACGTGAATTATTGCAACAAGCGCTTTTAAATTTAGATGATGACCAAATTTATACATTGCAATATAAGTAAGTAATAACAATAATAATATTTATTAAAGGAGTAATTTAACTATGAAACAATTAGAATCTGCAAAACAATTTGAAGAATTAAAGCAAGGTGCGACAGTATTTGAGTTTACAGCAGGGTGGTGTCCTGATTGTAAAGTAATAGAACCAGATTTACCTAAATTAGAACAAAAATATCCTATGTTTGATTTTGTTTCTGTCGATAGAGATCAATTCATGGATATATGTATAGATAATGGAATTATGGGTATCCCAAGTTTTTTAGTATTTAAAAATGGACAATTAGTTGGCAGTTACATTGGTAAAGAACGAAAATCTATAGAACAAATTGATAATTTTTTAGCGCAATATGTATAAATTATACAGTTAAGAAACGAGAGCAATCTCGTTTTTCTCTGTTACTGTGACTTATTTTATTGTAAACTATTAAAAGGTGCGAAATTAGGAGTGTTATACATGAATACCTTTCAAATGAGAGATAAAATCAAACAACGTTTAAAGCACTTAGATGTTGAATTTAAATTTAATCGTGAAGAAGAAACTTTACGTATTTATAGAGTTGACAATAATAAAGGAATTACAGTCAAATTAAATGCTATTGTGGCAAAATATGAAGTTCAAAAAGAAAAAATTGTAGATGAAATTGTCTATTATGTTGAAGAAGCCATTGCACAAATGCAAGATCAACAATTATCAGGAATTGATTCTTCAAAAATCATGCCAGTTATCAGAGCGACAAGTTTTGATAAACAAACGAAAGAAGGACATCAATTCGTTTATGATGAACATACGGCAGAAACTAACATCTATTACGCTGTGGATTTAGGTAAATCCTATCGTTTAATAGATGAAAGTATGTTAAAAGAATTAAATCTATCTGCTCAACAAGTTAAAGAAATTTCGTTATTTAATGTTAGAAAATTACCAAATAACTATTCAACTGATGAAGTTAAAGGAAACCTTTTTTACTTCATCAATTCGAATGACGGTTACGATGCTAGTAGAATTTTAAACACAACATTTTTAAATGATTTTGAAGAACAGTGTCAAGGTGAAATGCTTGTTGCTGTACCTCACCAAGATGTCTTAATTGTGGCAGATATACGCAATAAAACAGGTTATGATGTTATGGCACATTTAACTATGGAATTTTTCACTAAAGGCTTAGTACCAATAACATCGTTATCATTTGGCTATCAACAAGGCCATCTTGAACCCATATTTATACTTGGTAAGAATAACAAACAAAAAAGAGATCCTAACGTTATACAAAGATTAGAAGCCAATAGACAAAAATTTAATAATAATAACAAACAAGATTAAATAAGGAGTACATACATTATGAATTTATTTTATAATCCACAATTTGTAGGAGATGTTGCATTTTTACAAATTGAACCAGTAGACGGAGAATTAGCATATAACAAAAAAGGAAACGTTGTGGAAATTACAAATGACAATAAAGTCGTTGGTTACAATATATTTGATATTTCAACAGTAACAACAATCAATGGTAATGGACATATTAAATTAGATGAAAGCTTACTTGATGCATTACAACAAAGTATTACTCAAGCTGGTTTTGACTATACTTTAGATGCTGATTTATCTCCCAAATTTGTTGTTGGATATGTCGAAACAAAAGATAAACATCCAGACGCAGATAAATTGAGCGTCTTAAATGTTAATGTTGGTAACGATACATTACAAATTGTTTGTGGTGCACCTAACGTAGAAGCTGGACAGAAAGTAGTAGTAGCTAAAGTAGGAGCAGTAATGCCAAGTGGTATGGTTATCAAAGATGCAGAATTACGTGGTGTAGCATCAAGTGGTATGATTTGTTCAATGAAAGAACTAGATTTACCAAATGCACCAGCAGAAAAAGGCATCATGGTACTTAATGATAGTTATGATATTGGTCAACCATTTTTTGAATAAATTAGGAAGGTAGTGGAAATATGAGTTGGTTTGATAAGTTATTCGGTGAAGATAATGATTCAAGTGATGATCTAATCCATAGAAAAAAGAAAAGACAATCATCTCTTCAAAAAGACAATCATCATGACTCATTACTTCCTCAAAATAACGATATATATAATCGTCCAAGAGGGAAGTTTAGATTCCCTATGAATGTTAACTCAAACTTTGAACAACAAGACAATGATGAAACTACTATTTCTGAAGGTATATCTGATTATCGAAAGGACAACCAACTCTATAACGACGTAGCACAAAATCATAAAAGACATCGTCGAAGAAGAAGTCAGTTAAGAGAAGATAGAGAAGATAGTAACAAAGAAGTTAATAGAAGCAGATCTAATTCACAGTCTACTAGTAAACAACATTCAAAAAATCATGATAATGACTATTATTTTGTCAATAAAATTGGTACATACATTTCAGCTATCGATGGTGTAACATCTGAAAATAAAAAGCAAAGTAACTCTAAAGCGACTACTAAAGTGAATGATTCAACTGTTGGTAATTATCATAAAGAAAGTTTTAGAACATCAGAAGTGCCATCAGCTATTTTTGGAACAATGAAACCTAAAAAATTAGAGAATGGCCGAATTCCTACAACAAAAAATCAAGACAATAGTAATGAATCAGTAAATCTAGAGGATAAAGCAGTACAAAGTATATCAGCACAAAAGACAACTGAATCATCCCAACAAAGTAGTGATAGTAGTCTGGGTAACGATGCTGTTAAATCTAAAGTTGACATTAAGCAACCAAAAAAAGAAACTTCGATTAAAGAGACGCCTAATTATTCAAAAGTTGATAACACAATTAATATTGAAAATATTTATGCATCACAAATAGTAGAAGAAATTAGACGCGAAAGAGAACGAAAAATTTTACAAAAGCGTCGTTTCAAAAAGGCATTACAACAAAAAAGAGAGCAGCATAGCGAAGATGAACAAGATAGCATCCAAAAAGCTATTGATGAGATGTATGCAAGACAAGCAGAACAATATATTGGAGAAAGTTCTTTAGATGCCGATGCTTCTATCGATGATGATGATAATCAACCTTCTTCAGATGAAGCAACAGCATTAGATACAAATAACAATAAAGAACATAATGATGAACAATTAGATGAAAATCCAAACTATGATTATGAAGAAGTTTCATTAACTGACGTACATCTTAATAATAAACAGCAACTTAATGATGAAGATGTGACTGTCAAAGATATTGATGAAACGTCTAAAGTGAATACTGAACAACAAGGTAAAGATGTTAATAAGCATAGTGAAATTTTAACTACATCTAAAAATGATTCTAAAGCTAAAGACGACAATGAACATCATGACACTGAAGATGTCGATGATGCAGATTATTATGAATTAAATCATCAACAGCTTGATGGCGAACAGCTAACAGAGACACAACATGATCAAGATAGTAATACTGCTAACCCAATTGAAAGCAATAGCAAAGATGAACAAGATGAAAATTCAACGAAACAACCAAACAATCACCACAATATTAATAATATTGATAAAACGATTGATAATGAAATTGAATTCGCAAAACGTCATAAACAATCAGCTTCAAATGAGGTCAATGACAAAAATAATACTGCGACAGACACGACTTCTGAATTTAAAAATAAGCAACAAAGTATGTTATCTGATAGTAGTGAATCTCGAGCAACAAGTGGTCAACTAAACGAAGAACAACAATCTCAAAAGGTAGAAAACACAAGTCAGGATGCTAAAAAAACAACAGACATTACTACTAAACGACCTTTCAATGTTGTCATGACGCCATCAGACAAAAAACGGATGATGGATAAAAAGAAACATAGCCAAGTTAGAGTACCAGAACTAAAGCCGGTACAACGCTCTAATAATAAACAGTCAGCTAATATATCAACGGATGAACATCAAAGTGACAGTAATATGACAACAACGACTAATGACAATAATAGTAGTGAATCTTCAGTTGATATTATATCTAATTCAAGCGATGAGTTAGAAAAAAATAACATACATGAACAGTCTGAAATAGAGTCAGCAAGTCTACAACAGGATGCAGAACAACAGCAAGAAAATGTTACTAATACACAACATACTAATGATGATAATATGAATGATGAGAGTCATAAACCAACATCAACACATGATGACAATAGTAAAGCAGTAAGTGATATTACTAATAACGTGACAGTAAATAATACTAATACTCAGTCAATATCACAACAAAATACAGCACAACAAACAAATAACAGTGATAACAAAGTGACAATTCGTAAAGGTCCTAATATAAAATTACCAAGTGTAGATTTATTAGAAGAACCAAAAGTGTTAGAACCTAATGAAACATGGATAGATGAAAAGAAACAAGAGTTAAACGATGCCTTATACTATTTTAATGTTCCTGCAGAAGTACAAGATGTGACTGAAGGTCCAAGTGTAACACGTTTCGAATTATCAGTTGAAAAAGGTGTGAAAGTATCTAGAATTACAGCATTGCAAGATGATATAAAAATGGCATTAGCTGCTAAAGATATACGTATTGAAGCACCAATTCCAGGTACAAGTAGAGTAGGTATAGAAGTTCCAAACCAAAATCCAACTAAAGTCAATTTACGATCAATTATTGAAACAGCTAGTTTTAAAAATGCAGAGTCTAAATTGACAGTTGCAATGGGCTATAGAATTAATAATGAACCATTGTTAATGGATATTGCTAAAACACCACATGCGCTCATTGCTGGTGCGACTGGCTCAGGTAAATCTGTGTGCATAAATAGTATTTTGATGTCATTATTATATAAAAATCATCCTGAAGAATTACGTTTATTACTGATTGATCCTAAAATGGTAGAATTGGCTCCTTATAATGGCTTACCTCATTTGGTGTCTCCAGTTATAACTGATGTCAAAGCGGCAACTCAAAGTTTGAAATGGGCAGTTGAAGAAATGGAAAGACGTTATAAATTATTTGCACATTATCATGTAAGAAACATCACTGCCTTTAATAAGAAAGCACCTTATGATGAAAGAATGCCAAAAATTGTTATAGTTATTGATGAGTTAGCTGATTTAATGATGATGGCACCACAAGAAGTTGAACAATCTATTGCAAGAATTGCTCAAAAAGCACGTGCTTGTGGTATTCATATGTTAGTTGCAACACAAAGACCATCTGTAAATGTAATTACTGGATTGATAAAAGCCAATATTCCTACTAGAATTGCATTTATGGTATCATCTAGTGTAGATTCAAGAACTATTTTAGATAGTGGCGGAGCAGAACGCTTGTTAGGATATGGCGATATGTTATATCTTGGAAGCGGTATGAACAAACCAATTAGAGTTCAGGGAACTTTTGTTTCTGATGACGAAATTGATGATGTTGTTGACTTTATTAAACAACAAAGAGAACCAGATTATTTATTTGAGGAAAAAGAATTATTGAAAAAAACAGAAACACAAGCACAAGATGAGTTATTTGATGATGTTTGTGAGTTTATAGTTAGAGAAGGACATATTTCAACATCGTTAATTCAAAGACATTTCCAAATAGGCTATAACAGAGCAGCAAGAATCATAGACCAACTAGAACAGCTTGGTTACGTTTCAGGCGCTAATGGATCAAAACCTAGAGATGTTTATATTACAGAAGCAGATTTAAATAACGAATAATTTTAGTAAGGAGTTTTATATAATGACACACTATCATTTTGTCGGAATTAAAGGTTCTGGCATGAGTTCATTAGCACAAATTATGCATGATTTAGGCCACGATGTTCAGGGGTCAGACATTGAAAATTATGTTTTTACAGAAGTAGCTCTTAAAAATAAAGGGATTAAAATACTACCATTTGATGCTGATAATATAAAAGAAGATATGGTTGTTATCCAAGGGAATGCATTTCCAAACAATCATGAAGAAGTAGTGCGTGCACATCAACTTAAACTAGATGTGATTAGCTACAATGACTTTTTAGGACATATCATTGATCAATATACTTCTGTTGCAGTAACAGGTGCTCATGGTAAAACATCTACAACAGGACTGCTTTCTCATGTTATGAATGGAGATAAAAAAACATCATTTTTAATCGGTGATGGTACTGGAATGGGCTTACCTGAAAGTGACTATTTTGCATTTGAAGCATGTGAATATCGTAGACATTTTCTAAGTTACAAACCAGATTATGCGATTATGACTAATATTGATTTTGATCATCCTGATTATTTCAAAGATATTGACGATGTTTTTGAAGCTTTCCAAGAAATGGCGCATAATGTGAAAAAAGGCATTATTGCTTGGGGTGATGATGACTATTTACGTAAAATAGAAGCTGATGTCCCAATATATTATTATGGGTTTAACAAATCTGATGATATTTATGCTGATAATATAGAAATCACAGAAAAAGGTACGTCGTTTGATGTGTATATTAATGGTGAATATTATAATCATTTCTTATCACCACAATTTGGAGATCATACCATTTTAAATACTTTAGCTGTAATTGCTATAAGCTATCTTGAAAAATTAGATGTTGAAAATATTAAAGAAGCTTTAGAAACATTTGGTGGTGTTAAACGTCGCTTTAACGAAACAAAAGTATTAAATCAAGTTATTGTTGATGATTATGCACACCATCCTAGAGAAATTAGTGCTACAATAGAAAGCGCAAGAAAAAAATATCCACAAAAAGAAGTTGTAGCTGTTTTCCAACCTCATACATTTTCTAGAACTCAAGCATTTTTAGATGAATTTGCTTCAAGTTTAAGTAAAGCAGATCAAGTCTTTTTATGTGAAATTTTTGGTTCCATTAGAGAAAATACAGGTGATTTAACAATACAAGATTTAATTAATAAGATTGACGGATCTTCATTAATTGATGAAAATTCTATTGATGTATTAGAGCAATTTGATAATGCTGTTATTTTATTTATGGGTGCTGGTGATATTCAGAAATTACTAAAAGCATATTTAGATAAAATAGGTATGAAAAATGAGTTTTAATATGTTTATAATAGATTTGCATGGGTATTTATAATTAATGACATTCATTATATGTTAATTAGGAGGCGTTTTTAATGGATTGGATTTTACCAATTGCTGGAATTATCGCTGCGATAGCATTCTTAATTTTATGTATCGGTATCGTAGTTGTATTGATTTCTGTTAAGAAAAACTTAGATTATGTCGCAAAAACACTTGATGGTGTTGAAGGACAAGTACAAGGTATTACTCGTGAAACTACTGACTTATTACATAAAGTCAATCGTTTAACTGAAGATATCCAAGGTAAACTTGATCGTTTGAATTCAGTTGTAGATGCTGTTAAAGGTATCGGTGATTCAGTTCAAACATTAAACAACTCTGTTGATCGTGTAACTAATTCAATTACGCATAATATCTCACAAAATGAAGAGAAAATATCACAAGTTGTTCAATGGTCAAATGTAGCAATGGAAATTGCTGACAAATGGCAAAATAGACACTACCGTCGTGGAAGTGCAAACTACAAAGCAAATAATGTAGCTAGTGATGCAGATCATAGTTACACTACTCGTGTAGATAAATAATTAATAATTAAACAAATGCACTTAAATAAGGATGTTACTTATTTAAGTGCATTTGTTGTAGGAGGATATATTATGGCTGAAGAAAAGTGCAATAAAAGAGTGTTAAAAAATAAACATGGCTATCAAAATATACAGTTACCAAATAGAAAAGATTTTGTAGTAAGTTTTATAACAGGTGCAATTATAGGTTCGGCATTAGGTTTATATTATAAAAATAAAGTTTATCAAAAAACAGATGAACTTATTGCAAAAGAACAAGAAATTTCAAAAAAAGTTAAAGAAACAAAAACACAATTAGAAAGTAATGTAGAATCTGTAAAAGATAAATTTGAAAATATACTACATAAAAAGCAAAATGAACAAGCTGAATTGACAGCACAACAACGAGCAATCAAAGAAGAAGAAGCAACAGCTAATAACTTAAGCGATACTTCAAAAAAAGCACAAGAAAAGCAACATATTAAGCAAGAACAACATATAACTGAGTTTTCTTCAGCTGAAAAATTAGCTAACGCAGCCAAAAATAAACGTGCTAAATTGACGAAAGGTTCTAAAGAAAGTCAATTAACTGACAAACTATTAAAAGAACAACCGGTTGCCAAGTCACAAATGAAAGAAGTACCAAATTTAGTAACTAAAAAAAATGCCTCAAAAAAAAGTAATCAAACAGCAACATCATCGAAAAAGCAAAATAAAGTACAACGAAAAGAAACAACATTCGACAAAGGTGTAGTAACAACTGATACTACTACAACAAAGAAAACACCAACAAATAATCAAAATACGACTAAAAAGAAATCAACGACTAAGCAAACATCAACAACTAAAAAGTCAACAACAACTAAAAAAACGGCTACAAATACTAAACCTAAAACATCAAAAGTAGCGAATTCTAAAAAAACAGAAACAGAAAAAACAACTAAAGCAAGTGCAAAGCCTAAAAAAACTAAACAAACAACTAACAAAACAACAACATCATCAACTAAACAAAACAAAGATGACTCAACTAAAGTAGAAACAGCTAAAAGTAAAATAGAAAAACGTACATTTAATGATTAATAAATGTCTTTAAAGAACAATAGTGTGAATATATAATATATGAATTGTTAGATTTTAGTATAGAAATATCTATTAAATTAGATATTTCTATACTAAACTTGTTTTAAGAGAGTGAAAAAAGGAAGTTATAACGATGTTTAGTTATGACATATCATTTAATTATTTGTTAAATAAATAATTCCAGCAAGGCTGATTAAAGTTATCAATTATTTATTGAATTAGCAACATTTAATAATGCAAATAATTACGACAAATAACATTATATTAAGTATAGAATGTTATTTGTCCCAGAGCTTAGATATTTTTTCACTTATCTTTATAATTAATATAATACGGTTTACTAATTGACTAATAATACATAGTGTATAATTGTTTGCTGATGTTATAAATAATATAGTAGTACGAAGATTTTTTATTTTCTGTCAATTCGGGGTTGAACAATAGTAATAGAATTGTTAGAATATTTTTTAACATATTATTTTATCGCTTTAAAGTGCAATTAACAGTAATAATTCGTAGAGGTGAGTAGGATGACTAGTAAATTAGAAGGTTACAGAGATGAAGTCGTTAAGCTAAATCATCAAATTTTAGACTTATTATCTAAACGTGGTGAATTAGCTCAAAAAATTGGCGAAGAAAAATTGAAACAAGGTACACGTATTTATGACCCACAACGTGAAAAAGAAATGTTAAATGATTTGATTGATAAAAATCAAGGTCCATTTAATGACAATACAATTAAGCAATTATTTAAAGAAATATTTAAAGCCTCTACAGATTTACAAAAATCTGAGAACGAAAAGCATTTATATGTATCTCGTAAATTAAAACCAGAAGATACAATTGTTAAATTTGATAATGGTGGTATTATTGGTGATGGGAATAAATCATTTGTCTTTGGCCCATGTTCTGTAGAATCTCAAGAACAAGTTGATGCCGTGGCTGCAAATTTACAAGCAAAAGGTGAAAAGTTCATTAGAGGTGGTGCATTTAAACCACGTACGTCACCATATGATTTCCAAGGTTTAGGTGTAGAAGGTCTTAAAATCTTAAAAAATGTTAAAGATAAATATAATTTAAATGTAGTCAGTGAAATTGTTAATCCTAATGACTTTGAAGTTGCAGACGAGTATTTAGATGTATTCCAAATTGGTGCACGTAATATGCAAAACTTTGAATTATTAAAAGAAGCTGGAAGAACAAACAAACCAATTTTATTGAAAAGAGGACTATCTGCAACTATTGAAGAGTTTGTCTATGCTGCTGAATATATTGCAGCTCAAGGAAATCAAAATATTATTTTATGTGAACGTGGTATCCGTACACATGAAAAAGCAACACGTAATACTTTAGATATTTCTGCTGTACCTATTTTGAAACAAGGTACACACTTACCAGTAATGGTAGATGTAACTCATAGTACAGGACGTAAAGATATCATGTTACCAACAGCCAAAGCAGCTTTAGCTGTTGGTGCAGATGGTGTTATGGCAGAAGTACATCCAGACCCATCTGTTGCATTAAGTGATGCAGGACAACAAATGGATTTAAATGAATTCCAAGCATTCTATGATGAAATTAAACCATTAGCAGATTTATATAATCAAAACAAATTGTAATTAATTTTATTAGCTACAGTTACAAAGAACTTAATAACGACAATTCTTATTAAAAATAATAGGAATTGTCGTTTATTGTGTTTTTAATTATTAAATTAAAGTCATTTTTTTTTAGGTTCTTTCCTAAATTGGACTGATACATAATTATTTTTTTAAGCCTTGCTATGCCCAACTTACATTGCATGAAAAAACTGGTCAGCCAGTTTTTCATGCAATGCAGGTTGGGCAAGAGCTAGTAAAGATTGTAAATCTAACTAGCTCTAAATGTGCCAGACGGGCAAGGTTGGGCATAGCTATTAAAGATTACAACTTGCTTAAAACTAACAGTCCCAGTTGCTAAGCTACCTAGATCAATAAGAATGTAAATGTAAATTTGTGGCTATTTTTCAACACAACCAAAAGTTAATTGAAAAGGCTTTCTGAAAATTATAAAATTAATATGTATAAAACTTTAATAACAAACTAATACAAAATAAACGCTATCATTTATTAATGACAAGTAGTCAAAATCCCAAACAAATTAATTTTAGAGATTTATAAATTGTGGTAAACTATGAAAATGATATGAAAACATGTTATTATAATAAATAAAGCGTTTACAAGGAGGACAATAATGACAGTAACTATATATGATGTAGCAAGAGAAGCAAGAGTCTCAATGGCTACAGTATCACGCGTTGTAAATGGTAACCAAAATGTTAAAGCTGAAACAAAAAATAAAGTGAATGAAGTAAT
The DNA here is from genome assembly GCF_017357005.1 of Staphylococcus simiae. Taxonomy (NCBI): domain Bacteria; kingdom Bacillati; phylum Bacillota; class Bacilli; order Caryophanales; family Staphylococcaceae; genus Staphylococcus; species Staphylococcus simiae. The sequence goes on along the minus strand of NZ_CP071589.1, from coordinate 1,596,985 downwards.
CAAGCGTTTGAATTATCGTCCCAATGCGGTGGCACGTGGCTTGGCTAGTAAAAAAACAACAACAGTTGGTGTAATTATCCCAGATATTTCAAATATTTATTATTCTCAATTAGCTAGAGGACTTGAGGATATAGCAACAATGTATAAATATCATTCAATCATTTCAAATTCAGATAATGATCCAAATAAAGAAAAAGAAATTTTTAATAACTTATTAAGTAAGCAAGTTGATGGTATTATTTTCTTAGGTGGCACAATTTCTGATGAAATGAAAGAAATGATTAATCAATCTTCTGTTCCAGTCGTTGTATCGGGTACAAACGGTAAAGATGTAGATATTGCTTCTGTTAATATTGATTTTACAGCAGCTGCAGAAGAAATCACACAACATCTTATCGAAAGCGGGGCTAAATCATTTGCACTTGTAGGTGGAGATTATTCTAGAAAAGCTCAAGAAGATGTTTTAAGTGGATTAACAACAGTACTTGATAAACATAATTTAGAATTAGATGATGCACTTAATGCAACTGGTGCTGAAAGTTACAAAGAAGGTGTTAAAGCTTTCGAAATGATGAAAGATAACTTACCTGATGCAGTATTATGTATTAGTGATGAAGAAGCGATTGGAATTATGCACAGTGCTATGGATGCTGGCATTAAAGTACCAGAACAGCTACAAATTATTAGTTTTAATAATACACGCTTAGTTGAAATGGTTAGACCACAATTATCAAGTGTAATTCAACCTCTTTATGATATAGGTGCAGTAGGTATGCGTTTATTGACTAAATATATGAGTGAAGAACCAATTGAAGAGCCGAATGTTATTCTTCCGCATAGAATTGAGTATAGAGGCACTACTAAATAAAGATCAATCTTACTTTGAATCTTTGATGAAGTAGACGAAGTGTATTTTCAAAAATATAGTTTTTCTGCATAACAAAAATGGACTTATGACACGTTTTTTGATAACGAGCATAAGTCCATTTTGTTGTTTATTATGCAATGTAAGTGACTCGTAAGTTTAATTAGTTACTTTGAGACGTTACAAGAGGTAATTATGTTTCACTATCATCATGCCAGCTAGTAATTAACTGCGCTAGTTTATAATTTTTAGCAGTTATTTCTTTAGTTCTCGCTACATAAGTATAATCATTTAGTTTGTCTTCCCAGCGTTTGGGTAACTGAACTGGTGCATAATTTTTCCATTTATTAACCCAATGTAAAGGTAAATAACCACTTTGAATCGGTTGGTCGATTAAACTAAAGTAAACATGACTCCATGCTCTAGGTACAACGCGCCAAATATTATAACCACCTCCACCAAACATCATTAACTTTCCATTTGTATAGGTATCAGCTAAAGATTTAACAATATATGGAATTTGATAGAGAGATTGTAGCGTACAATTCATATGAGTTAGTGGATCTCGATAATGAATATCTACACCGTTAACACTTAAAATAATATCTGGTTTAAATGCTTTGACCACTGGTTCAACTGTTTTATTAAACGTATTTATAAATGATTCATCTTCGGTAAATGGTTCCAGTGGTACATTAACAGTGTGTCCGTATCCAATATTTTCACCACGTTCAGTATAATGACCAGAACCAGGGAATAAAAATTTACCAGTTTCATGTATAGAATAAGTGAAGACATGTTCATCAGTATAAAAGCTCCACTGTGTACCGTCACCATGATGAGCATCTGTATCAATAACAAGTACACGTTGTTGATAGTTAGTGACCAAGTATTGCGCAGTTACGGCAATGTCGTTATAAATGCAAAAACCACTAGCACGTCCAGGTTGAGCATGATGTAGGCCACCACCAAGATGACAGCCATTATTTAGTTCACCAGCCATTATTTTATCAGCTAGTGTTAACGCGCCACCAACAATTCTGGCACTATGTTGATGCATATGTCTAAATTGACTATTATCCTCTTGATTTAAACCATATTTTTCAGCCTCTTCGTCACTAATAATTCCATGAGATGCATGCTTAATTGCTTGAATATAGTCAAATTGATGAACAAGTAGTAATTCATCATCGGTTGCCAATCTAGGTTTAATAATTTGTTCGGGTAATAAAAGACCCGTATCCAATAATAATTCAGTAGTTAATTTTAATCTCATCTGATTAAATGGATGCTTATCATGGAAACGATAATTTAATAACTTATCAGAATAAACATAACCAGTTGTTAAATGTGTAGTATTTGTCATGTCATCACCTTAATTTTCTCACTAGTCATCAAAAGAAGAATCTATTCATATAGCGTATATCATCAAACGCTTGTTGTTGCTCTAGTGTAATATTTCGTCCAATTCTTGCCATTAAACAATTTGCTGGATGACTAGTAATTTCTGGATCGTCAGTAGCAAATATTTCTAAACCGCCTGTCGCCATTAAACGTTGCATAATTTTTTTATATTCGAATACGTCTAGGTTAGAATTTTTTAAATCCCAATGCCAATAGTATTCCGTTGTTATGACGATATAATCTTCATATTCTGGTGCAGATAAACTAAGCATGATTAATTTTTCAGCAAGCTGTCGTTGTCTAAAATTAATACTCACTTCAATAGCACCTAGTTCGATTAAGTAAGGAAGGTGGCCCGTTGACCATCGTTCAATGTCATCAGGGTAATGATATGTTACATAGCCAATAATTAAGTTATCAATATGAATAATATAGATTCGACCTTCGTCCAAAGTAGTGATGTCTAATAGGGCTTCAAATTGATCATTTGCGTTTCTGAAGGCAGTCAAATTAGTATCAAAATTGAATGATTTTAAATAAGAGTTAGAAACTGGCCCCTCAATAATAAATTGTTGATCATTAACGTTATAAATTTCTCTTTTATACGTCTTAACATGATTCATATCTTCAGCTCCTTAGATGACGCAATAAATGTATTAATTACATTATATAGAAAAATTACATTTATGAATATACAAATAATGATAATTGTAAAAATTTTGAATAATTTGAAATTATATGTATAATAAGAAAAAAGAAAGCGATTTCATACAATTCAAAGGGGGAGTTTCATATGAAAGTTGAAGTATATAAAAGTCAACAAGGGGATTATAATTTAACGGATTATGACACTACATACGATAACTTTAATTGGAAAGATGTAGAAAAAGAATTTTCTTGGTATGATTCTGGAAAAATGAATATGGCATATGAATGTATTGATCGTCATGTTGATAATGGTTTAGGAGATAAAATTGCGCTTAACTATAAAGATGAACAGCGTCAAGAATCATATACTTATCGTGATATGCAAAAATATTCTAATAAAGCAGCAAATATTTTGAAAAATGAAGCGCATGTACGAAAAGGGGATCGCGTATTTATTTTTATGTCCAGAACACCTGAACTATATTTTGCATTAATGGGTGTCTTGAAAATTGGTGCAATTGTCGGACCTCTATTTGAAGCATTTATGGAAAAAGCAGTTTCAGATCGCTTACAAAATAGTGAAGCTAAAGTATTAATTACAAATAAAGCATTATTACCACGTGTTCCAGTGAATAAATTACCACATCTTGAAAAAATTGTAATTGTAGATGATGAGGTTGATGAAGAATTTGTTGATTTTAATGCATTATTGCAAGAAGCTAGTGAAGACTTTGATATCGAATGGTTGAAACCAGATGATGGTCTTATTTTACATTATACTTCTGGATCGACTGGACAACCTAAAGGCGTGCTTCATATTCAACAAGCAATGCTAGTTCATTATATTTCAGGTAAATATGTTCTTGATTTAACAGAAGATGATATATACTGGTGTACTGCAGACCCAGGTTGGGTTACTGGAACGTCATATGGTATTTTTGCACCTTGGTTAAATGGTGTCACAAATTGTATTGCAGGTGGAAGATTTTCGCCGGAACAATGGTATAGTATGATTGAAACATTTGATGTCACGATTTGGTATACAGCTCCAACTGCTTTACGCATGTTAATGAGTGCTGGAGATGATATAGTTGGAAAATATGATTTATCTTCATTACGCTCAATTTTATCTGTAGGTGAGCCACTCAATCCTGAAGTAATTAAATGGGCTAAACAAGTGTACGGTTTAACTGTATTAGATACTTGGTGGATGACTGAAACTGGGGGTCATATGATTGTGAATTACCCTGCAATGGATGTTAAATTAGGATCAATGGGGAAACCATTACCAGGGATTGAAGCAGCTATTGTTGATGATGAAGGTAATGAGTTACCAGCAAATCGTATGGGTAATTTAGCTATTAAAAAAGGATGGCCATCAATGATGTATGAAATTTGGAATAATCCTGACAAATATCAGTCTTATTTCATTGGTGATTGGTATGTGTCTGGTGATTCTGCTTATAAAGATGAAGATGGCTACTATTGGTTCCAAGGGCGAGTAGATGATGTCATTATGACAGCAGGTGAACGCGTTGGTCCATTTGAGGTAGAGTCGAAATTAGTAGAGCATGAAGCTGTTGCTGAAGCGGGTATTATCGGTAAACCAGATCCGGTAAGAGGCGAAATTATTAAAGCTTTTGTTGCTTTAAGGCAAGGCTATGAGCCAACTGATGAATTGAAAGAAGATATTAGAAAGTTTGTTAAAGAAGGTTTATCTGCTCATGCAGCACCAAGAGAAATTGAATTTAAAGATAAATTACCAAAAACACGTTCAGGTAAAATTATGAGACGCGTGTTAAAAGCTTGGGAATTAGATTTAGATGCAGGTGATTTAAGTACCATGGAATAATATCAATTAGGTACAATAATTGATAACTAGGAAAGCAGAAATCGTATGTCGGTTTCTGCTTTTATCATTGTATAATAAAAAAATTTAACTTTAATATCTATTTGATATAAAAATAGTTAATAAAAATAAATATTTAGAAAATGAAAGCGCTAACTCTATTTAGTCGACAAGTGGATAACAGTTCGTTATTATATGAATGTAAGGTAAGTTTTCTTAGTTTCAACTTACATATTTGATGTGCAGTAATTTTAATAAACAAAAAGGGGCGAATAACGTTGACTCACTTATCAGATTTAGAAATTGCAAATCAAGCTACATTACAACCAATCAAGGATATTGCAGCAACAGTTGGTATTTCAGAAGATGCATTGGAACCATACGGACACTACAAAGCCAAAATAGATATTAATAAAATCAACAAAAAAGATAAAAAAGGGAAAGTTGTCTTAGTTACTGCTATGAGTCCAACACCTGCAGGAGAAGGGAAATCAACAGTAACAGTCGGTTTAGCAGATGCCTTTCATGAATTAGGTGAAAGTGTCATGGTAGCTTTACGTGAACCAGCATTAGGACCTACATTTGGTATTAAAGGTGGCGCAACTGGTGGTGGTTATGCGCAAGTGTTACCTATGGAAGATATCAATTTGCACTTTAATGGAGATTTTCATGCGATTACAACAGCCAATAATGCTTTATCAGCATTTATAGATAATCATATTCATCAAGGTAATGAATTAGGAATTGACCAACGTCGAATTGAATGGAAACGTGTTCTTGATATGAACGATCGTGCTTTACGTCATGTTAATGTTGGTTTAGGTGGACCAACAAATGGTGTTCCTCGTGAAGATGGCTTTAATATTACAGTGGCTTCAGAAATCATGGCTATTTTATGTTTAAGTCGTAATATTAATGATCTTAAAGATAAAATAAGTCGTATTACCATTGGTTATACTAGAGATCGTAAACCTGTGACAGTTGCAGATTTAAAAGTACAAGGTGCTTTGGCAATGATTCTCAAAGATGCCATTAAACCTAACTTAGTTCAATCAATTGAAGGCACACCTGCATTAGTACATGGTGGTCCATTTGCTAATATTGCACATGGTTGTAACTCTATTTTAGCTACTGAAACAGCACGTGAGTTAGCGGATATAGTTGTCACAGAAGCAGGTTTTGGTTCTGACTTAGGGGCAGAAAAATTTATGGACATTAAAGCAAGAGAAGCGGGATTTGATCCTTCTGCTGTCGTAGTAGTAGCTACGATTCGTGCTTTGAAAATGCATGGTGGCGTTGCTAAAGATAATCTTAAAGAAGAAAATGTTGATGCCGTTAAAGCTGGTATTGTAAATTTAGAACGCCATGTAAAAAATATTAAAAAGTTCGGTGTAGAACCTATCGTTGCAATTAATGCTTTTATTCATGATACTGATGCGGAAGTAGAATATGTAAAACAGTGGGCTAAAGAAAACAATGTACGTATTGCTTTAACTGAAGTATGGGAAAAAGGTGGTAAAGGTGGTGTTGATTTAGCTAAAGAAGTGTTAGAAGTAATAGCTCAACCTAATTCATTTAAACCACTATACGATTTAGAACTACCGTTAGAACAAAAAATAGAAACCATTGTGAAAGAAATTTATGGTGGTTCTAAAGTTACATTCAGTAGTAAAGCGCAAAAGCAATTAAAACAATTTAAAGATAATGGTTGGGATAATTACCCAATATGTATGGCTAAAACACAATATTCCTTCTCAGATGATCAAACATTACTCGGTGCACCAAGTGATTTTGAAATCACAATCCGCGAACTTGAAGCTAAAACAGGTGCAGGGTTTATTGTTGCATTAACAGGTGCAATTATGACAATGCCGGGATTACCGAAAAAACCAGCAGCTTTAAATATGGATGTTACTGATGATGGTCATGCAATCGGTTTATTCTAATAAAATATTAGAATATATTGAAATTTAATTGAGTTATAAATATAGTGAAGCTGGGACAAAGATATGTCACACTTAAATTCAAGCATTTGGCAGTAACTGTCTGTGTTGAAAAATATAGGTAAGTCAAAGTTTTATAAGGCTAGTCAGTCTTGCTGGGGTGGGATGACGAAATAAATTTTATATAAAATTTATTTCTGTCCCACCCTTACTTTTTATAGTGATATTTAATGTGGAAAAGAGGTTTAACTGCAGTTTAAGTGGTGACTTTCATATCACTATATACATTTATATAAATTAAAATGATTAATTTACATAAATACAAAGTTAACTAACATAATAATTATTTAGTTGGTTTACTTAATAAATGTTTCTTTATGTCATACTTTAATGCACTTTTATATTCGTTTTGTGAAATTTGTTGCTCAACTAACATCCTTTTCAATACATAATGCTGGCGATGAATACTATGTTGAATGTCATCGTTTGCTTTTAAGCTACCATCTTCGTTGTATGGTGTGTAACCATAAGGACTTTGTAATAATCCAATTAAGTATGCAGATTGTGCAATATTTAAATTTTGAGGTGGTATACCAAACAAACTATAAGATGCTGAAGCTATTCCTGAAATGTTGTTACCGTTATAATCTCTTCCAAAAGGCACAATATTTAAATAAGTATAAATAATTTCATCTTTAGACATTAAATGTTCTAAACGAATGGCTAATCTAAGTTCATTCGCTTTTCTACTATATGTTTTTTCATTTGATAATACTTGATTTTTTACGAGTTGTTGCGTAATCGTACTACCACCAGAACTTTGATGACTATTCAATATATCTTGAAACATTGCTCTAAAAATAGCTTTAGGTAAAATACCATCATGTTTATAAAATAAAGTATCTTCTGATGAAGTTAATGCTTTTATAGCACTATGATTTAAAGTTTTAGGGCCAATGATTAATGAGTTTTGCGAATGATTGTATTCATATAAAATATTTTTATTGTTATGATCTAACATTTCATCACCTGGTAAATGGGTAACTTGTTTAATGAGAGATTGGTCTGACAATGAATCAGACATTTTAGTTAAATGATGAAAATAAATAGACATGATAATCAACAAAATAGATATCAATGCGATTAAGACCATACCAAATACAACCAAAGTATGTTTAATTGACTTATATATTTTTTCAAAGCGATATAAACGATGATCCATTTGTTGATTGTTATCTGAATTTACCATCTTTAACCTCCTAAATTAGGTATAGTATACCATATCAGACAAGTTGACTTTTAAATTTACCTTAATTATAATTAGAGAAAATGTATAATGAAATAGGGTACGAGGACAAGTAATATGATTTGCATTTTAAGAGAGCTAGTGGTCGCTGCAAACTGGTAATGTTCGTCATACGAATACACCTCTTAATATGATATCCTACGTTTAATTAATGAACGTATCATTAATAGAGTGAACATACATTAAAGTTATGTTTAAGTTTGGTGGTAACGTGCACAATGCACCCTTACATATTTGTGAGGGTGCATTTTTATTGTGCGCCCGGCATGGGTAATTACTAGACGGTGAAAGTCCGTTACAGGCTTGGTAGTAGGAACTGTTAGCGAAAGACAAGGGTGTCCATTGTGAAATGGAATCTGAAGGAAGTCGGACGCAAACACTCGCACTGACGAACAGAAATATCATACAAGGCTATGTGGAATGGATGAATCTGCAATACAAGATAAAGTCCGATACTACCCGAGTTCTATATAGTAAATGATGCAGTGGAATGAGTGGAAAGTGGTTACTCTTACCCGGGGAGGTCTCATCAGCGATAAAAAAAATCGTAGTAATAACGAATGATGAGAAGTCAGCAGAGGTCATAGTAGGTAGAAATACTGAAGGACTGAACAATATTCATACAAAGTAAAGAATGGAGGTTAGAGATTTACAACGTACAGAATACAATTAATGATTGGCAACTCATAGAAAGATAAGTAGTGGAACGAAAAAGGATATATGAGTGCGTACAGTAAATCTTAGGTGAAATGAAAGAAATGTATCGTGAGTCTCCATCTATGATGGAGCTTGTTGTAAGAGAGAATAATATACAAAAAGCAATTAAGAAAGTGAAGAAAAACAACGGTGCACCTGGCATCGATGGCATGCGAGTAAGTGAATTAACATCACATTTCGCAAAATACTTTCCACAAATTAAACAAAAACTGCTTGATGGCACGTATAAGCCACAAGCAGTAAGAAAGGTTGAAATACCTAAATCAAATGGGAAAAAGCGCGTGCTTGGAATCCCTGTCGCAAGAGACAGAGTTATCCAACAAGCCATTAAACAAGTCATTGAACCTAGTATCGACCGTACTTTCTCAAAACACAGTCATGGCTTTAGACCGAATCGTAGTACAGGAACTGCACTTAAAGAATGTGCAACATACTATGAAGAAGGTTACTTAGTTGCAGTTGATTGTGATTTAAAACAGTGCTTTGATATGTTGAACCATGATAAATTAATGTATCTATTTGAACGACATGTTCAAGATAAAGCCATTTCTAAATTTATTCGTAGAAGCCTACAGGTTGGTGCAATCGACCTCAATGGTAATTATCGAAGTAGAGAAATAGGTGCACCGCAAGGTGGTGTTATTTCCCCGTTACTTTGTAATATTTATCTTCACGAATTAGATAATGAATTGGAGAAACGTGGTCATCGCTTTGTTCGTTATGCAGATGACTTCGTCATCTTTGTACGTACAAAACGAGCGGGTCAACGTGTCATGGAAAGTGTGACAAAGTTTATCGAAAAAGACCTTAAACTTATTGTAAATAGTGAAAAGAGCAAGGTAGGTTCTATCACACGTTTAAAGTTCTTGAGTTGTCTAATGACCAAAGTAAATGGCACTTATCGTTTCAGACCGACTATGGAAGCAAGAAGAAATTTAAAACGCACCTTAAGACGTCTAACGAAACGAAATAGACCAGGTACCTTTAAAGAGATTATATCAGAAATTAATCAAGTAACACGAGGGTGGATAAATTACTTTGGTAAAGGATTTATTACAGGTTTTGTAACGAAGTTACAATCATGGTTAAACCGACGCATTAGACAACTAATCCTCAAAAGATGGAAAAGAATAAAAACCAAATATAAGATGTTACGTAAGTATGGACTTGACCATAAGAGTGCAATGAAAATTGCCAATTCAAGAAAGAAATACTGGCGCTTATCATCAACGCATGAAGTTCATCGTGCACTTACAACAAAACGTCTCTACAAGTGGGGGTTAGAACCATTAACCCAACTCGCAGAGACGGCTTACGCAAGATATTGAACCGCCGAGTACGGAACCGTACGCTCGGTGGTGTGAGAGGACGGATAATCAAATAATGGTTATCCTCCTACTCGATTTTATGATAATTATCAATTAAACTTATAATATAACTTACATATTTAAACTTTATAGGAGGAACAATAATGACAAATCAACTATTAGAAGATTTACAGTGGAGAGGTTTAATTTATCAACAAACTGATGAACAAGGTATTGAAGATCTATTAAATAAAGAACAAGTTACATTATATTGTGGAGCAGATCCAACTGCAGATAGTTTACATATTGGACATTTACTACCATTTTTAACGTTAAGACGTTTCCAACAACATGGACATCGCCCAATTGTGTTAATTGGTGGGGGAACTGGTATGATCGGAGACCCATCTGGTAAATCCGAAGAAAGAGTGCTGCAAACAGAAGAACAAGTAGAACACAACGTTCAAGGAATCAGTAAACAAATGCATAAAATATTTGAATTTGGTAATGATAGAGATGCAATATTAGTTAACAATAAAGACTGGTTAGGTCAAATATCATTAATTAGTTTTTTACGTGACTATGGTAAGCATGTTGGTGTTAATTATATGTTAGGGAAAGATTCTATTCAATCACGTTTAGAACATGGTATTTCTTATACTGAATTTACGTATACTATTTTACAAGCAATAGATTTTGGTCATTTAAACAAAGAGCTTAATTGTAAAATTCAAGTAGGTGGATCTGATCAATGGGGTAATATTACTAGTGGTATTGAATTAATGCGTCGTATGTATGGTCAAACGGATGCTTACGGTTTAACGATTCCATTAGTTACTAAATCTGATGGTAAGAAATTTGGTAAATCAGAATCTGGTGCAGTTTGGTTAGATGCCGACAAGACAAGTCCTTATGAATTTTATCAATTCTGGATCAACCAATCAGACGAAGATGTTATTAAATTCTTAAAATATTTCACTTTCTTAGATAAAGATGACATTGAAAAATTAGAGCAATCTAAAAATGAAGCACCACACTTAAGAGAAGCTCAAAAAGCACTTGCTGAAAATGTTACTCGATTCATTCATGGCGAGGACGCATTGAATGATGCTATTCGTATTTCTCAAGCATTGTTTAGTGGTGATTTAAAATCATTATCAGCTAAAGAGCTAAAAGAAGGATTTAAAGATGTACCTCAAGTTGAAGTAGCTAATGCTACATCAAATATCATTGATATTATAGTTGAAACAGGAATTTCGTCATCAAAAAGACAAGCAAGAGAAGACGTGACTAATGGAGCTATTTATATTAATGGTGAAAGACAGCAGGATGTGAACTATGAGTTATCATCAGATGATAAGATTGATAATGAATTTACTATTATTCGTCGTGGTAAGAAAAAATATTTCATGGTAAATTATAAATAAGATGACTTACCAATAAAGAGGTCGGGACTTATGATGTCTCAACCTCTTTATATGTATGAGAATCATTAAATTGATATAAGGTTCAGGAGGTCTAGCAATGAATAAAGAGCAACAATTAATGTCACAATTACGCGAAATTTTTAATAAAATTGCTTATTTAAATAAAGACCGTATGGAAGAAGCTTTAAAAGGGTATAAGTCGAGCGAGATTCATTGTTTAGAGGCAATAGAAGAAATAGAAGCACCCAATGTCACCAAATTAACTAGAGCATTATATATGACTAGAGGCGCAATAAGTAAATTAACGAAACGTTTGATAGCTAAAGGTTTAATTGAAACTTACCAATATCAAGATAATAAAAAAGAAATTTACTTTAAATTAACTCCAGCAGGTATTGATGTTTATCAATTACACGAACAGTTACATAAAGAATTTGAAGAACGTGATCGAGACGTATTCAATCAAATGACAGAGGATGAATATCGACATATGATGACATTTATTGAAAAATATAATCATCATCTAGACAAAGAAATTATCGAAAAAGAAAACATCAAAAAGTAGGAAAGCATTGTTAACTTGAATTGAAAAGGATATTAAGTGAATGATACAGAAATGAATTTTAATAAAATTTATGTCGTTATCCTACCCCGGCAAGACTGACTAAGTTTGTAAACGTTGATTTATCAATATTTTACAAACCAAACAGTTACTGCCAAATACTTGAATTGAAGTGTGAAATGTTTTTGGCACAGGATGTTTTTTATTTTTTGGAATTTTTGTTGACAAGGAAACAATAAAAGGTGTATATTTTGTTTCTAAAGAAACAAAAAGGAGCGTATTATGTCACAACGTCAACAGAATAAAGTACCCAAACATATTATGATTGCAGCATGGGCAATTACATTAGGTGCAATTGCACCAATGCTTGATGCAACAATGATTAATATTGCTATAAAACAATTAAATGAAACATTTCATTCACAAATAGAAATAACACAGTGGACCATCACCGGTTATGTATTAGCTTTAGCAATTGCTGTACCAATAGCTGGTTGGTTAATCAATCGCTTCAATGGTAAGAAAGTATTTATTAATGCTATGTTACTTTTCGGTATAACGTCACTTTTAGCTGGACTCAGTTGGTCTATGACAGCATTGATTATATTTAGAGTTGCTCAAGGATTTAGTGCAGGATTAATCACAACACTGATGTTTACATTAATTGTAAAAATTGCTGGTCGTGAACATACTGGTAAAGTCATGGCTATAGTTAGTACACCGATGATATTTGGTCCTATACTTGGACCAGTATTAGGTGGCGTCATTATTCATTTACTTAGTTGGAGATGGATATTTTTCATTAACATTGTTATTTTAATTATCGCAATTCCATTAATGATCAAATATATTCCACAATTCGAACCTTTTAACCGTAATAGTAAATTAGATGCTATTGGTATTGTCTTACTTGGATTAATTAGTACATTGCTTATTTTAGGAGTGACACGTTTATCAAATGCTACACACGCCATTGATATGATGTCACTTGTGCTTATAAGTTTAGCTATCATTTTTGCTGTAATATATATCCTTTATAATATCAAGATGAATTACAAGACAATTTTACCTATAACACTATTTAAAAGTAAGAGTTATAGTGCAGCATCGATTGGATTATTATTGGCAAATATTGGGATTATGGGACCTATGTTAATTATTCCATTATATTTCCAAGTATTTAAAGGTTATTCAACGATTGAAACTGCAATTGCATTAATTCCACAAGGTGTAGGAATGCTTATAACAAGACCATATATCGGTAAAATGATTGATCAAATTGGAGCTAAGTCTGTTATCATATATAGTATTATTATTGCTATGTTTGGTTCAATCCCATTGTTATTTATAACGAATCATACGAGTATTTGGATTATTTCACTTATTTTATTTATCAGAGGATGCAGTGTTGGTGGAATTAATTTAGGACTAACTACCGATGCATATTTAGGTGTTGCTGAATCAAATCTAGCTGAGGCAGGTATAGGGATCAATATAATTGAAAATGCTGGTTCAAGTGTGGGTACTGCAATAATTGCCACAGTTATAGCAATTATAATGCCGGCTACACATACAACGGTTTCGCATACATTAACTGCTTATCATGCAGGGTTCTTAGTTGCAGTTATAGCAATATTATTAATTATTATTCCTGCACTCATGTTAACGTCACATAACAATAAGTCATTAAATTAAAACTATCCCCACATAGGACTTTATAATGTCGTATGTGGGGATTAATTTATAGTTTAAAGTTAATTATCTAGTAAAATCACTATCATTGTCATTTGGTAGTTGTTGTTTTTGGTCATGATGTTTTGACTCTACTTATTTTTGTTCTTTTAAAGTTACTTTAACATCTTTTTTCTTACCATCTCGGATAATAGATAACGTTACTGATTCACCAGGTTTTTTATGTTCATATAAATAACTTCTAAGATCAACATCATCTTTGACCTCTGTATTATCTATTTTAGTAATGATGTCGCCTTTTATTAGATCACTATCTTTAGGGGCCTTAGCTATATAAACGCCACTATCTCTATTTGTATCTAATTCTTGACGATCTAAATCTGGGATATCAGACAAGTTAATGAGACTGATACCAATAGAAGGGCGCTCTATTTTACCATGTTTAACGAGTTGTTCTATTGTCACCTTGACTTCATTACTTGGAATAGCAAAACCAATACCTTCAACTTGGGCTGCTGCAATTTTCATAGAATTAATACCAACTAAATTACCATTAATATCGACAAGAGCACCACCAGAGTTTCCTGGGTTGATGGCAGCATCAGTTTGTAAAACACTCACTTTTGTATCGCCACCAGTAGTATCAGCTCCAATTGTACGCTCATTAGCTGAAATAATTCCTGATGTTACAGAATTGGCAAATTCTAAACCAAGTGGATTACCCATTGCAAATACACTATCTCCTGTTTGAACCTTAGATGAATTGGCAAATTTAATAGCTTTGATACCTTTAGTATTATTTATTTTTAATACTGCAATATCTGTCACTGCATCTTTACCAATTAATTTTGCTTTTACTTGTTTAGAGTTATGAAGTTGGACTTTAATTTCATTTGCGCCATCTATAACGTGGTTATTTGTCACAATATAAGCTGAGTTACCATTGATTTGATAAATAACACCAGAACCGACACCAGCTTCTTCAGGTTTTGATGATTTACCTTTTAATAAGTCATCAATGCTAGATGATTTTTGCATATTAATTACACCTACTATGGCAGGTGATACATTTTTAATCATGTCGTGTACTGAACCATATTTATCACTTTCTTTATCTAATTGATTACCTCCTTTAGAGTTGGTTGTTTGAACTTTGGAACCATCACCATCTAACAGCGTATGATTTAAAATTTTTCCAATTCCAAGGACGAGTAATGCGCCAATAATTCCTGCAATTAGAGCGACAATAATGGTTTTAAACCATGGGAATTTAGGACCTTTATATCTTGTTGTTTGATTTGATTGATTAAAAACTGACATATTTAACCTCCAATTGTATAATATTCATTTTAATTATGTATGTTTTTCAAAATTTATGCTAGTAATACACTATACAACTTTAGATGTATAATGATCCTATCTTGTTCAACTAAAAAGATAATGATAAAATTTAGATGTTATATACAAAAAAGTTAAGTAGGTGGCACTATGTATTCGTTTGTCAGTAGTATTTTAAAATTTATTTTAGTGAAATTATCAAAATCACTGTATGTTATTGGTAAAGATAATATTCCACAAGATAATAAATATGTTGTAACTTGTACACATGAAAGTTATAACGAAGTTATTATGTTAGGAATGGCATTATATCCAAATCAAATCCATTATATGGCAAAGAAAGAATTATTTAATAACAAATGGATTGGACAGTTTTTAACATCATTAAATGCTTTTCCTGTCGATAGGGAGAATCCAGGACCTAGCACATTAAAACGTCCAATTAATTTATTAAAAGAGCATAAGACAGTTGGTATTTTCCCAACAGGTCATCGTACTTCAGCTGAAGGCGCACCATTAAAAAGAGGGGCTGCAACGATTGCGATGTTAAGTAAATCTCCAATTTTACCAGTTGCTTATGTCGGTCCTAACAAAATTCATGGACTAATTACAGGGCAAGCGCTGATTAATATTGGTGAACCGATTGATCTTGCTAAGTTACCAAAAGATTTAAAACGTAATGAACGTATTGATTACATTACTAAAGAAATTGAAACACGTACTGCAAAGTTACAACAAGAATTAAACGAAATTGCTAAAAGTTTATAACTAACATCTTTAGGTAGTAATAAAATTGTTTGAGTATTAAGCGTATGATATTGATAGTGACGAATATAAAGTTTTACTAACCTATCAAATCATGTCGATGTGATACTGTTCAATGTATTGCTACCTTTTTTAAGGGGAATGATATCATGTATAAATTTTTTCAAAATTTAGGACGCTCTTTAATGTTACCTGTAGCAGTATTGCCAGCAGCAGCTATTATAACTGGTATAGGTAACTCATTAAATGCCTTACATGTTGTACCATTAATCGCTACTTTTTTCACAACAGTAGGGACAACGATATTAGAACAATTAGGAATATTATTCGCAATTGGTGTAGCGATAGGAATGTCTAAGAAGAATGATGGTGCCGTTGCTTTAGCGGCTACACTTGGGTTTTTACTTGTAACTGTAGTCTTATCACCAAAAAAATTAGCACCATTATTAGGTATGAAGATGTCTAGTATTGATATGGCTTTTGAAAAAATGGATAATACAAATGTTTTTGTAGGAATTATAATTGGTTTAATTGCTGCATATACATATAATAAATTTAGTGAAACAGAATTACCTTTGGCCTTATCATTTTTCAGTGGTAAAAGACTTGTACCTATTTTAACAGCATTCTTTTGTACGTTTTTAGCTGTGGTATTACTTTTTGTTTGGCCAGTTGTATATTCTTGGATAGTATGGTTTGGTGAGTCAATTGTCGGTATGGGATCGTTAGGTGCATTTCTATATGGTGTAACCAATCGTTTATTAATTCCAACAGGTTTACATCATGCATTAAATAGTGTTTTTTGGTTTGACACAGTTGGTATTAATGACATTGGTAAATTCCAAAGTGGTAAAGATGCTATTAAAGGTATCACTGGTCGATACCAAGCAGGCTTCTTCCCAATCATGATGTTTGGTGTTCCAGCTGCTGCACTTGCCATGTATCATACAGCTAAATCATCACAACAAAAGCAAGTATATGGTTGGTTTTTAGCGAGTGCAGTAGCAGCATTTTTTGTTGGTGTAACAGAACCTATTGAATTTGCTTTTATGTTTGTTGCGCCGGTTTTATACGTTATTCATGCGTTATTAACTGGTTTATCATTATTTATTGCTTCATTTTTCCATTGGACAGCAGGATTTTCATTTAGCGCTGGATTAATCGATTATGTCTTATCATTAGTTAATCCAGTTGCTAATCATCCATTGATGCTTTTAGTTCAAGGTGTAGTGTTCTTTATTTTGTACTATGTTATTTTCAGATTTGTTATTCAAGTGTTTAATTTAAACACTATAGGTCGTGGAGATAATGAGTTAACTGATCCAACGACTGATAATAAAACTGTGGCTACAGGTGAAACGAATTCGACGCGCGGAAAATTTTATCATAATGCAATGATTATCTTAGAAGGTTTGGGTGGTCGCGACAATATAACTAATTTAACAAATTGTGCGACACGATTGCGTTTAGAATTAAAGGATACTAATTTAATAGATCAACAAAAAATTAAAAGTGCAGGAGCTGTTGGTGTGACAGTAAGTGGTAAACATTCATCACAAGTCATCATTGGTACACATGTACAGCAAATAGCTGATGAACTTGAGAAACAAATGTAAAATAGTGATGTATTAATAAGCATCTTGAAGCGCGAATCTATATGAATAGGTTTGCGCTTTTTTAGTGCTAATAGTACAATGATTAATTATATCTGAATTTTCAGAAATGGAGTGGATACTGTATATGGCGACGATTTTATTTGATGTTGATGGAGTCTTTTTAAGTGAAGAAAGATGTTTTGATGTTTCAGCATTGACAGTTTATGAATTATTGATGGATAAAGCCTATTTAGGGTTAGCGCATTCACAAAATTTAGCAACTATTTCTAATCAACAAATTACGGAGATTAGAGAGCAAATTTTTTTAAATGATACAATTTTAAATAAACTCAAATCATTAGGTTTAAATTCTAACTGGGATATGTTATTTATAGTTTTTTGTATTCATTTTATTGAACTATTAACTACACTAAATCAACAAGATATTGATTATTATATTGAACAACATAACTTTGATGATAATACACTTCAACATATAGGGCAATTGCTTAACAATGATGTTGTTCTTGATTATCAACAACCGTTACAGTTTTTAAGCCAAGTACATAGTGGTAAAAGTAATATATATCAAGCTTTAGAACAGTTTGCGGCACAGCGGTTAAATATTAAACATACTAAGTTATTTAGTTTAAAAGGAAAATTATGGGTGTTAGCACAGGAAGTGTATCAAGAATGGTATTTAGGAACGACATTGTTTAGTGAAGTTGAACAAAAGGCTAGTAAAACAGATTTTAAAAAAGGTTTTATATATCAAGAAGTAATCTTAAGACCAATTGCAGAGGTAAAACAATTACTTGAAGATTTAATTAATGGTGGATATTCATTAGGGATTGCCACTGGTAGACCTTATACTGAAACTATTGTGCCATTTGAAACATTAGGATTATTAAATTATTTTGATAAGCGACATATTGCAACAGCGACTGATGTTTTAAAAGCTGAGGAATTATATCCACAATATAGACCACTTGGTAAGCCTAATCCATTTAGTTATATTGCAGCATTAAAAGGGAATGTAGAACAGAATTATGAGGAATATGCTTTACAACAGCATCAAATTGTTGCTAAAAGTGATGTATACATTGTTGGAGATTCATTAGCAGATTTATTGAGTGCTCAAACGATAGGTGCAACATTTATTGGTACTTTAACTGGTTTAAAAGGACAACAAGCAAGACAAGAATTAGAAGACCATAATGCAAATTATATCGTTGATCACATTGGAGATATCCGTAATATATTATTATAAATAGCTAAAGGGAGTGGGACAGAAATAAATTTTATATAAAATTTATTTCTTAGATGCCCGTCTTGCACATTTAAAGCTACTTAGATTTTAATTTTTAGTAGCTTTTGCCCAACCTGCATTGTTTGTAGAAACTGTAAGTACAGTTTCTCTGTGATGGGTCCCTATGCAATTGTTAGAGTTTCTGCTATTTTAATAGCTAGAAAATCTTATGCAGTTTATTATGAATTAATAAACTGTAAACCTTTTTCAAACCAATTGTAATCCCTATATTTCTCTATGACGGGTCCCTCCCACCCCGGCAAGACTGACTAGGTTTTCAAAATGGTGATTTATCAACATTTTACAAATCAGACAGTTACTGTCAAATGCTTGAATTTAAGAGTGAAATATTTTGTCCCAGTCTCTACAACTATAATAAATAGCCGTGAATAAATCTATCATCATAGATTCGTTCACGGCTAATTTTAGTATGTTTTAATTTAATATTTATGAAAAACTTTTAGTGATTGCAGTTAAAACGTGCTAATCTTTAGTGCACGGCAGTTAATTCAGTGGTAAATATTTGATTATAATCACCCAGTTGTTTAAGTTCATCAATAATATGTTGTGAGACAGGTTGATCAACCGATAAAATCATCAAAGCATCGCCACCTTCTTGTGTTCTACCTAATGTCATAGAGGCAATATTAATGTGATGTTTTCCTAATAATTCACCAGTTTTACCAACCATACCTGGAATGTCATTATGATAGGAAATAATTTGGTATTGGTTTGGTTTTAAATCTACAGAAAAATCATTAATACGTACAATACGAGATCCAAAACCTGCAAACACTGAGGCACCAACTTTTACAGTATCAGTATCGTTAATCAATTCAACTTCTAAATAATTACTAAATCCTGTTTCTGATTTATTATTTTCAATATTATAGGTTACATCTTGTTTATTTAATAATAATAAAGCATTGATAATATTAACTTCAGAACCTAGATCTTCTTTTAGAATACTTGCAATAATCGTTCTAGTTAATAGACTGTTGTCTATAGTTGCGATTTCTCCACCATACGTAATTTTAATAGTACTAGGAGCATTATGAAGGAATTGTATTGCTAATTCACCGACTGTATGACTCAAATCAATAAATGATTTAATCGTATCATCAACATTGCTTAAATCCATTTTTGGTGCATTAACTGCATGTGTAACAGTACCATTGATTAAAATATCTATAATTTCATTGGATACAGATACTGCTACTTTTTCTTGTGCTTCGATCGTAGACGCACCTAAATGGGGAGTTACAATTATTTTATCATGGCTGACTAATGGTGAATCAGTAGCTGGTTCATGTTCAAAAACATCAATGGCAGCACGACTAATTTGTCCTTTATCAAGTGCGTTAATTAATGCTTGCTCATCAATAATACCGCCACGTGCAACGTTAATAATTTGTAAATTAGGTTTAGCTTGAGCAAAGAAATCTTCATTTATAATACCTTTTGTTTTAGGGGTAAGTGGCGTATGTAGTGTTACAAAGTCAGCTTGTTGTGCAATGGTATCAATAGAAGCTTTCGTAATATTTAATTGTTTAGCTTTATCTTCTGTTAAATAAGGATCAAAAGCTAATATATTCATACCGAAGCTTTTTGCTCTTTTAGCAACACCTAAACCAATTCTTCCGGCACCAATAATGCCTAATGTTTTATGATAAAGTTCTGTACCTTTAAATTGATTGCGTTCCCATTTTTTATTTTTTAAAGATTGATGTGCTTGAGGAATGTTTCTAGCCATAGATAATAACATAGCCATAGAATGCTCGGTAGCTGAAATCGTATTACCATCTGGTGCATTGATAACTAAAATACCTTTTAAAGTTGCACTTTCAATATTAATATTATCAACGCCAACACCTGCGCGTGCAATAACTTTTAGGTGATCAGCAGCATTGATAATATTAGGTGTAACGGTAGTTTGACTACGTACAATTAGTGCATGATAATCTGGAATAATCGTAATTAACTCATCTTCACTAAGACCAGTGTTAATATCAACGTTAAATTGCTCATGAGATAATAAACTTTTTATACCGTCTTGAGAAATTGGATCAGCAACTAAAACATTAAATTTCATTGTGAATAACCTCCATAAATTTTGCAGTTCCTTGTCCAATTAAGCTAACTTGTCGGTAATCAGATAGGATAATTTCTAATGCAGCTACAACTGATAATATGTCAAATGGACTAACTTGTCCCATATGACCAATTCTTAAAATATGTCCTTTTAAATGACCTTGTCCACCAGCAATAGTGATATTAAAACGTTGTTTAAGTTGGTTTTTGATATGATTTACTTCTTCTTTATCTTTAGGAATAAAAGCAGTAACAGTAGGTGAAGCATCATGATCATTTACTAATAAGTCTAAGTTAAGTGCTTTTAATGCCTGGCGTAACGCATTTCTGATGGCATAGTGACGTTCAATAACATGATTAAAGCCTTCCGTTTTAACTGATTCTACATAAGCATTAACCCCTCTAAATAAAGCAACATTTGGTGTGAAAGGTGTTGAGTGTGCTACTTGAGAAGAAATATATTTATTTAAATCTAAATAAAATCGTGGTGTTGTCACTTGTTGGAAACGATCTTTTGCACGTTGATTATAAGCAACAAAAGCTAATCCAGGAGGTAACATGATGGCTTTTTGACTTCCTGATACTAACACATCAATTTTATCTTTGGCTAAATCAACATCAACTGCACCTATACAACTCACACCATCAACGACAAAAAATATGTCACTATTATAATGATGAATAGCATTGCCTAAATCGTGAATAGGATGTAAAACTGTAGTTGAAGTTTCACAAAATTGACTAAAAACAGCTGAGATTGTTACGTTGAGAGATTTTAAATAAGTTATAAATTCCTCAACATTTACAGCTTTACCCCATTCAACATCGTAAATGTGTACATTTTTATAATATGTTTGTGCAATTTGCTTGAAACGATTACCAAATGCACCAGAAACAATAATAACAAAGTGATCATCAGGATTAATGATATTTAACATGCTAGCTTCAAGTACACTCGTCCCACTAGAAGTTAATATGAGTACATCGTTTTGACTTCCAAATATTGGTTTAAGACCATGAAATGCCTCTTCAGCAATATCTTCAAAGTCACTTGAACGATGACCGACCATTGGAGATTGAATTTCTTTCATAATGTGATCAGGAACAGGTGTTGGGCCAGGTGTCAGTAATAAAGAATGATGATAATACATAGGTAGTCCTCCTAAAAATAAGATTTTTTTATTTTAGCAAATTTTCTGACAATTTAAAAGAGGAAAAATAAACAGAAGCATGATTTAGAAATAAAAATTACGTAAATGATGCTTCTGTTTAACTATATTTATGTTGTAATAGTAGGCGAAATGTTGATTTTAACGTTATTACGGACTGAATTTGAAATCATGCAATTATGATCTGCAATTTGTAACAATTTTGGTAATCTTTCAGTCAAGCGCTCGAAATCTTTGTTATCAATTTGAATTTTTGGATAATGGTTGATGCTTTCCATAGCAAACTTACCATTTATAAATGTTGCAGTACCAATTGACTCGAGTTCAATCGTGACATTTTCAAATTTAGCGCGTTCTAATGTAGCTGCAAGGGAGATAATGTAACAAGATGATGCTGCTGCAACTAACATCTCGTCAGGATTAGTTCCTTTACCAATACCGCCTAGGGAAGAAGGTATAGATATTTGCTCGCTTAAGATATCTCCATTTACTTTACCTACATTATTACGTCCGCCTGACCACATGGTTGTTACTTTAAAGTCGTGTTGAACCAAATTCTTTTTCCTCCTGAGTTGTTTATGATAACTTAAGTTTAGAATAATTTCTCTAAGATTCATAGAAAGGTGTCTTATATGAAGATAACAAAGCCATATAAAGAATTTAAAATTGTTGCACATCGTGGTTTACCAAATACATATCCAGAAAATACGATGGTTGGCTACAAAGCCGCTTTAATGCATCATATTGATATGTTAGAAATTGATATTCATTTAACTAAAGATAATCAACTCGTTATTATTCATGATGATAAACTTGATCGAACTTCTAATGGAAAAGGTTTGATTACAAATTATACATTGGATGAACTTAAGTCATTTGATTTTGGTAGTTATAAGGATATAAGTTATCAAGATGAAACTATACCAACATTGGAAGAAGTATTACAAACAGCTAAACAATTTTCAAAACAATTACTTATTGAAATAAAGAAACCAAATCAATATCCTAATATAGAGAAGATATTATTAGAGACGTTGAAACGACATAACATTCCAGAACATAAAGTGATTATTCAATCATTTGATATTAACAGTATTGAATATTTATATAATATGGATTGTCCTTACGAATTAGGTGTATTATGTAGTAAAAAGAAGTACTGGTATAAAAGACCTGATTTCGCTAAAATAGCTCAATGTGCAACTTATGCAAATCCTAATTATATGCTAGTGACTAAGCAATTTATCAAAGAGGCTCATAAAGTTGGATTGAAAGTCTTACCTTACACTGTGAATAAAAGTAAAGTTGCTCAAAAAATGATTAACTATGGTGTCGATGGATTAATTACAGATGTACCATTTGAAATTTTTAAATTATAAAATGATAAGTTTATAAGTAAAATAAAAATGTCCCTCATCTGATATCATGATTTGAATGATATCGAATGGGGGACATTTATAAAAAAAACAGCATAGCCATGTTGGCAATGCTGTTTTTGTATCCATACATTTGAGTATGAATGTGTACAAACATATTATCTTGAGTAGTACTCAACGATTAATTGTTCGTTGATTTCAGCAGGTAATTCGCTACGTTCTGGTAAACGTACGAAAGTACCAGTTAAGCTGTCTGCATCAAAGTTTAAATATTCAGGTACGAAATTATTAATTTCAACTGATTCAACAATGATGTTTAATTTTTGTGATTTTTCACGAACTGAAATAGTTTGACCAGGTTTAACAGAATAAGATGGGATGTCTACACGTTTACCATCTACTAAGATATGACCGTGGTTAACTAATTGACGTGCTTGACGACGAGTACGAGCTAAACCTAATGAATATACAACAGCGTCTAAACGACTTGCTAATAGAATCATGAAGTTTTCACCATGTACACCGAATTTTTTACCAGCGATGTCGAATGTATTACGGAATTGTCTTTCAGTCATTCCATATAAGTAACGTAATTTTTGTTTTTCACGTAATTGTAAACCATATTCTGATAATTTTTTACGTTGGTTAGGACCATGTTGTCCTGGTGCGTAAGGACGTTTTTCTAATTCTTTACCAGTACCACTTAAAGAGATACCTAAACGACGAGATTTTTTCCAGTTTGAACCTCTGAATCGAGCCATAATTTGACTCCTCCTTTAATCTTTTTTGTTGTTATGAATAAACAAAAAAGAGTGTTATATGCTTATTAAGATATGTTGTTTTATGTGTCTTCACCTTATAGCGACAGTTACGTGACACGTCCGCATTGGGAACAACATAGCGCTCAATAATATACAACTGCTACTTTCGTTAATTCACACAAAGATTATTGTAACATTTTCTTGTAAAGTGTCAATACTTTATTGCTATTTAGTTCCATCAGTCAGTTCTAATTGATTTTCAATTAGTTCAACAATACTTTCTAAATTTGTTTTATCTTCGTTATGAAAGCGATTTGTGATAGGTGCGTCAATATCAAGTACGCCAATCACCTTATCGTTAACTCTAATAGGGATAACAATTTCAGAACGACTATTAGCATCACATGCTATATGTCCTTCAAATTGTGTTACGTCAGCTACAACTTGTGTTTGATTTTCAGCAACTGCAGTGCCACAAACACCACTGCCAATTTTAATATGAACACAAGCCGGATGACCTTGGAAAGGTCCAAGGATGAGTTCGCCATTGTCTATTAAATAAAAACCTACCCAATTAATTTGATCTAAATTGTCATTTAATAGGGCGGACATATTACTTAATATTGCAATCATGTTATGTTCATCTTCAATTAAACTAACTGTTTGTTTTTTTAATAAGTCATAATTTGTTGTTTGAAATGTCGCCATATTAAACCCTCTTTTTTTCATAAATTTTATAATAGTATAAAGTTTCTCAAATATTATGGCAATAAATTCATTTTATAATTTATCCTTAGTTAAAATTACGTTATAATAATAATGATAAAATAGGAGGAGAAGCATATGGTGTTATATATCATTTTAGCAATCATTGTGATTATTTTAATTGCTGTCGGCGTATTGTTTTATTTACGTTCCACTAAGCGACAAGTAATTGAAAAAGCAATTGAGCGTAAAAAAGAAGTAGAAACATTACCTTTTGATCAAAATCTTGCGCAATTATCTAAGTTAAATTTAAAAGGTGAAACAAAAACAAAATATGAAGTAATGAAAAAGGACAACTTAGAAAGTGCAAACAAATATTTAGCTCCTGTAGAAGAAAAGATTCATAATGCTGAAACATTATTAGATAAATTTAATTTCACTGCATCACAAAGTGAAATAGATGATGCTAATGAATTAATGGATCAATATGAACAAAATTATGAGCAACAACAACATCAAGTTAATGAAATTGTTGCATTGTATAAAGATAACGACGGACTTTATGACAAATGTAAGGTCGATTACCGTGAGATGAAGCGTGATGTGCTTGCTAATCGTCATCAATTTGGAGAGGCTGCATCATTATTAGAATCAGAAATTGAACGTTTTGAACCACAACTTGAACAATATGAAATATTGAAAGCTGATGGTAACTATGTTCAAGCGCATAATCATATTTCAGCATTACATGAGCATATGGAACAATTAAAGTCTTACATGGAAGAAATACCAGAGCTTATTAGAGAAACTCAAAAAGAGCTACCTGGTCAATTCCAAGATTTAAAATATGGTTGTCGTGATTTGAAAGTCGAAGGTTATGACTTAGATCATGTTAAAGTAGATAGTACTTTACAAAGCTTAAAAACAGAATTAAGTTTTGTTGAACCATTAATTAGTCGCTTAGAATTAGATGAAGCAAATGATAAACTTGCAAATATTAATGATAAGTTAGATGAAATGTACGATTTAATTGAGCACGAAGTTAAAGCCAAAAATGAAGTCGAAGAAACTAAAGATATCATTACAGATAACTTGTTCAAAGCTAAAGACATGAACTACACGTTACAAACTGAAATTGAATATGTACGTGAGAATTACTACATTAATGAATCAGATGCACAAAGTGTTCGTCAATTTGAAAACGAAATACAAAGTTTAATTTCTGTATATGATGATATTTTAAAAGAAATGTCAAAATCTGCAGTTCGTTATAGTGAAGTTCAAGATAATCTGCAATATTTAGAAGATCATGTTACAGTTATTAACGACAAACAAGAAAAACTGCAAAATCATCTCATTCAACTTAGAGAAGATGAAGCAGAAGCGGAAGATAACTTACTTCGAGTACAATCTAAAAAAGAAGAAGTTTATCGTCGCTTATTAGCATCAAATTTAACAAGTGTACCAGAACGTTTTATTATTATGAAAAATGAAATAGACCATGAAGTACGTGAAGTAAATGAACAATTTAATGAAAGACCAATTCACGTCAAACAATTAAAAGACAAAGTTTCGAAAATTGTTATCCAAATGAATACGTTTGAAGATGAAGCCAATGATGTATTAGTTAATGCTGTTTACGCTGAGAAATTGATCCAATATGGTAATAGATTTAGAAAAGATTATAGCAGTGTAGATAAAAGTTTAAATGAAGCAGAACGTTTATTTAAAAATAATCGATATAAACGCTCGATTGAAATTTCTGAACAAGCACTTGAAAGTGTTGAACCAGGCATAACTAAGCATATTGAAGAAGAAGTTATTAAAGGATAATCATTAACTACAGTCAAGACCTAAGACTTTTAATGTGAATACACATAAGTCTTAGGTCTTTTTGTTATTATTTTTGGTTCTCTGTTTTTTAGGACTGATAAATAAAAAATGAATAATTTAAATCGAAAATTAATTTGAAGCCGAGACTCCTTAGGGAGCAGTGCTAATCGAAGACTACAGGCTGAGACAGCACCCTAGGAAGGGACCCAACACAGAAAAACTGGTTATCCAGTTTTTTCATGCAATGCAAGTTGGGCATAGCGAGGCTTGAAAATTTAATTATGTATCAGTCCGATTTGTTAGAGAACCTTATTTTTAATCTATTATATCCTTTTTGGATATATAATATTAAAATATAATGAAATATTGCAATAGCCTTTATTTTTTATGTGATAATAGTATAATGCTTGAGTAAAAACTTTTTAAAATTGGCTGAAAAATGAAAGAGAAGTGTTTAATTTGATATACCTAGATAATGCTGCAACGACAAAAGCTTTACCAGAAGTTTTAGAGTCTTTTGTCAAAGTAAATCAAACAATGTATTTTAATCCTAATAGTCCACATAAAGCTGGATTACAAGCAGAACAATTACTGCAACAAGCAAAACAACAAATTAAAAATATGATTAACTCTAATATGAATTATGATGTAGTGTTTACGAGTGGAGCAACAGAATCTAACAATATAGCACTTAAAGGAATAGCTTATCGTAAAAAAGATACGGCAAATGAGATTATAACATCCGTCATTGAGCATCCATCTGTATTAGAAGTTGTTAGATATTTAGCTGAACAACAGGGATTTATTTTGAAATTAGTAGATGTTGATAAAGATGGCAAAATTAATCTTGATCACTTAAAGTCATTGATGACAGAAAAAGTTGGTTTAGTTACATGTATGTATGCAAATAATATCACAGGCCAAATTCAACCGATTAAGCAAATTGCTGACATAGTTAAAAGTTATCCTAAAGCACATTTTCATGTTGATGCAGTTCAAGCTTTCGGAAAAATTCCAATGACATATGATAATATTGATAGTTTAAGTTTCAGTGGTCATAAATTTAATGGTTTAAAAGGACAAGGCTTGTTATTAATTAATCATGTACAAAACATAGAACCAACTATTCATGGTGGTGGGCAAGAATATAATGTCAGAAGTGGTACTATAAATTTACCAATTGATATTGCCATGGTTAAAGCGATGAAAGAAGCTATAAATAATGTAGATCATTTACACGCAACGATAAGTCATTTTAATCAAGAATTACGTCAATTTTTAACCAATTATCAAGGTGTCTATATCAACTCAGCCGAAGACGGTTCACCATATATTTTAAATGTAAGTTTTCCAGGGGTTAAAGGAGAAGTGCTTGTTAATGCATTTTCTAAACATGATATTATGGTTTCTACTACCAGTGCTTGCTCGTCTAAAAGGCATAAATTAAATGAAGTATTAAAGGCTATGAATATCTCTGATCTTGCAATTGAAGGTAGTATTAGATTATCAATGGGAATGACGACAACTTCACAAGACATAGCTATTTTTAAAGAAAAATTCAAATTAATCTATGAAGAAATTAAGGAGTTGCTAAAATAATGAAATATGATCACTTATTAGTGAGATATGGAGAACTGACGTTAAAAGGTTCTAACCGTAAAAAATTTGTTAATCAATTGCGTGATAATGTCCATCGTTCATTAAAAGGACTAGATGGTTTTTTAGTAAAAGGTAAAAGAGATCGTATGTATATAGAATTACAAGAGCATGCGGATATTAATGAAATAATACAACGTTTATCTAAAATATTTGGAATTAAATCTATTAGTCCGGTTATTAAAATTGATAAAGAACTTGAAACGATCAATCAAGCAGCAGTATCTTTTGCACAACAATTTGAAACAAATAGCACATTTAAAATAGATGTTAAACGCACCGATAAAAATTATCCAATGGATACATATGAACTACAACGTGAAATTGGTGGAGCAGTACTATCAAATGTTGATGATATAACTGTTAATGTCAAAAAACCAGATCACGAAATAAGAGTTGAAGTAAGATTAGATGCTATTTATATGTATGTTGATGTTGTTGCGGGAGCTGGTGGATTACCAGTTGGCACTGGTGGAAAAACATTATTAATGTTATCAGGTGGTATAGACTCACCTGTGGCAGGTGTTGAAGTAATGAAACGCGGTGTTACAATCGAAGCGATTCATTTCCATAGTCCGCCATTTACGAGTGAACAAGCTAAAGAAAAAGTAATTGAATTAACTAGAATTTTAGCAGAGCGTGTAGGACCTATTAAGTTACACATTGTTCCTTTCACTGAACTACAAAAACAAGTCAATAAAGTTGTTCATCCAAGGTATACAATGACATCTACAAGACGTATGATGATGCGTGTCGCTGATAAATTAGTTCATAAGATTGGCGCGTATGCCATTGTAAATGGTGAGAACCTTGGTCAAGTTGCAAGTCAAACACTACAAAGTATGTATGCAATCAATAGTGTGACATCGACACCAGTATTACGCCCATTATTAACTTATGACAAAGAAGAAATCATTGTGAAATCAAAAGATATCGGTACTTTTGAAACTTCAATACAACCATTTGAAGATTGTTGTACAATATTCACACCAAAGAATCCTGTCACAGAACCTAATTTTGACAAAGTTGTCCAATATGAAAGTACATTTGATTTTGAAGATATGATTAATCATGCTGTTGACAATATAGAGACTCTAACAATTTCAAGTGACTATAAAACTGAACAACAACAACAAACGGATGATTTAATTAATGATTTCTTATAATAAAGTATCATAAATCCAATAAAAACAAAGGGGAATGTTACATATGGATTTAAGTTTAACTATTATTTCGACTATTATTGTTTTTGGTTTTGTAGCAGCATTTATAGATTCAGTTGTAGGTGGAGGCGGACTAATTTCAACACCGGCTTTATTAGCAATTGGTTTACCGCCATCTGTAGCATTAGGAACGAATAAACTAGCGAGCTCATTTGGCTCATTCACAAGTGCGTTACGATTTATCCGTTCAGGAAAAGTCGATTTAAAAGTAGTAAGTAAACTTTTTATATTCGTCTTTTTAGCATCATCACTTGGTGCATTTGTAGCAACCATGATTCCATCACAAATACTTAAACCATTAATTATTATTGCGCTAACATCTGTATTTATATTTACAATTTTTAAAAAAGATTGGGGAAGTGTGAGAACTTTTACACATTTCACAGTAGCCAAAGCAATATTATTTGCTGGGTTATTCATTGTTATCGGTTTTTATGATGGATTCGTTGGTGGTGGTACTGGGTCGTTTATGTTGTTCGTTTTATTATTATTTGGGTTTGACTTTTTAAGTGCTGCTGGTAATGCCAAAGTATTAAACTTTGCTTCAAATCTTGGTGCATTAGTTTTATTTATGGCATTAGGCCAAGTGAATTATGTTTATGGTCTTATTATGGCTGCTAGTATGATTGTTGGTTCATATGTTGGTGCGCAATTCGCCATTAAACAAGGTGTCGGCTATATTAAAGTTTTATTTATAGTGATTACAGCTATTTTAATAGTTAAAAATATATATGACTATCTTCAACAAATCGTACATCATTAGAAAAATATTCAATTTAATGCTTGAAAATTGTAATTTCGCA
Organism: Staphylococcus simiae; assembly: GCF_017357005.1. NCBI lineage: Bacteria > Bacillati > Bacillota > Bacilli > Caryophanales > Staphylococcaceae > Staphylococcus > Staphylococcus simiae. The sequence continues at coordinate 1,566,641 of NZ_CP071589.1, read as the reverse complement.
ATTAATTACGTATGATATGAATAGAAACTACTACTAGGAGGTCAAAATAATGACTGAAATAACATTTAAAGGTGGACCAATACAATTAGTTGGACAACAAGTTAATGAAGGAGATATCGCTCCAGATTTTACAGTGTTAGATAACGATTTGAATCAAGTTACATTAGCTGACTATGCAGGTAAAAAGAAATTGATTAGTGTTGTACCATCAATTGATACAGGCGTTTGTGACCAACAAACACGTAAATTTAATGAAGAAGCTTCAAAAGAAGATGGCGTTGTATTAACAATTTCTGCTGACTTACCATTTGCTCAAAAAAGATGGTGTGCTTCTAACGGTTTAGATAATGTTATTACTTTAAGTGATCACCGTGACTTATCTTTTGGTGAAAACTTTGGTGTAGTTATGGAAGAATTACGCTTACTAGCACGTTCAGTATTTGTCTTAGATGCTGACAATAAAGTAGTGTATAAAGAGATTGTTAGTGAAGGAACAGATTTCCCAGACTTTGACTCTGCTTTAACTGCATATAAAAACATTTAATTTTTAAATTTATTTATACAATAAGTGTCCATAGTTGTTTACAGCATTGTAATAGATTATATTTATCTATGATTGCTAGAAACTTATGGACATTTTTTATTAGAAAGGAATTAAATAATGGCTGAAGAACAAACGATTATGGAACGCTTATTTCATACTTTAGATGAAAAGGCTAAAGCATTAAACAATGAGAATGGACAAAGCTTTATCGAAAATCTTGGGTTAGCAATGGAGTACATTTACACTAACGATAGACAATTATTAGAGCAAGCAACATTACAAGATCGTAGAAAAGCGTTTCAATTTGCATATTTAAGTTTAATGCAAGAAGAAAAAATACAAGCGAATCATCAAATTACGCCTGATTCTATCGGTTTAATATTGGGATTTTTAGTAGAGCGTTTTATGCAAGATCAACAAGAATTACATATGGTTGATTTAGCTAGTGGCGCTGGACATTTAAGTGCAACCGTAAAAGAAGTATTACCTGAAATAGCTATTATGCATCATTTAATTGAAGTAGACCCTGTATTATCAAGAGTTAGTGTACATTTAGCTAACTTTTTAGAAATACCATTTGATGTGTATCCTCAAGATGCTATTATGCCTTTACCTATTGAAGGGGCAGATATTGTAGTAGGAGATTTTCCAGTTGGCTATTATCCAGTTGATGAACGTAGTAATGACTTTCATTTAGGTTTTTCAGAAGGTCATAGTTATTCCCATTATTTATTACTGGAACAAGCAGTAAATGTTTTAACAGAAAAAGGTTATGCCTTTTTAATTGTACCAAGTGATATTTTTAATGGTGACCATGTAAAACAGCTTGAAAAATATATTGCAACAGAAACAGAAATGCAAGCATTCTTAAATTTACCACCAACTTTATTTAAAAGTGAAAAAGCTAGAAAATCTATATTAATTTTGCAAAAGAAAAAGTCAGGTGAAACAAAGCCAGTCGAAGTCTTATTAGCTAATATTCCAGATTTTAAAAATCCGACACAATTCCAAGGATTTATAACTGAATTAAATCATTGGATGGACACAAATCATCCTAAAAAATAATCTGTAATAGTATAGTCATAAAACTGTTTGAATGATAAAATGGGAAATGAAATAGTACAAATAAGCAAACGATGGAGGACAATATTTATGTCAAAATTAATCTTGGCTATCAATGCTGGTAGTTCATCATTAAAGTTTCAATTGATAAGAATGCCTGAAGAGGAATTAGTAACTAAAGGACTAGTTGAAAGAATTGGATTAAAAGATTCAATTTTTACAATTGAAGTGAATGGTGAAAAAGAAACGACAATTAAAGATATTAATGATCATGTAGAAGCAGTTGATATTATGTTAGAAGCGTTTAAGGAACATAATATTATTAACGATATTAATGATATCGACGGTACTGGTCACCGTGTTGTACATGGTGGTGAAAAATTCCCTGAGTCTGTCAAAATCACTGATGAAATTGAAAAAGAAATTGAGGAATTAAGTGAATTAGCACCTTTACACAACCCAGCAAACTTAATGGGTATTCGTGCATTCCGTAAATTATTACCAAATATTCCGCATGTAGCTGTCTTCGATACTGCATTCCATCAAACGATGCCTGAGAAAGCATATTTATATAGCTTGCCATATCATTATTATAAAGATTATGGTATTCGTAAATATGGCTTCCATGGTACAAGTCACAAATTTGTATCACAAAGAGCAGCAGAGATTTTAGACAAACCAATTGAAGATCTACGTATTATTTCTTGTCATATTGGTAATGGTGCTTCAATTGCAGCTATTGATGGTGGAGAATCAATTGATACGTCAATGGGCTTCACACCACTTGCTGGTGTAACAATGGGTACACGTTCAGGTAATATTGACCCAGCTTTAATTCCATTCATTATGGAAAAAACAGGTAAGACTGCTGAACAAGTATTAGAAATTTTAAATAAAGAGTCTGGTTTATTAGGACTTTCTGGTACGTCAAGTGATTTACGTGATTTATCTGAAGAAGCTTCAAACGGTAAAGACCGTTCTCAAATGGCATTAGATGTTTTTGCTTCTAAAATCCATAAATACATTGGTTCTTATGCAGCAAGAATGCACGGTGTTGATGTCATCGTCTTCACAGCTGGAATTGGTGAAAACTCAGTAGAAATACGTGCTAAAGTTTTAGAAGGACTAGAATTTATGGGTGTATACTGGGATCCTAAGAAAAATGAAAAGTTACGTGGAAAAGAAGGCTTTATTAACTACCCACATTCACCAGTTAAAGTTATTGTAATACCAACTGATGAAGAAAGTATGATTGCACGTGATGTTATGACATTCGGAAATTTAAAATAATTAAATAGTAGCGGTAATATAAGTTAAAGTAGAAAAGCTCTAATCTGATTGGTTTATCAGATTAGAGCTTTTGTTGATATAAAATAATGCATCCCGTTGCAGTTTTGAAACTACAACGAGATGTATTTAATTATTATAAATGATTAATTTTGATATTTCTCACGTAATTGAGTTGTAGCTACTTGTGGTTGGAAGTCAGCTGGTAATTCTTCTGTACGAACGACTAATACATCACATGGTGCATGACGTACAATAGCTTCAGATACTGAGCCGACGATAAATCTTTCTACAGCATTTAAACCAGAAGTACCACTCATTATTAAATCTGCATTAATTTCATGAGCAAGTTTTTTAGGAATGATAGATTTAGGAGAACCAAATTCTAGTCGAGTTTCAACATCTTTTACACCTGCATTAGTGGCTACTTCTTTATAGCCATTTAATAACTCTTCTGCAAAGTGTTTAGACTTTTCAGTGAATTGAGCATCATAAACCTCATATGATGAATATGTTCTTGAATCGATAACATTCACAATTGTTAATTTCGCATCATTACGTTTTGCAACGCCAACAGCACGGTTAAATGCCCATTCTGCCTCATGTGAACCATCAACTGCAATTAAAATATTTTTATAAGTAATCATAGTAAGTGCCTCCTTCTTCTTTCTTAAGTCTATTTTAACATAATTTTCCGAAAAGTTAGAGAAATAACAGTTACAATTTTGTGTAAATTTGATTGCGCTTTCATATAGTTCGCGTTAAGATGAGTATGGAGGTGGATGTAATGAAAATTGGTATACCTAAGGAGATAAAAAATAATGAAAACCGTGTTGGTTTATCCCCTAGTGGTGTTCATGCATTAGTTGAAAGTGGACATACTGTATTGGTGGAAACAAACGCAGGTTCTGGATCATTCTTTGAAGATAAAGATTACAAAGAAGCTGGTGCAGAAATTATTGCTGAACAAGCAAAAGTATGGGATGTAGATATGGTTATCAAAGTGAAAGAACCACTTGAACCAGAATATAAATATTTTAAAGAAGGTTTAGTACTCTTTACTTATCTACATTTAGCTAATGAAGAAAAACTAACACAAGCTTTAATCGATAGCAAAGTTATTAGTATTGCATACGAGACAGTACAATTACCTGATAGATCATTGCCATTACTATCACCAATGAGCGAAGTAGCAGGTCGTATGTCTGCTCAAGTAGGCGCAGAATTTTTACAAAAATTAAATGGTGGTATGGGTATTTTACTAGGTGGCGTACCTGGCGTACCTAAAGGTAAAGTAACTATCATTGGTGGTGGACAAGCAGGAACAAATGCAGCTAAAATTGCGCTTGGTTTAGGTGCCGATGTTACTATTTTAGACGTTAATCCAAAACGTTTACAACAATTAGATGATTTATTTGATGGTCGTGTTCATACAATTATGTCTAATCCATTAAATATAGAATTATATGTTAAACAAAGTGACTTAGTTATTGGGGCAGTGTTAATTCCTGGCGCTAAAGCACCAAGACTTGTTACTGAAGAGATGATTAAACAAATGAAAAATGGTTCTGTAGTTATTGATATTGCTATTGACCAAGGCGGTATTTTTGAAACAACAGATAAAATTACGACACATGATGACCCAACTTATATTAAACATGGTGTTGTTCATTACGCTGTTGCCAATATGCCTGGTGCAGTTCCTCGTACTTCAACAATTGCATTGAATAATGCTACTTTACCTTACGCATTAATGTTAGCTAATAAAGGCTATAGAGACGCATTTAAATCTAACCAACCATTATCTTTAGGTTTAAACACTTATAAAGGTCATGTAACTAATAAAGGTGTAGCACAAGCATTTGATTTACCATATCAAACAGTAGAAGCTGCACTTGAATCATAGGACATTTAAATATTCCAATAGTGAAAAGAAATATTTTAATGTGATATTGTCTTAACTATATTTTTATATAACTAAAGAACCTCTCAAACAGGTAGTTGATGATGAGAGGTTCTTTTATTATTATTTTATTTCTTGTAATGAGTTAAGACTTCATAGCCATTTTCTGTAACTAAAATATCGTCTTCAATTCTCACTCCTGCAACTTGTGGTACATAAATACCTGGTTCTATGGTAATGACCATACCAGCTTCAAGTAGATTACTGTTACTACTAGATACATCTTGGTATTCATGTTCTTCTAAACCTAAGCCATGTCCTAAACGATGAGGGAAATAGTCACCATATCCAGCATTACTAATAATATCTCGCGCAATTTTATCGATATGTTGTAATGGTACACCTGGTTTGATTGCTTCAATAGCTGACGTTTCCGCTTCTAAAACAATTTGATAAATATCCTGTGCTTCTTGGGTTGGCGTACCAAAAGCAACTGTGCGAGTCATATCACTACAATAATGTTCATAAATAACACCTAAATCAAACAATACATATTCATTGTTTTTTAACTTTCTGTTACCTGGTGTACCATGAGGAGAGCTTGCATGATCACCGAATAATACCATCGTATCAAAGCTCATTTCATTAACACCATACTGTTTGATGGTTTGTTCAATGTGATTGACAACTTCACGCTCTGAAATACCTACTTTTAAATATGCTACACCGATCTCAATACATTTATCAGCTAATTCTGCTGCTCTCTTAATTTTAGCAATTTCATCTTTAGATTTAATGTTGCGTAAATGTTTGATGGTTAAGTCAATATCATTAAAATCAGTCGTATTAAATCCTTCTTTCAATTGTCGTTGACGGGCTACAGTTAAATGTTCACTTTCGATAAGTAACTTTTTGAAAGTGGCTGGATATAATGAAAATGGATTTTCAGTATCTAAATACCCAATAATTTCACCCTTAAATGGAGATGCTTTAACTTCTTCAACTTCCATTTTCGGACAAAATAAAACTTGCGAACCATCTTGCTTAATTAACAAAGCAAATAATCTTTCATGAGGCTCGCTTCTATATCCAGTGAAATAAAAAATATTTAACGGTGTCGTAATCCATGCTGCATCTGCTTGTTGTTCTTTTAATGCTTCAATTACTTTTTGTATGTTTGCCATTAAATTAACACTCCAATACTTGTATTAGTTAACTTTATTTTAGCATTTTATAATATAAAGTAGAATGAGTTCGAATTTAGAATTTATTACACTATCACTTGAAAGAAATTTTATTTGTTATAATTGGTTTATAGTAGGGTATATTAAAATTATTAGAAATTAAATAGGAGGGCTATTTTAATGAAACTTTCATTTCATGGTCAATCGGTAATATATTTTGAAGCACATGGTAAAAAGGTTATCGTCGATCCATTTATTACAGGTAATGAACAATCAGATTTAGATGCTTCAACATTAGAGGTAGATTATATTATTCTTACTCATGGACATGCTGATCACTTTGGTGATGTGGTTGAATTAGCTAATAGAAATCATGCTACTGTTATTGGTAGTGCAGAATTAGCTGATTATTTAACAACATATCATGGTGTTAAAGATGTTAGAGGTATGAATATTGGTGGTAAAGCTAATTTGGATTTCGGCAGTGTTAAATATGTTCAAGCATTTCATAGTTCTAGTTTCACACATGAAGATGGTATACCAGTATATTTAGGTATGCCTATGGGTATCATTATTGAAGCAGAAGGTAAAACAATTTATCATACAGGAGATACAGGACTATTTAGCGATATGTCACTTATTGCTAAGCGCCATCCAGTAGATGTATGTTTCGTTCCAATTGGTGACAATTTTACGATGGGTATTGATGATGCAAGTTATGCAATCAATGAGTTTATCAAACCGAAAGTTTCTGTTCCTGTACATTACAATACCTTCCCGATTATTGAACAGGATCCACAACAATTTAAAGATGCAGTGACAGTTGGGGAAGTTCAAGTGTTGAAACCTGGAGAAGAAGTTAAATTTTAATATAAAAACGCGTTAGATTATCATGTTTGTAAGGCACTGAACCCTTAAAACGGGAACTTAATAAAAACACTATATTCTAGGCTGCTAATTTTCTAAAATCTATAGGAGAAAAGTAGCCTAGTTTTTGTTGAATTCTAAATTTATTATAATAATCAATGTATTTTTCCACAATATCGATTACAATGTTATTAGAGCTACTAAGCTCATTGTTGAGATAAAAGGTTTCACACTTTAGCGAGGAATGGAAACTTTCTATCGGGGCATTGTCAGCAGGTGTTCCCTTACGGGACATGCTTCTGACAATGCCTTTTTCTTCGCATAAGTGATAGTAAGAATACGATGTATACACACTTCCCTGATCGCTATGTAGTATACAACCCTCGGGTATATCTAGTTGATTTAATGTTTCGTTAACTAAATTTTGATCCTGTTTAGATCCTATTTTATATGCCACAATCTCTCCATTGTAAAGATCCATAATCGAAGATAAATACAACATTGAATTACCGAATGGTAAATAAGTAATGTCAGTAGTTAGTAACTTCATTGGTTGATTAGCTTTAAATTGTCTTTGTAATAAATTATCTGTTTTATAATAAGCAGATCCAGCTTTTTTAGCCTTTTTAGGTCTAACTCGACAATTCAAATTGTTCTCCTGCATAATTCTCTGAATTCGTTTATGATTAACAGGTACAGAAGATGATTGATTAATTAGCGCTGTAATCTTTCGATAACCGTAGGTATAGTTGTTTTCTTCACATAATTCAATGACTTTTTCAGTAATAAAATCTATTTTATTTTGGTTCTTTTTCCATCTATAAAATGTTGATTTAGGTATGTTTAAAACCTCAAGTATCATTTTGGTTGAATACTTATCCTTCAATTCTTCTACTAATTCTATAACTACTACTGGAACCACTTCCTTTCCAATTCTTTGTACTTTTTTAAAATGTCCAATTCAACATCTTTTCTTTTAAGCTCTAATTCTAGTCTTTCTAATTCACTTAATTCTTCAATACCCTTGCCATAACTGTACTGTTTTCCTACTTGTTGAGAAAATCTATAACTTTCTCCATTTCGATACCAACGCCACCATGTATCGACCTGTGTTCTATTTCTAATATTTAAGGTCTCCATAATTTGTTTTGAAGTATAACCAGCACTTTTCATTTCAATAGCTTTATTTTTAGTTTCTAATGAATAAGATACTCTTTTCATAGAAAAACACCTCCGTTTAGATTCATTTTACACGAATTCAACGGAAGTGTTTTTATTTTATTCCCACTAATTGGGGTCAGCTCAGTAACGTGAAATCTAACGCGTTATTTTTAATGCTGTTATTAATCGAATGGTTATAAAGTTGATAAACTATAGTATCAATTTATCAGTTTTTTAGTTGAGTTTAACAATATAAATTATTCTTCAAAACCGCTTCGAATCTAACATTAAATTATTATTTAACGATCAGCACAGGGATTGTTGCACGTTTTGCTACTTTATGGCTGACACTACCAAGAACAAATTTTTTCTTATCTTCAGCTTTACGGTTACTAAGCACAACAATTTCATATTTACCGCTATTGGCATGTTTTAGTAATTCTTCTTTAGCATTTCCTCTTACAATGATTTGATCATAATCAATACCATAATCTTCAAGAGTTTTACGTGTTTTTTCTAAACGTGTGCTTCGTTCATCTGTTAATTTGTTTAAATGAACACCTGCTTTAATTGAAGCTTGTGCGTCTTGCTCATTAATAGCATTTAAAATTGTTACAACTGTACCTTCGCCAGCTAATTTAGACACTTCTTTTAATGCTTTTTCATTTTTAAGTTGAGTGTCTACACCAAGTAATATATTTTTATACATCGGTACATCCCTCCTCACTTCTATTCTAATAAATAATAGTAAATTTTTCCATTTAAAATATATCTTTTTTGAAATATTTTATAAACACACTTTTATGTAAAATATAAAATACTACTGGTAGTTATTTATCAGTTATTGTTCAATGCTTTTTATTGAAAATAAAGTTATAATATAGCTATTAGTGTTTGAAAAGACGAGGTATATCATGACAAAACATGAACAAATTTTAGATTATATTGAATCACTTTCTATTGGCTCTAAAATATCAGTACGTAAAATCGCCAAATTTTTAAATGTATCGGAAGGCACAGCATATCGTGCAATTAAAGATGCTGACAAAATCGGTATGGTTGCAACCATTGATCGTGTCGGTACTGTAAGAATTGAAAAACGTAACCGATCTGAAATTGAACATTTAACGTTTAATGAAATTGTTAATATTATTGATGGTCAAATTTTAGGTGGTCATAAAGGAATAACTAAAACTGTGTCGAAATTTGCTATTGGGGCAATGGAAATTAAAGATATTATGAAATATATTGGTGATAAAACTTTATTAATTGTTGGTAATAGAGATGATGTGCAAATTGAAGCATTGAAAAGAGATACTGCAATTCTTATCACTGGTGGTTTTAAACCATCAAGTAGGGTCATAGAATATGCTAATGCGAAAGAATTACCTGTTATCTCATCAAGCTATGATACATTTTTAGTAGCTAATATTATTAATAAAGCCTTATTTGATCAAAAAATACGAAAAGATATTTTGATTGTACAAGATATCATGACGCCTCTCGATGATTTATCCGTTTTATTTGATAATATGAAAATTGAAGATTATAAAAGAATTGCAAATGAAACAGGGCACACTAGATTCCCGGTTGTTAATGAAACATATAAGTTAGTTGGCATTGTAACAAGTAGAGAAATAATTAATACCGAAGATAATGATGAAATTGGTTCAATTATGACTAAAAATCCAATTTGTGTTACAGCTTCAAGTACTGTAGCTAGTTGTGCGCATATGATGATTTGGGAAGGTATTGAATTGATACCGGTAGTGGCAAGTAATAATAAAACGATTGGTGTCATTAATCGACAAGACGTTTTAAAATCATTACAAGTGATAGGACGTCAACCTCAAATGGGTGACACTATCAATGATCAAATTGCTAAATATATTACGATGAATCAAGATGAAATTACAGTTGAAGTTTCTCCACTATTTATTAATTATTATGGTACTTTGAGTAAAGGTGCTTTTGTTAGTATCATTGAAGAAACCATACAGTATGAAATGCGTAAATATAAAAAAGGTAATGTAATGATAGAAAATTTGAACATTGTCTATATTAAAACTGTACCGATTGAGTCTTATATTACCGTTGATTATGACATACTAGATTTAGGCCGTAATTTTGCTAAGATTGAAGTTACTATGGTTAGTGGTAAAGAAAAAGTAGCAAGTGCACTTGTAATATGTCAAATGTTTGATGAACTGTAAAAATGTGGGATAATGAGGAACTTCTAACTATTAAAATAGTAATTTAAAAGGAATACAGTTGTACTGACATACAACTGCATAGGGGCCCCAACATCTAAAAATTCTACTTGGAGAATTTTTACAAAAATATGCAAGTTGGGGAGCTAGTATAGATTAAAAATGATAAAAGGAATACAGTTGTACTGAGGTACAACTGCATAAGAGCTAGTATAGATTAAAAATCTTACTAGCTCTAAAAGGGGGAAATATTATGATAAAGACAATGAATAATATAATGGAAAAAATTGAACAAGCTGATACTATAATCATCCATAGACACGTTAGGCCAGATCCTGATGCTTACGGATCACAACTTGGTTTGAAATATTACTTACAACAGAAATTCCCACATAAAGATATCTATGCCGTAGGTAATGGAGAACCATCTTTAGCTTTTATTGGTAATTTAGATAATATAAGTGACGCAACTTATGAAAATGCTTTAGTTATAGTGTGTGATACAGCAAATGCACCACGTATTGATGATAGCCGTTTTAATTTAGGACAACAATTAATAAAAATCGATCATCATCCTGAAACTGATCCATATGGTGATATAAATTTTGTGAATACTTCGGCCTCATCAACAAGTGAAATTATATTTGATTTTATTAATCATTTTAATGATACGTCTCTTATTAACAAAGATATTGCTAGAGTACTTTATTTAGGGATTGTTGGAGATACAGGTCGTTTCCTATTTAATAATACAACTGAACATACAATGGATGTTGCTGGTAAACTTATCGCTCAAGATTTTGATCATAATGCAGAATTAAATAAAATGATGGAAAAAGATCCTAAAATGCTACCGTTTCAAGGATATGTATTACAACATTTTGAATTAATGGATGATGGTTTTTGCCAAGTGAAAATAACACAACAAGTACTAAAGCAATTTGATATTAAAGCAAATGAAGCTTCTCAATTTGTTAATACTATTGCTGATATCAGAGGATTGAAAATTTGGATGTTTGGTGTCGATGAAGGTAATGAAATTAGATGTAGATTACGTTCAAAAGGTCATATAGCAATTAATGATATAGCTAATGAATTTGGTGGTGGTGGACATCCTAATGCTTGTGGTGTTTCAGTTGCTACATGGGTACAATTTGATGAATTAGCTCAAGCATTGCGAACAAAATTAAACTAAGAAAGGAGTCATACAACCATGGTTGCATATTTAAATATACATTCAGCATATGATTTATTAAGCTCTAGTTTAAAGATAGAAGATATTGTTAAAAAAGCAGTGTCTGAAGATGTTAGTGCCATTGCGTTGACTGATACCAATGTGTTGTATGGCTATCCACAATTTTATGATGCATGTTTAGCGCATAACATTAAACCCATTTTTGGAATGACACTTCATGTAACTAATGGTTTAGACTATTTAGAAATGGTAGTTCTAGCTAGAAATAATGAGGGCTTACAAGCATTATTTCAACTATCATCTGAAATTAAAATGAATCAATTAGAAAATGTACAATGTGACTTGTTACAGCGCTATAATGAAAACTTGATAATGATTTTTAAGCATGTCGAGCCACAACATAAAGCTATCGTGGAAGAATTTAAGCACCATCCATTTGTTTATTTAGATCATCTTAGTATATCAATGGATCACATGCAGCATACATGGTTACAGTCAATCAGATATTTAACTTTAAATGATGCAGATACACTTGCAGCAATGTCTGCGATAAAGAATAATCAAAAATTAGATTTAATTCATGAACCTAGAGACTATGGTGAACATTTTATTACTAAAAATGAGAGACAAGATCTTTCTATAAATCAAAAATTTATAGAAGAAACTGATAAAATAGCACAGCTTTGCAATGCTGAATTAAAATACCATCAATCACTCTTACCTCAATATGAAACACCTGAAGAACAACCTTCAAAAGAATATTTGTGGGGCTTATTAGTTAAGAAGTTAGAACAATTAAATCTGCAACAAGAACAATATCAGCAACGATTAACCTATGAATATCAAATCATTACGGATATGGGCTTTGAAGATTATTTCTTAATAGTAAGTGATTTAATACATTATGCTAAGACACATGATGTTATGGTAGGACCTGGTAGGGGGTCATCTGCAGGTTCGCTAGTGAGTTATTTATTAGGAATTACAACCATTGATCCTATAAAATTCAATTTGCTGTTTGAAAGATTTTTAAATCCAGAGCGTGTAACAATGCCAGATATCGATATTGATTTTGAAGATACTCGACGTGAAAAAGTCATACAGTATGTTCAACAAAAATACGGATCATTGCATGTTTCTGGGATAGTGACATTTGGCCACTTATTAGCTAAAGCAGTTGCTAGAGATGTTGGTAGAATTATGGGCTTTGATGATATTACTTTAAATGAAATTTCCAGTTTGATACCACAAAAATTAGGAATAACCTTAGATGAAGCATATCAAAATGAAAAATTTAAAAATTTTGTCCATCGTAATCACCGTCATGAGCGTTGGTTTGATTTAAGTAAAAAATTAGAAGGTTTGCCAAGACATACATCTACCCATGCAGCTGGAATTATTATTAATGATCAACCTTTATATGATTATGTTCCGTTAACACAAGGCGATACTGGGCTATTGACGCAGTGGACAATGACCGAAGATGAAAAAATTGGACTACTAAAAATTGATTTCTTAGGATTAAGAAATTTATCAATTATTCATCAAATCATTAATCAAGTTAATAAAGATTTGGATATTCATATTGATATTGAAAAAATACCGTTAGATGACCCGAAAGTCTTTGAATTATTATCAAAAGGAGATACGACAGGTATTTTCCAATTAGAATCCGATGGTGTTAGAAATGTGTTAAAAAGATTAAAACCAGAACATTTTGAAGATATTGTTGCTGTTACTTCATTATATCGTCCAGGACCAATGGAAGAAATTCCAACATATATTAGTAGACGTCATGACCCTTCAAAAGTTCAATATTTACATCCTGACTTACAACCTATTTTAAAAAATACTTATGGTGTTATTATTTATCAAGAGCAGATTATGCAAATAGCTAGTAAGTTTGCTAATTTCAGTTATGGTGAAGCGGATATATTGAGACGTGCGATGAGTAAAAAAAATAGAGCAGTATTAGAAAGTGAACGTCAACATTTTATTGAGGGTGCTATCGCTAATGGTTATAGTGAAGCGATAAGTACACAAATCTTTGACTTAATTTTAAAATTTGCTGATTATGGTTTCCCTAGAGCGCATGCGGTAAGCTATTCAAAAATTGCTTATATTATGACATATTTGAAAGTAAGATTCCCAAATTATTTTTATGCAAATATTTTAAGTAATGTGATTGGTGCAGATAAAAAGACGGCTCAAATAATTGAAGAAGCTAAGCAACAAAATATAAAAATATTACCACCGAATATTAATGAGAGTCATTGGTTTTATAAAGCAACACCAAAAGGCATTTTCCTGTCACTAGGAGCGATTAAAGGTGTTGGTTACCAAAGTGTTAAAGTAATTGTTGACGAACGTTATCAAAATGGTAAATTTAAAGATTTTTTTGATTTTGCAAGACGTATTCCTAAGCGTGTTAAGACCAAGAAATTGTTAGAAGCTTTAATTTTGGTAGGCGCGTTTGATAATTTTAACAAGACACGTGCAACGCTATTACATGCCATTGATCAAGTTATGGATGATGGCTTAAATATTGAACAAGAAAATTTATTATTTGATATGTTAACGCCCAAAGAAATTTATGAAGAAAAAGAAGAATTATCTGATGGTTTGATAAGCCAGTTCGAAAAGGAATATTTAGGATTTTATATTTCAAAACATCCTGTTGAAAAAATGTTCGAAAAGAAACAATATTTAACTATATACAAGTTAGCAAATGCTAAAAACTATCATCCTATATTAGTACAATTTGATAATATCAAACAAATTCGTACTAAAAATGGTCAAAATATGGCCTTTGTGACACTGAATGATGGCAGACAAATGTTGGACGGGGTTATTTTCCCTGATAAATATAAAAAGTATGAAACAGAACTATCACAACATGATTATTATATTATTAGCGGTAAATTTGATGTGCGAAATCAACAAAAACAATTTATTATCAATGATATAATGCAACTTGATCATTATGAAGAGCAAAAAAGATTATCGACTAAACAAATTGTTATTCGAACAAAAGAAAACATAGATGAATTTAAGGAGATTATATATAATCAGAAGCAACATCAAATTGATATAGAAATAATGTTTTATGATGAAACAACAAATAATATGATACCTATTGGTTATATTAATCAAAAAGAAAGTCGCTTAGATGAGTTTATTCAATCGTTCAAGCCTACAGATATTAGACTTATATAACTTTTATCAAATAAAAAATTATGATATAGTAAACTGATGGTTAGATATTATTAACTATCAGTTTATTTTTATATTGTTTTTTATTCTTATTATTTTTATGTCTGCTTAGTTAATTTAAGTATTTACATAACAATAATTAGCACAAAAAGCACAAACAAGTTAATATATTGTATGAAAAAATAAAATTATGATTTAGTATTCAAAAGTAAAATAAGTCCATATATTTACTATTAACATTTAATGTTTAACTTATTTAAAAGACTAACCCATTTTTTACCTTTTATGATGTAATGAGTTTTAAAATATTAATTTTTTACAAATAAATATCAAAATAGGGGATGTAGACATGTCATTAAAAGATGAAGCATTAGAAATGCATAAACGTAATCAAGGTAAATTAGAAGTAAAACCTAACGTGAAAGTGACTAATAAAGAAGAATTAAGTTTAGCTTATTCTCCAGGTGTTGCCGAACCATGTAAAGCAATTTATGAAGATCCACGTAAAGTATACGACTATACAATAAAAGGTAATACAGTTGCTGTTATTACTGATGGAACGGCTGTATTAGGTTTAGGAAATATCGGTCCGGAAGCAAGTATTCCAGTTATGGAAGGTAAGGCAGTATTATTTAAAAGTTTTGCTGGAATTAATGGTGTACCTATTGCATTGGATACTACTGATACAGAAGAAATTATCAAAACAGTGAAATTATTACAACCTAATTATGGTGGAATTAATTTAGAAGATATTTCTGCACCTAGATGTTTTGAAATCGAAGAAAGATTAAAAAAAGAAACAAATATTCCAGTCTTTCACGATGATCAACATGGGACAGCAATAGTGACGATGGCAGGTTTAATTAATGCATTAAGAGTTGTTCATAAAGATCTATCAGAAATTAAAGTTGTCTTAAATGGTGCTGGTGCAGCAGGTATTGCTATAGTGAAATTATTATATTCTTATGGTGTAAGAAATATGATTATGTGTGATTCAAGAGGTGCGATATTTGAAGGTCGCCCATATGGTATGAATGAAACAAAAGATGTAGTAGCAAAATGGACAAACAAAGATAAAATTGAAGGTTCATTAGAGCGTGTAATTGAAGATGCCGATGTATTTATTGGTGTATCTGTTGCTAATGCATTATCACAAGATATGGTTAAAAGTATGGCAACTGATCCAATTATCTTTGCAATGGCAAACCCTAATCCTGAAATAAACCCGGATGATGCTAAAGAAGCAGGTGCTAAAGTAATAGGTACAGGACGTTCAGATTATCCGAACCAAATAAATAATGTACTTGCTTTCCCAGGTATTTTTAGAGGTGCATTAGAAGTTGAAGCAACTCACATAAATGAAGACATGAAAAAAGCAGCTGTCGAAGCAATTGCTGATTTAATAAATAGTAGTGAATTAAATGAAGATTATTGTATACCTGGACCATTTGATAAACGTGTTGCACCATCAGTGGCTCGCAATGTTGCTAAAGCAGCTATGGAATCAGGTGTTGCTAGAATTGAAGTGGATCCACAAGATGTGTATGATAAAACAATAAAATTAACAGATTTACAATAAATTAAGTTTAATCATACTAAGAAATCTATATTTTAATTTGTCATAATCAGAGTTGATAAAGTAGTAATTTTTATAAAATTGTCGTTTGATACTCTATATGGTTAGAACAGAGGTTATTTGGAGGTTTACCTATGTTTAAAGATTTTTTTAATCGAACAAAGAAGAAAAAATATCTTACGGTGCAAGACTCTAAGAACAATGAAGTGCCAGCAGGTATTATGACTAAGTGTCCTAATTGTAAAAAAATAATGTACACAAAAGAATTAGCTGAAAATTTAAATGTGTGCTTTAACTGTGATCATCATATTGCTTTAACAGCTGATAAACGAATAGAAGCAATTTCAGATGAAGGAACATTTACAGAATTCGATAAGGGAATGACCTCTGCGAATCCATTAGATTTTCCTAGTTATTTAGAAAAAATTGAAAGAGACCAACAAAAAACAGGTCTTAATGAAGCGGTTATTACGGGTACAGCAGAGTTAGATGGTATAAAATATGGCGTTGCAGTTATGGATTCGCGTTTTAGAATGGGAAGTATGGGATCTGTTATCGGTGAGAAAATATGTCGTATTATAGATTACTGTACGGAACATCGTTTACCATTTATTTTATTTTCAGCTAGTGGTGGTGCTCGTATGCAAGAAGGGATTATATCTCTAATGCAAATGGGCAAGACAAGCGTTTCTTTAAAACGTCATTCAGATGCTGGTTTATTATATATTTCTTATTTAACAAACCCGACAACTGGTGGTGTATCAGCGAGCTTTGCTTCAGTCGGAGATATTAATTTAAGTGAACCGAAAGCTTTAATTGGCTTCGCAGGTCGTCGTGTCATTGAACAAACAATCAATGAAAAGTTACCGGACGATTTTCAAACGGCTGAATTCTTGTTAGAGCATGGTCAATTGGATAAAGTAGTTCATCGTAAGGAAATGCGTAAAACTTTATCACAAATTCTTAAAATACATCAAGGGGTGAGTAAATAATGTTAGATTTTGAAAAACCACTTTATGAAATTAGACATAAAATTGACTCATTAAAAGAATCCCAAGAAAAAAATGATGTTGATTTACAAGAAGAAATTGACATGCTAGAAACATCTTTAGAAAGAGAAACTAAAAAAATATATACCAATTTAAAACCATGGGATCGTGTACAAATTGCACGTTTACAAGAAAGACCTACCTCATTAGATTATATTCCATATATATTTGATTCGTTTATGGAATTACACGGAGATAGAAACTTTAGAGATGATCCAGCTATGATTGGTGGTATCGGTTTTTTAAATGGTCAAGCAGTGACTGTCGTAGGACAACAACGTGGTAAAGATACCAAAGATAATATTTATCGAAACTTTGGTATGGCTCACCCTGAAGGATATAGAAAAGCTTTGCGTCTAATGAAACAAGCTGAAAAATTTAATAGACCAATATTTACTTTTATAGATACAAAAGGTGCTTACCCAGGTAAAGCTGCTGAAGAACGTGGTCAAAGTGAATCTATTGCTACAAATCTTGTAGAAATGGCATCATTAAAAGTACCTGTGATTGCAATTGTAATCGGTGAAGGCGGAAGTGGAGGCGCACTCGGAATTGGTATTGCCAATAGAGTGTTAATGCTAGAAAATAGTACATATTCTGTTATTTCACCAGAAGGTGCTGCAGCATTATTATGGAAAGATAGTAATCTTGCTAAAATAGCAGCTGAAACTATGAAAATCACGGCTAATGATATTAAACAATTAGGTATTATCGATCAAGTTATTAATGAACCTATCGGTGGTGCCCATAAAGATATTGAGACTCAAGCTTTAGCTATTAAAGATGCTTTTGTAAAACAATTAGCTGAATTACAACAATTTTCTGCAGAAGAAGTTGCTCAAGATCGTTTTGATAAATTTAGAAATATAGGTTCATATATTGAATAATAATAATAGAGATTAGTAGTCATTTTATTGATTACTAATCTTTTTTATTGTGTTAAAATAATTTTCAATATTTAAAACGTTTACATTGACACAATATATTTCTTTTGATGGAATGGTGTAATAATTTATGGTAATTTAGAGTTAAAGATAAATCTGTTATAGAAAGGTATGTCGTCATGAAAAAAATTGCAGTTTTAACAAGTGGTGGAGATTCACCGGGAATGAATGCTGCCATTAGAGCAGTAGTTCGTACAGCAATTTATAATGAAATCGAAGTTTACGGAGTATATCATGGATATCAAGGTTTAGTAGACGATGATATTCATAAACTTGAACTTGGCTCTGTTGGAGATACAATCCAACGAGGTGGAACATTCTTATATTCAGCAAGATGTCTTGAATTTAAAAAGCCAGAAGTGCGTCAAATTGCTATTAACAATTTACGTAAACGTGACATTGAGGGTCTTGTAGTTATTGGTGGGGATGGTAGTTATCGAGGCGCTCAATTGATTAGTCAAGAGTGTAAAGAAATCCAAACAATTGGTATTCCTGGTACTATTGACAACGATATTAATGGTACTGATTTTACAATTGGATTTGACACTGCCTTAAATACTATTATTGACTTAGTAGATAAAATCAGAGACACTGCATCAAGTCATGCAAGAACGTTCATTATTGAAGCAATGGGAAGAGATTGTGGAGATTTAGCATTATGGGCTGGACTTTCAGTAGGAGCTGAAACAATAATGGTTCCTGAAGTTAAGACAGATCTTAAAGAAGTTGCTGAAAAAATTGAACAAGGTATTAAACGAGGTAAAAAACATTCGATTGTGTTAGTAGCAGAAGGTGTTATGACAGCTCAAGAATGTTCAAATCAACTAGCTGAGTTTATTAATATTGATACACGAGTGTCAGTATTAGGCCACATTCAACGCGGTGGTAGTCCAACCGGCGCAGACAGAGTATTAGCATCACGTCTTGGTGGATATGCAGTTGAATTATTAATGAATGGTGAAACTGCTAAAGGTGTTGGTATTAAAAATAATAAAGTAACTGCAACGCCGTTTGATGACATCTTTGATGGCAATGATCATAAATTTGATTTAGAATTATACGAATTAGCTAAAAAATTGTCTATATAAAATCTCAGGAGGAATTTAGTAATGAGAAAAACTAAAATTGTATGTACTATAGGACCAGCTTCAGAATCAGAAGAAATGATTGAAAAATTAATTAATGCAGGTATGAACGTAGCGCGTTTAAACTTTTCACACGGTAGTCATGAAGAACATAAAGGTAGAATTGACACAATCCGTAAAGTTTCTAAACGTCTAGGTAAAACTGTAGCTATTTTATTAGATACAAAAGGTCCAGAAATCCGTACACATAACATGAAAAATGGTGTAATTGAACTTGAACGAGGCAATGAAGTGATTGTTAGTATGAATGAAGTTGAAGGTACACCAGATATGTTCTCAGTAACATATGAAAATTTAATTAATGATGTTCAAGTGGGATCATATATTTTACTTGATGATGGCTTAATTGAATTACAAGTTAAAGATATTGATAAAGCTAAAAATGAAGTTAAATGTGATATTTTAAACTCAGGAGAACTTAAAAATAAAAAAGGTGTTAACTTACCAGGTGTACGCGTGAGCTTACCAGGTATCACTGAAAAAGATGCTGATGACATTCGCTTCGGTATTAAAGAAAACGTAGACTTTATAGCTGCAAGCTTTGTACGTCGTCCTAGTGATGTACTTGAAATTCGTGAGCTATTAGAAGAGAAAAATGCAAATATCCAAATTTTCCCTAAAATTGAAAACCAAGAAGGTATAGATAATATTGCAGAAATTCTTGAAGTTTCTGATGGATTAATGGTTGCTCGTGGTGACATGGGTGTTGAAATTCCACCAGAAAAAGTACCAATGGTGCAAAAAGATTTAATTAGACAATGTAATAAATTAGGTAAACCAGTTATTACAGCTACTCAAATGTTAGATTCTATGCAACGTAATCCACGTGCTACACGTGCAGAAGCAAGTGACGTAGCAAATGCTATTTATGATGGTACAGATGCTGTTATGCTTTCTGGTGAAACAGCAGCAGGATTATATCCAGAAGAAGCTGTTAAAACTATGAGAAATATTGCTGTATCTGCAGAAGCAGCCCAAGATTATAAAAAGTTATTATCTGATCGTACAAAATTAGTAGATACTTCATTAGTAAATGCTATTGGTATTTCAGTAGCACATACAGCACTTAACTTAAATGTAAAAGCAATTGTAGCTGCAACTGAAAGTGGTTCAACTGCTAGAACAATATCTAAATATCGTCCACATTCAGATATTATTGCTGTTACGCCAAACGAAGAAACAGCACGTCAATGTTCAATTGTATGGGGTGTTCAACCAGTAGTTAAAAAAGGACGTAAGAGCACAGATGCGTTATTAAATAATGCTGTTGCAACTGCTGTTGAAACTGGTAGAGTTTCAAATGGTGACTTAATTATTATTACAGCTGGTGTACCAACAGGTGAAACTGGAACAACTAACATGATGAAAATTCACTTAGTTGGTGATGAAATTGCTAGTGGACAAGGAATTGGACGTGGATCAGTAGTAGGTACAACAGTTGTTGCTGAATCTGCTAAAGATTTAGAAGGTAAAGATTTAACTGATAAAGTTATTGTTACAAGTTCAGTTGATGAAACATTTGTTCCATTTATCGAAAATGCACTAGGCTTAATTACTGAAGAAAATGGTATTACTTCTCCAAGTGCGATTGTTGGTTTAGAAAAAGGTATTCCTACAATTGTTGGCGTAGAAAAAGCTATTAAAAATATTAAAAATGATATGTTAGTTACAATTGATGCATCACAAGGTAAGATTTTTGAAGGATATGCAAACGTACTTTAATATCAAATAAATGATTTAAATAAAAACCCGATGATAGTTATTTATAGCTATTATCGGGTTTTTATTGTTAAATGGGAGTAATACGTTAGAGTAATAGTTTCTCATGAACGTTCACTATGAACAGCAGTATTTATCATGGATATTTTGTATTAGGAATTATTCGTAGAAAGAATTATATTTTATTCAAAAATTAATGTCGTAGATGTTGTCCATCTTGATTTACACGTGGATTTTAATAATAGATCACACAATCTTAACAAGTCTATAGTTACTAGAAATTTTTTATAATAAATAAAGTTTTCTATATTCAATACTTTAAATAAATAAAAAACCAATCACGACGCTTTGACTAAAGTGTGATTGGTTTATATAAATCAATGTACTGTATAAATTAACAGTATGTTGATTTTTTATTATGAGTTTAATTTTCTTTCTACGCGTTTATATCTTAAATACATAAATCCAAGAAGTATAAACCATACTGGGATAAAGTATATAGCTCTTCTTGTATCAGGATTGATAAATAATAGACCAAATACGAAAATAAAGAATATTAAAATGATATATCCCATATATTTTCCACCAAATAACTTATAGGTTGCGCTCTTATGTAGTTCTGGATTCTTTCTACTATAATTAATATAAGCAATGATTATTAAGCCCCATACTACTAGGAATAATACAGTTGAAATAGTAGTAACATAAGTAAATACTAACGTTGCATTAGGGAAAATATAGTTTAATAATGCTGCAATAAGTAATAATGCTGATGATGCAAAAATAGCGATATGAGGCACACCATTTTTGTTAGTATTAGCAAAACTTGGTGGTGCTTGATTTTGGTTTGATAAACCAAATAACATACGACTATTAGAGAAAATACCACTATTACATGATGATGCAGCAGCCGTTAATACTACAAAGTTAATTAATCCCGCAGCGAAAGGAATACCGATCAATGTAAATAATTTAACAAATGGGCTATTATCTGGATCAACTTGTTGCCATGGAATAATTGACATAATTACTGCTAAAGCACCAACATAAAAAATCAATATTCTAATTGGTACACTGTTAATGGCTTTTGGAATTGTTTTAACTGGATCTTTAGTTTCACCAGCAGTCACACCAATCATTTCTATACCGACAAATGAGAATAATGCCATTTGGAATGACATAAAGAAGCCAGATGCACCTTTTGGAAAGACACCATGATTATATAAATTTGTTAGACTAGCATGTCCAAATTGTGTTTTGTAAGCGAATAGAATCATGAAAAAACCAACAACAATTAAAGCAATAATGGTTACAATTTTAATAATTGCAAACCAAAATTCTAATTCACCAAAAAGTTTGGCACTTAATAAATTGAATGACATTAGTACCAATACACAAAATAGAGCACTTATCCAGTTAGGTATATGTGGGAACCAAAAGCTGACATATTTTGCTACAGCTGTTACTTCCGCCATACCTGTAATAATCCAGCAGAACCAATATGTCCAACCAGTTACAAATCCTGCAAACGGACCTATGTATTTATTAGTGACATCTGCAAATGAGTTGAAATCAGTATTCTGAATGATTATTTCTCCTAAACCCCTCATAAACATGAAAAGCATAAATCCAATGATAATATAAGTCAGTAATATTGAAGGACCTGTCATTGCAATCGTTTGACCAGCACCTAAGAATAAACCAGTACCAATAGCACCACCAATTGCGATTAATTGGATATGACGATTGCTAAGCCCCCTTTGTAAATTTTCAGCCATAAGACCTCTCCCTTAAATCTAGATAATTTTATTATGCACGTATATTAAAATATATACAATTACTTTTAGCGAAATTGTGTAAAATTCCATGTTAACACACTTTATATTTTATAATCATTCTTAATAACGAATTAAAAATTTAAATAGAATAACTTAAGCTATACGTGATATCTATATTATAAAACCTATAGTAAAGGCGTTTTTGAAGATTATGTGAATTTTACTTTGATTTATAAAAGGATTGTTGAAGACTTAATATCGTTTTTTATATTTCACAAACTAACAAGCATTAGCTATAATGTTAGTTGAAAGCCATTTCATAAAGAAACAGTAAAGGGGAAATTTATCATGGCAGAATTACAAAGAGGTTTAGAAGGGGTTATTGCAGCAGAAACTAAAATAAGCTCTATTATCGATAGTCAATTGACTTATGCGGGCTATGATATCGATGATTTAGCAGAGCATGCACAATTTGAAGAAGTCATTTTCTTACTTTGGAATTATAGATTACCAAATGAAGAAGAATTGACTCATTTAAAAGAAAAATTAAATTATTATATGACATTAAATCCTCGTGTTTATACACATTTTGAAGAGTATGTAACTGACCAAGTTCATCCAATGACTGCATTGCGTACATCACTTTCTTATATTGCACATTTTGATCCAGATGCAGAGGATGAATCTGATGAAAATCGTTATGAAAGAGCTATGCGTATCCAAGCTAAAGTAGCTTCATTAGTAACAGCTTTTGCTAGAGTGAGACAAGATAAAGATCCAATTAAACCAGATGAAAACTTAAGTTATGCAGCAAACTTCTTATACATGTTACGTGGTGAAAAACCAAATGACATTGAAGTTGAAGCGTTTAACAAGGCGCTCATTTTACATGCAGATCATGAATTAAATGCATCAGCATTTACAGCTCGTTGTGCTGTTTCATCATTATCAGATATGTATTCTGGTATTGTAGCCGCTGTCGGTTCTTTAAAAGGTCCATTACACGGCGGTGCTAACGAACAAGTTATGTCAATGTTAAATGACATTGGTTCAATTGATAATGTAGATGGATATTTAGATGACAAATTTGCGAATAAAGAAAAAATTATGGGCTTTGGTCACAGAGTATATAAAGATGGAGATCCAAGAGCTAAATATTTACGTGAAATGAGTCGTAAAATTACAAAAGATGCTGGTCAAGAACATTTGTTTGATATGTCTATGAAAATTGAAGAGCGTATTGCTGATGAAAAAGGCTTAATTCCAAATGTTGATTTCTATAGTGCTAGTGTTTATCATAGTATGGAAATTCCACATGATCTATTCACACCGATTTTTGCAGTAAGTCGTACTGCAGGATGGATTGCACATATATTAGAACAATATAGAGATAATAGAATTATGAGACCAAGAGCAAAATATATCGGTGAAACGGACCGTAAATATATTCCATTAGAAGAAAGAAAATAATTAATAGTATAAAATAAGTTAACATTTTGGAGGTATAAAGAATGACTGCAGAAAAAATTACTCAAGGAACAAACGGATTAAATGTACCAAATGAACCTATCATTCCATTTATTATTGGTGATGGTATCGGACCAGATATTTGGCATGCAGCAAGTCGTGTTATCGATGCAGCTGTTGATAAAGCATACAATGGTGACAAACGTATTGAATGGAAAGAAGTTTTAGCTGGTCAAAAAGCGTTTGATACTACTGGTGAATGGTTACCACAAGAAACATTAGACACGATTAAAGACTATTTAATTGCTGTAAAAGGACCATTAACTACGCCTATCGGTGGAGGAATTCGTTCATTAAATGTTGCTTTACGTCAAGAATTAGATTTATTCACTTGTTTACGTCCAGTTCGCTGGTTCCAAGGTGTACCTTCTCCAGTTAAACGTCCACAAGATGTAGATATGGTTATCTTCCGTGAAAATACTGAAGATATTTATGCTGGTATCGAATTTAAAGAAGGTACTGACGAAGTTAAGAAAGTTATCGACTTTTTACAAAATGATATGGGTGCTAAAAATATTCGTTTCCCTGAAACTTCTGGCATTGGTATCAAGCCTGTATCTAAAGAAGGTACTGAACGTCTAGTTAGAGCAGCCATTCAATACGCTTTAGATAATGACCGTAAATCAGTTACATTAGTACACAAAGGTAACATTATGAAATTTACTGAAGGTTCATTTAAACAATGGGGTTATGATTTAGCACATAACGAATTTGGCGACCAAGTATTTACTTGGCAACAATATGATGAAATTGTTGAAAAAGAAGGTAAAGATGCTGCTGATGCTGCACAAGATAAAGCTGAAAAAGAAGGTAAAATTATTATTAAAGATTCTATCGCTGATATCTTCTTACAACAAATCCTAACACGTCCTGCTGAACATGATGTAGTTGCAACTATGAACTTAAATGGTGACTATATTTCAGATGCCCTAGCTGCACAAGTAGGCGGCATCGGTATTGCACCAGGTGCCAATATTAACTATGAAACTGGTCATGCAATTTTCGAAGCAACTCATGGTACTGCGCCTAAATATGCTGGATTAAATAAAGTAAATCCTTCATCAGTTATCTTAAGTTCAGTATTAATGCTTGAACATTTAGGATGGCAAGAAGCTGCAGATAAAATTACTGATGCTATTGAAGATACTATTGCTTCTAAAGTTGTAACTTATGACTTTGCACGTTTAATGGATGGAGCAACTGAAGTATCAACATCAGAATTTGCAGATGAACTAATCAAAAACTTAAAATAATATATTATAGTTTATATAATGATATAAACTTACCTAAGAACACTCTCTGTTGATTTTAATAGAGAGTGTTTTTTTGACGACAATGTGTAAGGGGAGTATCTAAGACATAACTCTTTTGAAAAAATGTGTATGTCTTAATCTTTACTTTTGTAAAAAGTATGTAAAGATGCGCTCTATCATGTTATTTTTCTAAATAGTTCGGTTATAATGTAAATATAGTTTTAAATTAGGAGGATAACATGTCGCAAAAAGTGCTGGTAGTAGATGATGAACAATCTATTGTTACATTGCTTAAATATAATTTAGAAACAGCTGGTTATGAAGTTGCAGTCGCATTCGATGGTGATGAGGCAATGGCAATGGTTGACAGTGAGCAACCTGACTTAATTGTTTTAGATGTAATGTTACCTAAGAAAGACGGCATTGAAGTTTGTAAATTAATTCGTTCAAATAAAAATTTAGTTCCAATCTTAATGCTTACTGCCAAAAATGATGAATTTGATCGAGTTCTTGGGTTAGAGCTTGGTGCTGATGACTATATGACTAAGCCTTTTTCACCTAGAGAAGTGGTAGCAAGAGTTAAAGCCATCCTTAGAAGATCTCAAATTACTAAAAGTGTTGAAGACATTGAAGAGGACATTCAAATAGGCGCTATAAGAATTAGACCCGAATATTTTGAAGTCTATAAAAATAATGAATTACTTGAATTAACACCGAAAGAGTTCGAATTGTTACTTTATTTAATAGAAAGGCAAGGACGTGTTATTACAAGAGAGCATATGTTGAATACTGTATGGAATTATGAATTTGCAGGAGATTCTAGAATTGTTGACGTTCACATTAGTCATTTAAGAGATAAATTAGAAGAAAATCCTAAGAAACCACAATTGATTAAAACAGTTCGTGGACTTGGTTATAAACTCGAAAGACCAAAAGAACAATGATGAAATTTCATCATCGCCTAATGTTGCTAATTAGTACGATATTAATAATTAGCTTTATAACATTAGGTTTAATTCTGCAATTTTCCATAGGTAGTTTAATTAATCATAAACAACAGCAATCATTAACCCAAGATGCTCAAACGTATATCTATTTGTCACAACAACATAAAGACCATCAACTAGAAAAAATTGCAAAACAGCAGCATATCGATATTCGAATTATTAAAAATAATAAAGATATTTTTAAAACGCAGGCGATTAACTTTAATTCCTCTAACGATACCAATTACATACATAATGGTAAAACGTATACATTTATGAAAGAAATTGATAAATATCAAGTCATCATAAAAGGTGTCAACTATGATATTAGTGATATGCAAAAGCATTTATGGCTATATTTAACAATTATTTGCCTCGTAGTATTAATTTGTTTGTATTTTGTTAGTCAAAGTTTTAAACATACATTTATTAAGCCGATTCAAGAAGTGACATATGCAACACAATTATTAGCAGATGGACATTATCATATTCGTGTTCCTGAAAGTAATGTCATTGAAACAAAAGAGTTATTTATTACGACGAATAATTTAGCAAGACAATTACAAAAATTAAATAACGAACAAAAAATTCAATCTAACCGATTAAAAACGACCATAGAAAATATTCCAAGTTCAGTATTGATGATTGATCGTAATGGTAGAGTGGTTGTAGCAAATCGTGCATACTATGAACAATTCAATATTAATCATCATATAGAACATGAACGGTACAGTAATTATTTACATCATGATATCGAAGAATTAATACTAGAATGTTTTAAAGTTGAAAAAGCTATTTATGAACAACTTGAAATACCGTTAAATAATGTTCATTCTAAATATTTCGATATATCTTGTGTACCTATCTTAACTAAATCTAAGAAAAGTTTACAAGGTATATTATTAGTTATGCATGATATTAGTAATTTAAAGCGTTTAGAAAATTTACGTAGAGAGTTTGTTGCCAATGTATCACATGAACTTAAGACACCGATAACATCGATAAAAGGATTTACAGAAACGTTAATTGATGGTGCAAAAAATGACAGTGAGTCACTTGATATGTTTTTAAATATTATTTTGAAAGAATCTAACCGCATTGAATCTTTAATATCTGATTTACTAGATTTGTCATATATTGAACAGCAAGATAAGTTAGAAATGGATTATATGAATCTCTCAGAACTTACATTTAGAATAATTGATAATTTACAGACGCAAGCAATGAATAAACATATTGAAATAGTTACAGCAATAACAGAAGATGTTATTATTCAAGCGCAAGAAAGTAAAATAGCACAAGTTATTACTAATTTATTAAACAATGCGATTAATTATTCATATGATAACGGAAAAGTTAACGTTAAAGTTTATCGAAATCAAACAACAGCAGTGTTAGAAATACAAGATTTTGGTATAGGTATTAACGAAGAAGATATACAGCATATATTTGAACGATTTTATAGAGTAGACAAAGCAAGAAGTAGAGATTCAGGTGGTACTGGTTTAGGTTTGTCTATTACTAAGCATATTGTTGAATCTCATCATGCTAGTATTGAGGTACAAAGTGAAATTGGTAAAGGATCAATTTTTAAAGTTATCTTTAACGATTACATTAGTTAAAGATAAAACGATTAGTTGAATTCATATATTCAAAAGTGAATAAAACTTCAAAAAAGTATAAATGTTATGATAATAATTGACACCTCAACAATCAGTTTAACAGCTGGTTGCTGAGGTGTATTTGTTATGTTAAAGATAAAATCCTGATAAATAACAATCGTCAATAATATTAGCAAGTAAGCTCTGTTAATGGATAGAGTTAATGTTAGTTGTACAATGGAGAATAAAGAAAAAGTATCTTAATCAAGTATCGAGAATATTTTAATAAGTATTTATGATATTAATATGTGTAATTTTTACATATTGAAGAAATATAACATTTATATTTACATAATAGTTCGTATTAAGTTACTCTATAATAAGATGCATAATTATAGATTTAGTTAATAGTTTGCAGCTTCAATTTAAAGTTTAAAAGGGGTATGAATTATGAATGGAAAAATTAAATTGATTATCTTTGACTTAGATAATACATTATTTCCTTTTGATAATCTATGGTTAGAAGCTAATAGAAATACTTTTAAAGAATGTCGTTTATTTAATAAGATTGATTATAATGATTTTATGATGTTATTACGAAAATATGATTCTTACTTTTGGAAACAACATGATGCAGGATTAATTACTTTAGATGATTTACGAGCGTTAAGGTTAATTGAAACTTGCAAACACTTTAATTTGAAAATGTCCCGCGAAGAAGCCAATAGATATTTTGAAGTATTTTTTACTAAATTATTATCTAGTATTTCTATAAATAAAAAAATGAATGATTTACTTAGGTCTTTAAAGAAAAAAGGTAAACATTGCGATTCTTACGAATGGAAAGTCTGATGAACAAAATATTAAAATAAATAATCTTGACCTTAAATTACTATTTGGTGAGAATATTTTTATATCTCAAGATATTGGTTATGAGAAACCAAAACCACAAGCATTTTTTAAAGTGACATCTGAATTCAATGTATTACCTTCAGAATGTTTATTCATTGGAGATTCATTTAAAAATGATGTTCTGGGAGCATTAAATGTTGGTATGGCTGCAATTTGGTTAACTAATGGCAAGAAATATCAAGAAATACATAAAAGAAAAAATCTTAATATTTTCGAAGGTGAAATCAACACTTTATTAAAGCAGCTTCTTGATTATAACTATAGTGAATGACTAATATTATCGTATAAGAGTATAATTTGAAGTAAGAGTTATCGTTGATTTTTAACTTTACTTATAGCAAAGCAGGTAGACAATTCTATAATTGTTTGCTTGCTTTATTTTACATTTCTTGAAAATAAAGCAAAATAATTTGAGGTAAATCTCTAAGACAATCTTAATTAAAATCACAAACAAAGATAGAGTATAAGTTGTAATAATTTTTATTGTATAATATATTTATAATATGAAAGTATAAACTTTAAATCAGATAAATGATCAATAAAGATATACCCCCTAAAATTTATTAACGATTGATTTAAACGTCTAATAACATGGATTAAAGGTACATAGATATGTTCTGTATAAATAACAATAATCTAAGGAGAAGTCACAAGACATTTTAATAATATTGATGTGAGCAACAAAAAAGTAAGGGAATATTTGAATTAACAGTATTAAAGGAAGGATAATGTGAACATAAGACAACTAGAGAAAACAACCATAAGTTTAATTGCAATATTAATATTTTATATTCTATTAGGCTTTTTCTTACCATTAATGCACGATGACTTATTGTGGTACAGTGATTACGGCAATACGATGTTTAATTCAGAAACAGCTACTTTAAATGGCAGATATTTAGGTAACTTTTTTGAAATGATAGCAGTAAAAATAAGTTGGATTAGATGGTTAACCTATGGTTTAACGAGCGTAGGGTTAATTTGGTTAATCATTAAAACGATAGATGCACAGAAAAATATTATCTTTTACTTTATTACGTTTATAATGATGTTGATAATGCCAAGTCAAATTTTCGGCCAAACTTTCGGTTGGTTTGCTGGATTTTATAACTATGCACCACCCATATTGAGTACGCTATTCATTATACATACCATTTTAAATATCATTGTTTATAACAAAAAGATGACAGTACATAGTTTAGTGATATTTTATATCGTTTGTTTAATAGGTCAATTATTTATAGAAAATATTACCGTATTTAATTGTATGTTTTTATTTCTATCTTTAATTTACTATTTTGTTGGTTATCGTATAATAAATACAAAATTATTGTTCGGTTTTTTGATGAGTACGATCGGTACGATGTTAATGTTTTCTAATCCTAATTATCATAAGATATTTTTTGAAGGGGCAACAGATTATCAACAAGTGTCTAATGATAGAGGATTTTTCACTAAAATATTTGAAACTACAACATCGGTATTACCCAATTGGATGTATTATAATGAAATAGTCATAGTGATTATTACAACAATAATATTATTGTTTTTGTTAGTTAAAAGTAAACGGTTTTGTCAACTTGATACATTAAAGCAGAAAACGTTAATTATTGGATTACTATTATTACCAACGTATTATTTTATCATTTATAATCAGTTTGAACTTGCGCATGAAACACATATTAGTTTGTTTAATATAGCAAGCACGTTAATTTGTATCATCTATATAGTTGCGATGATTCTATCGATGCGTATCGTTTTAATAGATAAAAAAGAACTTATAGTTGCATATATAATTATGGCATCTATGCATTTAATTAGTATCACATTAATTATAGTTTCGCCGATTGGTCCTAGAAATTTTTTGATTGTCTATGTTATGCATTTAATTATTTTACTTATGTTATTAAAAAGAGTATGTGATTATATTACATTTAATTTAAAATGGATCATTAGTATAGCAACTGTTTTAGCACTTATTTATTTAAGTACATTTAGTTTTATTAATCATCAAAATGAATTACGTGTCCAAAATTTAAAACAGCAAATCAAAGCGTATCCTAAGAAAAAAGTTTATACGCTACCTTTACTTCCTTTTGAACATTATATGCAGAAAGTTACACCTAATGAAGAAAAATATCAAAAATTCTTTAATGAATATCATGGTATTCCAGATGACATAAAAGTTAAATACATTCCTTTTGGTACAAACAACAATGAGTCAATGAACAAATAAAAGTTTGAGTATTTCAACCATACTCAAACTTTTTTATTATTGTTGTGATTGAAAATGTTAAGAACAATAGCTTTATATAGTTGTATAAATACAATAATTCAAAAATAATAATAGTTGCTTTTTTTACGTACGTATATCTTTATATGCTAAAATATACATAAATCAGGCTGGAGGTTAATATAGTGAATAAATTAGTATTAATTGATGGTAATAGTTTAAGTTTTAGAGCGTTTTATGCTTTACCATTATTATCAAATAAAGCAGGAATCCATACCAATGCAGTTTATGGCTTTGCCATGTTACTTGAAAAGATTTTAAAAGAAGAACATCCCAATCATTTTTTAGTAGCTTTTGATGCAGGTAAAACAACTTTCAGACATGAAAAATATAGTGAATATAAAGGTGGACGTCAGTCAACACCACCAGAATTAAGTGAACAATTTCCATATATACGTCAATTATTAGATGCTTATCATATTAAACGTTATGAATTAGATAATTATGAAGCTGATGATATAATTGGAACATTGAGTAGAGAAGCAGATAAAGCCGGTTATCAAACGATTATAATTACTGGAGATCGAGATTTAACGCAACTAGCAACAGAAAATGTCACAATTTATTATACTAAAAAAGGTGTTACAGATGTGGATCATTACACGCCAGAATTTATTGCTGAGAAATATAATGGTCTTAAACCTAAACAAATTATAGATATGAAAGGTTTAATGGGTGATTCCTCTGATAATATTCCTGGTGTGGCTGGTGTTGGTGAAAAAACAGCTATTAAATTACTAAATCAATTTCAATCTGTTGAAGGTGTATATGAACATCTTGATGACGTTTCTGGCAAAAAGTTAAAAGAAAAACTTGAAAATAGTAAAGAAGATGCCTTTATGAGTAAGGACTTAGCTACAATTAATGTTGAAAGTCCAATTGATGTTACGCTTGCAGATACTAAAATGACAGATCAAGACAACAATAATGATAAAATTGAGTTATTTAAAAAGCTAGAATTTAAACAATTATTGTCAGAATTAGACAGTGACCAAGCTGATGAAAACAATGTTATTGAAAAAACATTCGATATTATAGATAATTTTAACGATATTGATTTTGAAGCAATATCTGAGGCGTCTATTCATTTTGAATTAGAAGGTAGTAATTATTTAAAAGATCGTATTCTTAAGTTTGCAATGTATACAGGACATCAACATATTGTTATAGATGCTCAAAATATTAAAGATTATCCTCAGCTTGTCGCTTGGTTAGAAAATAAAAATACTAGCAAAATAGTGTATGATGCTAAAAAAACGTATGTTGCTGCACATAGATTAAATATTGATATTCAGCATATTGATTTTGACGTTATGTTAGCAAGCTACATTATAGATCCTTCACGCACGATTGATGATGTAAAATCTGTTGTATCATTGTATGGTCAAAA
This sequence comes from Staphylococcus simiae, assembly GCF_017357005.1. NCBI lineage: Bacteria > Bacillati > Bacillota > Bacilli > Caryophanales > Staphylococcaceae > Staphylococcus > Staphylococcus simiae. Next base: position 1,533,842 of record NZ_CP071589.1, on the reverse strand, counting down.
TTATGTTAAAGACAACGTAACAATCTATGGTAAAGGTAAAAAGTTCCAAGTACCTGAAGATGATATTCTAAATCCGCAAGTAGCAGCGATTAGCGAAGCGATAAAAAAAGCTAAATCTGTTATGGAAGAACAATTACAAGAATATAATCAACTTTCTTTATTAGCTGACTTAGAGTTACCTTTAGCACGAATTTTAAGTCAAATGGAAGAAACAGGTATATATACTGATGTTAATGATTTAAAAGAAATGGAACAAGAGATACAACAGAAACTTGATGTCTTAATCAATAATATTCATGAAGCAGCAGGAGAACAATTTAATATTAATTCTCCTAAACAGTTAGGTGTTGTGCTATTTGAAACACTTAAATTACCAGTTATTAAAAAGACCAAAACAGGATATTCTACTGCTGTAGATGTGTTAGAACAATTGCAAGGTGAGCATCCAATCATTGATTACATTTTAGAATATCGACAACTGTCTAAATTACAGTCAACATATGTTGAAGGATTACAAAAAGTAATTAGTGATGACCAACGTATTCACACAAGATTTAATCAAACATTGGCACAAACTGGACGATTGTCTAGTATAGATCCAAATCTGCAAAATATCCCTGTCAGATTGGAAGAAGGACGAAAAATACGTAAAGCATTTAAACCGACATCTAAAGATAGCGTTATTTTATCAGCTGACTATTCACAAATTGAACTACGAGTGCTAGCACATATCACTCAAGATGAGAGTATGAAAGAAGCGTTTATTAATGGTGATGATATCCACACGGCTACTGCAATGAAAGTATTTGGGGTTGAAGCTGGCGAAGTAGACAGTTTAATGCGCCGACAAGCAAAAGCAGTTAACTTTGGCATCGTATATGGTATTAGTGATTACGGCCTAAGCCAAAGTTTAGGAATAACGCGAAAAAAAGCAAAAGCTTTTATTGATGACTATTTAGATAGTTTCCCTGGTGTAAAACAATATATGTCAGATATAGTTAAAGATGCCAAAGCAGTTGGATACGTTGAAACATTATTACATCGTAGACGTTATATTCCTGATATCACTAGCCGTAATTTTAATTTAAGAAGTTTTGCTGAGCGTACTGCTATGAACACACCAATTCAAGGAAGTGCAGCAGATATTATTAAACTTGCTATGGTACAATTTGCTGACAAAGTGAAAGATACAAACTATCATGCAACATTATTATTACAAGTACATGATGAATTGATTTTTGAAGTACCTAAGTCAGAAGTTGAAGATTTTAGCAAATTTGTTGAAGAGGTTATGGAAAATGCCATACAATTGGATGTTCCATTAAAAGTAGATTCAAGTTATGGTCCAACCTGGTACGATGCAAAATAAAGTGAGGTTAAAACTATGCCTGAATTACCAGAAGTAGAACACGTTAAACGTGGAATTGAACCCTTTATTATTGGAGAAACAATTGACAAAGTATTGTTCTCACCAAAAGTTATCGAAGGTAAAGATTCTGGAAGAGCAACTATTATTAAAGGAATTGAACTTGATACCTTCAAACAATTGACTGAAGGTTATATCATTAACAAAGTAACTAGACGTAGTAAATATATCGTATTTAATATTGAGAATGACCATGATCAACGAGTGCTTATTAGTCATTTAGGCATGGCAGGTGGTTTTTTTATAGTTGATCAACTAGATGATATTTTAATTCCTAATTATCGTAAACATTGGCACGTTATTTTTGAATTATCTAATGGTAAAAAGTTAGTGTTTTCAGATATTCGACGTTTTGGTGAAATTAGAAATGTTGCTACTATTGAAGCGTATCCGCCATTTTTAGATATTGCTCCAGAACCATTTACTGATGAAGCATTAATGTATTATTTAAAACGTATCAACCAAAAATCTAATATTAACAAACCAATTAAACAGGTTATTCTAGATCATAAAGTTATTGCAGGTTGTGGTAATATTTATGCATGTGAAGCACTTTTTAGAGCAGGTATACGCCCTGATAAAAAAGTTAGTGAATTGTCACATCAACAACAAGAAATGGTGTTTTATTATGTTAGAGAAGTATTAGAAGAAGGTATCAAATATGGTGGAACAAGCTTCTCAGATTACCGACATGCAGACGGTAAAACTGGTGCAATGCAATTGCATTTAAATGTATATAAACAGAATAACTGTAAAGTTTGTGGTGACCATATAGAAACACAGGTAATAGCAACTAGAAATAGTCATTATTGCCCAACATGTCAGAAATAAAGAAAGAGTGAAACTATGCCAAAAGTAATCGGATTAACAGGAGGCATTGCATCAGGAAAATCAACAGTATCAGATATATTAACTGTTTATGGATTTAAAGTAGTTGATGCAGATAAAGCCTCAAGACAAGCAGTTGAAAAAGGTAGCAAAGGTTTAAAACAAATTATTGAAACATTTGGAGAAGAAGCCCTGGATGATAATGGAGAAATGGACCGAGCATACATGGGCGAATTAGTATTTAATCATCCTGAAAAACGTTTAGAATTAAATGCTATTGTCCATCCAATTGTAAGAGAGATTATGGAAGACGATAAAGAACAACTTTTAAAAGAAGGTCACAATGTTATAATGGATATTCCATTATTATTTGAAAATGACTTACAACATACAGTGGACGAAGTATGGGTTGTATATACTTCTGAAAGTATACAAATTGAGCGTCTAATGCAACGAAATGATCTTTCTATAGAAGACTCAAGAGCACGAGTATATAGTCAAATAGCCATTGATAAGAAAAGTAGAATGGCTGATCATGTTATTGACAATCTAGGTGATAAATTAGAACTTAAACAAAATGTTGAACGTTTACTTGAAGAAGAAGGTTATATTGAAAAACCAGATTATAGTGGTAGTAATAATTAAATAATATAGTTACACCAAAGCTATAATGAAATGTGACTGATATACAAATGTCAACATTTGATCAATAACTAGTTAAGTGTTTAAACTAGAAAGGTAAATTTTAATACAGTAGTGCAATAATTTTAGCGAAAATTTATTGTACTACTGTTTTCTTTATATAAAAGCAATACTTTGATGTAAATGCAAAACAAAGTATCTTTAACATAGTAAATTGTTTTTTAATAGCTACAAAGATCGGTATGGTGAACACTCATAATAATATTTCAAGCAAGCGTTTATTAATATGTTCATATTTGGTTATGGTGAGTTTCATTTTGTGATAAATACTTAATAAGATAAAAATAGATATGTTAGAGAATTTTAAAAAGTTTAAAGAAAACGCTTTCAAAAATATTTTATTATGATATACTATTTGCATAAAGTATAACACATAAAAATCAAGGGGTGCTTTTAATGTCGACAAATATTGCAATTAATGGTATGGGTAGAATAGGTAGAATGGTATTAAGAATTGCTTTACAACAAGAAGATTTAAATATAGTAGCAATTAATGCGAGCTATCCTCCCGAAACAATTGCTCATCTAATTAATTATGATACTACTCATGGTAAATATGATGTAAAAGTAGAACCTATAGAAAGTGGTTTGAAAGTAGGAGACCATGAAATCAAATTAGTAGCTGATAGAAATCCTGAAAATTTACCTTGGAATGAGTTAGATATTGATATTGTTATAGATGCTACAGGTAAATTTAATCATGGTGACAAAGCAATTGCACACATTAATGCAGGAGCTAAAAAAGTACTGTTAACAGGACCATCAAAAGGTGGAGATGTACAGATGATTGTGAAAGGTGTTAATGACAATCAATTAGATATTGACCAATATGATATCTTTAGTAATGCATCATGTACAACGAATTGTATCGGACCTGTAGCTAAAGTTCTAAATGATAATTTTGGCATTATTAATGGTTTAATGACTACAGTTCATGCCATCACAAATGATCAAAAAAATATAGATAATCCACATAAAGATTTACGACGTGCGCGTTCTTGTAATGAAAGTATTATTCCGACTTCAACTGGTGCAGCAAAAGCATTGAAAGAAGTGTTACCAGAACTAGAAGGTAAATTACATGGTATGGCTTTACGTGTACCAACGAAAAATGTCTCATTAGTCGACTTAGTTGTTGACTTAGAACAACAAGTAACTGCTGAAGCGGTTAATAAAGCATTTGAAAATGCTGGTTTAGAAGGTATTGTTGAAGTTGAGCATGAACCGTTAGTTTCAGTTGATTTTAATACTAATCCACATTCAGCAATTATCGATGCTCAATCAACTATGGTTATGGGAAATAACAAAGTTAAAGTGATTGCTTGGTATGATAATGAATGGGGTTATTCAAATAGAGTAGTTGATGTAGCTAAACAGCTTGGCCAGTTAATGACTTCTGAAAAAATGGTTAATGCAAGTTAACTTAAATAAATGATAATGATTTAACACTTATGCAAAGTTGAATGATTGTGTCCATCAAAAATTAGTCTAGATTAAATAATAACTTTGGCTAATGGTGGATACTTAATAAACTTTGTGTAAGTGTTTTGTTATTTTTTACAGTGATAAGACTTATCTGTTTAACAAAGCTTTAATACTTTTGAGTTGTTTAAACACTGTTGTCGAAAAGTATGTTTGTCATAAGTGTCGACCAACGCATTAATATATATCTATTTCTTAGGGATTATTTCTATATCGTCTTAGTGTACAACTTGCATAATACTGTATAAATGAATCGTTTTGCTATATTTTTATTGCTTGATTTTGATAATGAAAAGTCGTTTCTTTTGTCATACCTTAAATTATAGTATAATGAGGCATAATCAAAATAAAGATGGTGATGTAATGAAATGCCCAAAATGTAATTCGACACATTCTAAAGTTGTTGATTCAAGACATGCAGAAGAAATAAATGCGATTCGTCGTCGCAGAGAATGTGAAAATTGCGGTATACGTTTCACTACATTTGAACATATTGAAGTAAGTCAATTAATAGTAGTGAAAAAAGATGGTACCAGAGAGCAATTTTTAAGAGATAAAATATTAAATGGATTAGTACGTTCTTGTGAAAAGAGACCAGTTAGATTTCAACAATTAGAGGACATTACAAATAAAGTAGAATGGCAATTAAGAGATGAAGGACATACAGAGGTATCATCACGTGATATTGGAGAGCATGTTATGAATTTATTAATGAATGTTGACCAAGTATCATATGTTAGATTTGCTTCGGTATATAAAGAATTTAAAGATGTTGATCAACTATTAGCATCAATGCAAGGTATTTTAAGTGACAATAAACGGAGTGATAACTAAATGGGTTTGCAAGCATACGAATTTGGTTTAAGACCACAAGATCAATTCGAAGTGATACAATATTTCGAATTGAATCAGAGTCATTTGGATGTCTTAAATCGATTGTTTACACCATTGATTGGTTCAAAAGCTATTGGACTATACCATTTTATGACACAATTTGTGGAACGTCATAGAACGTCTTCCCATTATTTGTCACATTACGTATTTATGAATGAATTAAAATTAAATTTACTAGAATTTAGACAACAAATGGATTTGCTAGAAGCAATTGGATTAGTTAAAACATTCGTTAAGCATAATAAGGAAGAATCTCAATTTGTCTATGAATTGATTCAACCTCCCACTGCGCATTTGTTTTTTAATGATCCAATGTTGTCTATTTTTTTATATAGTGAAGTTGATCATAAAAGATTCCAAGAGTTGAAACATTATTTTGAATATCAGCAAAAAGATTTGTCAGCTTTTAAACAAACGACAAGAACTTTTACGGATGTTTTTAAAGTACCAACAACTAAAGTTGATATTGACACGTCTGATATTCCGATAAATCAAAGTTATCAAGGTATGGATTTATCAGATGAGACATTTGATTTTGACATGTTAAGTCAAATGTTAGGCAAGCATTTTATAAGCAAAGAAATTATTACGAAAGAGGCTAAACAATTAATTATTCAATTGGCAACGCTATATGGGTTGACACCAGACGGTATGAAACATGTAATCCTTAAGTCAATTACTAGTGGACAACAGTTATCATTTGAAGATATGAGAAAAGAGGCACGCTCTTATTATTTAATAGAACATGATAATCGTATGCCTAAACTTCAAGTTAATACAACTAACGAAGCTAAATCTCAAACACAAAAAGAAGATTTTAATCCACAAGATAATTTAGAAGATTGGTTTGAATTGTTAGAGCAAACAAGTCCGATAGATATGTTAGCTTCATGGTCAGAATCTGAACCAACAATATCTCAAAAAGCAATGATTGAAGAGTTAATAGATCGTGAAAAGATGTCATTTGGCGTTATCAATGTATTGCTACAATTTGTCATGTTAAAAGAAGATATGAAATTACCTAAAGCATATATATTTGAAATAGCATCAAATTGGAAGAAAAAAGATATTAAAACTGCTAAAGAGGCTTATAACTACGCTAAAAAAGTTAACCAGCCAAAACAAGATCATGGTAACTATCAAAGTGGTAAAAATTCAGCTTATCATCGCCAGCGCAAATTAATTTCTAAAGAAAAGACACCGAAATGGTTGGCAGAACGAGAATTAGCTAATAAGACGAATAATGACAATGAACAAAATGACCAAAAGTTAGAACAAGATCGACAGGAATTTTTAGCTAGATTATCTAAAAAATGGGAGGAGGATGACAATTAATGAAGAGTTTCCAAAATATTATGGGGTCATCTAAAGATTTAGAACAACGAATTGCCAAAATAAAAAAAGATGTTGTGAATGACCCGGATGTTAAAGCATTCTTACAACAACATCAATCAGAATTAACCAATGCTATGATTGATGAAGATTTAAATGTCTTGCAAGAGTATAAAGATCAACAAAAACATTATGATGGACATACTTTTGCAAATTGTCCTAATTTTGTCAAAGGGCATGTGCCAGAGTTGTATATTGAAAACAATCGTATCAAAATTCGTTATTTACCATGTCCTTGTAAAATTAAATATGATGAGGAACGCTTTGACTCACAATTAATCACGTCACATCATATGCAACGTGATACTTTAAATGCCAAGTTAAAAGATATTTATATGACTAACCGCGAACGCTTAGATGTAGCTATGGCTGCTGATGAGATTTGTACGGCCATTACAAATGGTGACACAGTTAAAGGTTTATATTTATATGGGGCGTTTGGAACGGGTAAATCATTTATATTAGGTGCGATCGCTAATCAACTTAAGTCAAAAAAGATTAGTTCAACTATTGTTTATCTTCCGGAATTTATACGCACTTTAAAAGGTGGATTTAAAGATGGTTCTTTTGAAAGCAAATTGCAGCGTGTGAGAGAAGCGAATGTCTTGATGTTAGATGATATTGGTGCTGAAGAAGTTACACCATGGGTTAGAGATGAAGTGATTGGTCCATTACTACACTATCGAATGGTGCATGAATTACCAACATTCTTTAGTTCTAATTTTAATTACAATGAATTAGAACATCATTTAGCAATTACGCGAGATGGAGAAGAGAAAACAAAAGCGGCAAGAATTATAGAAAGAATTAAGTCTTTGTCACAACCTTATTATTTAATCGGAGAAAATTATAGAAACAATTGAAAAATTTAATTTATGGTGTATAATGAAGGCAAATCTAAATCGTTGAAATAGTTGAAGATAAGATAATTTAGTCACTATGACACAGAAAGCCATTAGTCGTTGAGAATATGGTTCTTATACTAAATTGTTACTACTTCATTATAGGTGTTTGTAATGAACACCCGGCTCAAGACCGTTATCTTATGTAGAGATATTTAACATAGTATAAATATGTTAAATAACTAGGGTGGTAACACGACAACCTCGTCCCTTGTATAGGGACGGGGTTTTTTGTTTGTTATAAGTTTTTGAATCATTCATTTATTAATGAAACATTTTAGCTTGTAATGCGATCTATTTAAAACTGAAAATGACTTGATAATATTTTAGTAAATGCATATACGTGGAGGCATTCAATTTATTTTAACGAGGTCAGATGATATTGACATAATCTTTTATAGGAGGGTTTTATATGGAACAAATTAATATTCAATTTCCAGATGGTAATAAGAAAGCTTTTGACAAAGGCACAACTACTGAAGATATCGCACAATCAATTAGCCCTGGATTGCGTAAAAAAGCTGTCGCTGGTAAATTTAACGGTCAACTAGTTGATTTAACTAGACCATTAGAAGTAGACGGAGCAATTGAAATTGTAACACCAGGTAGCGAAGAAGCACTTGAAGTTTTACGTCATTCAACTGCACATTTAATGGCGCAAGCTTTAAAACGTTTATATGGTGATGTTAAGTTTGGTGTAGGACCAGTCATTGAAGGCGGATTCTATTACGATTTCGATATTGAAAAAAATATTTCATCTGATGACTTTGACGAAATTGAAAAAACAATGAAACAAATTGTTAATGAAAATTACAAAATCGAACGCAAAGTCGTATCACGTGAAGAAGCAAAAGAATTCTTTAAAGACGATCCTTATAAATTAGAATTAATTGATGCTATTCCAGAAGATGAAAATGTTACTTTATATAGTCAAGGTGAATTTACGGATTTATGTCGTGGTGTGCATGTGCCATCAACTGCAAAAATTAAAGAATTTAAATTATTATCTACTGCAGGTGCATATTGGCGTGGTGACAGTGATAATAAAATGTTACAACGTATCTATGGTACAGCATTCTTTGATAAAAAAGATTTAAAAGCACATTTAGAAATGTTAGAAGAACGCAAAGAGCGCGACCATCGTAAAATTGGTAAAGACTTAGAACTATTTGCAAATAATCAATTAGTTGGTGCTGGTTTACCGTTATGGTTACCAAACGGTGCGACAATAAGACGTGAAATCGAACGTTATATCGTTGATAAGGAAGTAAGTATGGGTTATGACCATGTTTACACACCAGTTATGGCAAATGTAGACTTATATAAAACATCTGGTCATTGGGATCACTATAGAGAAGATATGTTCCCGCCAATGCAATTGGATGAAACAGAAGCAATGGTATTACGACCTATGAACTGTCCGCATCATATGATGATTTATAAAAATAAACCTCATTCATATCGTGAATTACCAATTCGTATTGCAGAACTTGGTATGATGCATAGATATGAAGCAAGTGGTGCTGTATCTGGTTTACAACGTGTTCGTGGTATGACACTTAATGATTCACATATTTTTGTAAGACCTGACCAAATTAAAGAAGAATTTAAACGTGTAGTGAATATGATTATTGAAGTGTATAAAGATTTTGGATTTGAAGATTATAGCTTTAGATTAAGTTATAGAGATCCTGAAGATAAAGAAAAATATTTTGACGATGATGATATGTGGAATAAAGCTGAGGCTATGCTTAAAGAAGCTGTTGATGAACTTGGTTTACCATATGAAGAAGCCATAGGTGAAGCAGCATTCTATGGTCCTAAATTAGATGTTCAAGTAAAAACAGCTATGGGAAAAGAAGAAACTTTATCAACTGCACAGCTTGATTTCTTATTACCACAACGTTTTGATTTAACATATATTGGTCAAGATGGTGAACAACATCAACCAGTGGTTATTCACCGTGGCGTAGTATCTACTATGGAACGTTTTGTTGCTTTCTTAACTGAAGAAACTAAAGGTGCGTTTCCAACTTGGTTAGCACCAAAACAAGTAAAAATTATTCCGGTAAATGTTGACTTACATTATGATTATGCACGTCAACTGCAAGATGAATTAAAATCTCAAGGTGTACGAGTAAATATTGATGATCGTAATGAAAAAATGGGATATAAAATTAGAGAAGCTCAAATGCAAAAAATCCCTTATCAAATTGTTGTTGGTGACAAAGAGGTTGAAAACAATGAAGTTAATGTACGTCAATATGGTTCACAAGACCAAGAAACAATGGAAAAAGACGAGTTTATCTGGAATTTAGTAGATGAAATTCGTTTGAAAAAGAATAGAAAATAAAGATAATTGCTCAATACTTAAAGTTTTCACAGGTAGGAAATAAATTGTATTTGAGGCTGAATTACAAAGCATGAAATGGGAGTAGGACAGACATAAATTTTATATTAACTTTATGTCGTATATGCCCGTCTTGCACATTTAAAGCTACTTAGATTTTAATCTTTAGTAGCTTTTATGCAATTGTTGCGTTAGCAACCAATTGTAATCCCTATATTTTTCTATGACGGGTCCCTCTCACCCCGGCAAGACTGACTAGGTTTGTAAAACATTGATACATCAACAATTTACAAACCAGACAGTTACTGCCAAATGTTTGAAATTAACTGTGTAATGTTTTGGTCCCAAGCTCAGTAAATATTTGGGGTGTAATATGTTAGTAAATCAACATATTGCACCCCTTAGTCATTCGCTGTATAGAAAGTAAGAAGATAAATTTTAGGCAAACTTATTTTTGTCACACACTCAAGTGAATAGGGTTGCCAAAATAAATCGTTTCATGTATATTACAAGGTAGTTAAAATAATAAATTGAGTTAGAGGTTGCATTTTTAAATATTAACTTGTCAGAAGTATTATGGTACATGTGTTGAACAAGTGAAAGGTAAAAATGCCGAAATAAATACAACCCATAAGTTGTATTTATTGGGACAGTTTTCGAATAGAAACTGTACTGTCACAGTTTGTGATGTGCTACCTTATATAGATAATAACCAAAATGGTTGCATATCTTTAAGGTATGTAGCCATTTTTTTAATATGGTAAATTTTTGTTTAACTAAAGACTAATTAAAGGTAATTAACATGATTTACTAGGTTAAAAGGTTAAGTCAGGCTAGCCTCTAAAGCATAGAAAGGGAGCTTTTATGACGAAAGTAAGAGATGAAAGTAATAATGGTGTTAAAAGAGGATTAAAAGATCGACATATTTCTATGATTGCCATTGGCGGATGTATCGGTACAGGTTTGTTTGTTACTTCAGGTGGTGCAATCCATGATGCCGGAGCGCTTGGTGCATTAATAGGATATGCAATTATAGGTGCAATGGTGTTCTTCTTAATGACATCACTTGGTGAAATGGCAACTTATTTACCTGTTTCAGGATCATTTAGTACTTATGCTACACGTTTTGTGGATCCATCTTTAGGGTTTGCATTAGGTTGGAATTATTGGTTTAACTGGGTTGTTACTGTTGCAGCTGATATTACCATCGCGGCACAAGTTATACAATATTGGACTCCGTTACAAGGTATCCCTGCATGGGTATGGAGTTCCATTTTCTTAGTGATTATTTTTGCCTTGAATTCACTTTCGGTTCGTATTTATGGTGAAAGTGAGTATTGGTTTGCTTTAATTAAAGTCATAACAGTTATATTCTTTATAGCTATTGGTTTATTAACAATATTAGGTATTATGGGTGGAGAATTCGTTGGATTTGATACCTTTACGAAAGGTGAAGGCCCTATATTAGGTGGTAATTTAGGTGGTAGCTTACTTTCTATTTTAGGTGTATTCTTAATCGCTGGTTTCTCATTCCAAGGTACAGAACTTATCGGTATTACTGCTGGTGAATCTGAAAATCCAGAAAGAGCAGTACCTAAAGCAATTAAGCAAGTGTTTTGGAGGATTTTATTATTCTACATTTTAGCTATTTTTGTTATTGGAATGTTAATTCCATATGATAGTAATGCATTAATGGGTGGCGACAATGATATTGCAACATCACCATTTACATTAGTATTTAAAAATGCTGGCCTTGCTTTTGCAGCGTCATTTATGAATGCTGTTATCTTAACATCTGTCTTGTCAGCCGGAAATTCAGGAATGTATGCATCAACACGTATGCTGTATTCAATGAGTAAAGATAAATTAGCTTATCCTGCATTTGGTAAAACAAATAAAAGTGGTATTCCGTTAATGTCTTTATTAGTAACAGCAATCGTAGTTGTTATCATCTTTGTTTTACAAACATTAACTGATGGCGCTTATCAATACATTGTAGCTGCAAGTGGTTTGACAGGATTTATTGCCTGGGTAGGTATTGCAGTTAGTCATTATCGTTTCAGACGTGCATTCGATTATCAAAATTATGATAAATCAAAATTGAAATATAAAGCAAAATTATTCCCATTTGGACCGATATTCGCTGGTTTACTTTGTGTATTAGTTATTATCGGCCAAGATGTTGATTTTATTAAAACAGGTAACTTTGATCTAAATAGATTCTTAATAACTTATATGGGTATTCCAGTATTTTTAGTTTTCTATATTTATCATAAAGTTAAATACAAAACTAAAAAAATCCCATTATCTGAAGTTGATTTAAGACAAGAAGTAGATATGGAAGAAATAAAACATCATAATTAATACAAATAGTGTTGACTTATATTTGAAATGTTGATATGATTAACAACGTTGAATACGAAACGAACCAAGTAGAAGCACCCGCTTCTCACCTGTAGCGACGCATAAAGCAGTTGGCAGGTTAATCATGTTACACATTTTAATGTGTATAAGAAGAGCGGGTATGCTAAATACTCGCTCTTCTTTTTTGCTTGGTACAAATTTCGTAAAAATTTTGGAGGTGTCAACCATAGCAAAAGATCAAACTCAAATTAACGACAAAATTCGTGCAAAAGAATTACGTTTAATCGGTCAAGATGGTGAACAAATAGGTGTGAAATCAAAACGTGAAGCATTAGAAATGGCAGAACGTGTAGAATTAGACTTAGTAGTCGTAGCACCAAATGCGAAGCCACCAGTTGCTAGAATTATGGATTATGGTAAATTCAAATTCGAACAACAGAAAAAAGAAAAAGAAATGAAAAAGAAACAAAAAATTATCAATGTTAAGGAAATTCGTTTAAGTCCAACTATTGAGGAACATGACTTCCAAACTAAGTTGAAAAATGGACGTAAATTCTTATCTAAAGGCGATAAATGTAAAGTTTCTATTCGTTTCAGAGGGCGTGCCATTACGCATAAGGAAATTGGTCAACGTGTGTTAGAAAAATTTGCAGATGAATGTAAAGATATCGCAACTGTTGAACAAAAACCTAAAATGGACGGGCGCCAAATGTTTATTATGTTAGCGCCTACAGCTGAAAAATAATTAAAGCTATCACAGGAGGATATATATTATGCCAAAAATGAAAACTCACCGCGGAGCAGCTAAACGTGTTAAAAGAACTGGTTCAGGTCAATTAAAACGTTCAAGAGCTTTCACATCTCACTTATTCGCGAACAAAAGCACTAAACAAAAACGTCAATTACGTAAAGCTAGATTAGTGTCTAAGAGCGACATGAAACGTGTAAAACAATTATTAGCATATAAAAAATAAGAACAAATATAGAAATCGGTAGGAATTACCTAAGGAGGAATTATTTATGCCACGAGTTAAAGGTGGAACAGTAACAAGAGCGCGTCGTAAAAAAACGATCAAATTAGCTAAAGGTTACTTTGGTTCAAAACATACATTATATAAAGTAGCAAAACAACAAGTAATGAAATCAGGTCAATATGCATTCCGTGACCGTCGTCAACGTAAACGTGACTTCCGTAAATTATGGATTACACGTATCAACGCAGCAGCTCGTCAACACGAAATGAGCTACTCACGTTTAATGAACGGTTTGAAAAAAGCTGGTATTGACATTAACCGTAAAATGTTATCAGAAATCGCTATTTCAGATGACAAAGCATTTGCTGAATTAGTAACTAAAGCTAAAGATGCTTTAAAATAATATCACTAGTAAAAGAGATGACTCGTCATCTCTTTTTTTATTGGAATTTAAATGGAAAATAGTTTTATCTTATTAAGGGGGAGTCCCGTTATCAAAAATCCATATGCAGAATTTATATTAATGTACAAAACAACATCTATGAAATAAATTTTTTGAAAAATTTATTGTAGCCCATTCCTAATATTAATCGATTAAATATAATTTCTTTGCTAAAATGCAAGTAAGAGATTAAAGAATAAAAGGAGTCACATAATGTCTAAATTTGATGAACAAATTATAGTAGTACCAAGAAAGACTTTATTCGATAATGAAAAAAATGCTTTTAATGGTTTTTTAAGTAAAAATAAGTTAACAGGTCAAAATATTTTCGATGCACTGAAACATTATGAAGTTAAACGTCGTGGAGATATGGAGGAAGACCCTCGCTATAAACAATTAATATCGTACTGTCTATTAGAAAATGAACATGGAGAAATATTAGTTTATGAACGTTTATCTGGCGGTGGTGAAGAACGTTTACACGGTCAATCATCTATAGGTGTTGGTGGACATATGAATGATGTCCCAGGTGCTGAATCTATAAATGAGGTATTAAGAGTCAATGCTCAAAGAGAATTAGAAGAAGAAGTTGGCATCCAATCTCAAGATTCACAAAATATGGACTATATTGGCTTTATCAATGACGATACTAATGAAGTTGGTGAAGTTCATATTGGTGTAGTTTTTAAAATTACTGTTAATTCAAATGATGTTGAAGCAAAAGAAACCGATACATTACGTATCAAATGGGTTGAAAAAGGAAGCATTGACTCATACGATGACTTTGAAACATGGAGTTCATTGATTTTGCAAGAGTTATAAATAATTGAGGTGACTATTGTGTCGGATATCATACCATTCCCACAATCAGCAGAAAAATTAAAAAAAGATATAAACCAAGCTGAGAGAAGACAAGATTTTGACAGAATGTATGAACTGATAGCGCAATATGAAAGTCAGTTTGAGTTAGATGAGCAATTAGCAATGACTAAATGTCGTATGCTTTATCATATGGATTCTTTTTTAGAATTAAGAGAAGAAACAATTGTTTTGTTAAAAAGAGGAATTCAACAATATGATGCCTTAATGATTTATTATGTCAAAAGTTTAATAGGTTTACACCAATATTTTGAAGCTGTAGAAGTAATTAATCAAATCATCGATGAAGTCAATAACCATATGACTAGAATGGAATTATTTCCACTTAAAGAATATGCGCAATCTCAATTAATTATTGACGAAAAAGAAATGTCTCAAATGCTGAGTGAATTTCATTTATTATCGGCTAGAGACCAAACTCAAATTATCTTAAAGTTAATGGATAATGGTCATTATCAATTTAAGAATTCTGTAATTAATATCATAGAGAACTTATCACTTAACAACAATATTATTAGTTTGATGCTTGAATATTTGAGGTTTGCTAATAGCGATGATGACATACAGATTAATAAATATGATCAATTACTAAATATTGTGCCTAACAAACTTACTGGAATTGAAAATACTCTTCACACTAATGTCATCATACCTGAAGTATTATTGAGACTTGAAGATGGTGCCCTTCATATTTCAGATGAGGCGCAAAGAATTATGAATAACCATTCAATTCTATTATATCCAATTAAAGTCGATGCACTATTTAAAGTAGAAGATTGGATAAATGCATATCAATATTATTTTAAAAAGATGATTGGACTAGAGTGTCAAATTAATAATGAACAAATACTGCATTTCATTCAACGTTTAGATGCAAATGACTAAAGTTGAATTTGTTGCAAAAATAATAAAACCAATTTAATATAGTTTTGACGAAAATAGTTGGAATTTAGTTATATAAACCTTGCAATTCCAATGTTTGTGTAGCAAAAAGACCTATGATATAATAGGGAAGTTGAAAAAATAAAATAGTTAATCATGGAGGTATATATACATGACAGCAACTTGGGAAAAAAAGGAAGGTAACGAAGGATTATTAACCGTTACTGTACCAGCAGAAAAAGTAAACAAAGCTCTAGATCAAGCATTTAAAAAAGTAGTTAAACAAATTAACGTACCAGGATTCCGTAAAGGTAAAGTACCACGTCCAATTTTTGAACAGCGTTTTGGTGTGGAAGCATTATATCAAGATGCAATTGATATTTTATTACCAGAAGCTTACGGTGAAGCAATCGATGAAACAGAAATTAAACCAGTCGCTCAACCTGAAGTAAATGTAACACAAATTGAAAAAGGTAAAGACTTTATCTTTGAAGCAACAGTAACAGTTGAACCAGAAGTTAAATTAGGTGACTACAAAGGTTTAGAAATCGAAAAACAAGATACTGAATTAACTGATGAAGAATTACAAGAAGCAATTGATCATAGTTTAGGTCATTTAGCTGAAATGGTAGTTAAAGAAGACGGCGCTGTTGAAAATGGTGATACTGTAAACATTGATTTTAACGGTTCAGTTGATGGAGAAGAATTTGAAGGTGGACAAGCTGAAGGTTACGACCTTGAAGTTGGTTCAGGTTCATTCATTCCTGGTTTCGAAGAACAATTAGAAGGCTTAAAAGTTGGGGAAGAAAAAGATGTTGTAGTTACATTCCCTGAAGAATATCATGCTGAAGAATTAGCTGGTAAAGAAGCTACTTTTAAAACAAAAGTAAATGAAATTAAATTTAAAGATGTTCCAGAATTAACAGATGAAATCGCTAATGAATTAGATTCAGAAGCTAACACTGTTGATGAATATAAAGAAAATTTACGTAAACGTCTAGCTGAACAAAAAGCAACAGATGCTGAAAATGTTGAAAAAGAGGAAGCTATCACTAAAGCAACTGATAATGCTACAATTGAAATTCCTCAAGCTATGATTGATACTGAATTAGACCGTATGGTTTCAGAATTTGGTCAAAGAATTCAACAACAAGGTTTAGACTTACAAACATATTTCCAAATCTCAGGTCAAAATGAAGATCAATTAAGAGAACAAATGCAAGATGATGCAGAACAACGTGTTAAAACAAACTTAACATTAACTGCTATTGCAGAAGCTGAAAATATTGAAGCTACTGATGAAGACATTGATAAAGAATTAGAAAAAATGAGCGAACAATTTAATATTTCAGTTGACGATATCAAGAAAACACTTGGTAACACTGATATCATTAAAAATGATGTTCGTATCCAAAAAGTTATTGACTTATTAAGAGACAATGCTAAATTAGTTGAATCAACTAAAGAAGACTAATCATCAATACAATTAATATAGGTTAAGTTGCATATCAATGTTTAACTGTGAACTTGCAGCTTTTGCCTGGCAATGCATTTTTACAAATATATTATTATATTTTGAACTATGATTGTCGAAACACAAATATGAGGCTGAGACACTTAATGTCCCAGCCTTGTTATTTGAGCATAAAAATTGTAAGGTAATAAAGTTGCATTGTAAAATTCAATCTAGTATAGTCTTTAACGAATAGGGGTGTAAATAGAATGTTTAAATTCAATGAAGATGAAGAAAATTTAAAATGCTCTTTCTGTGGTAAAGATCAAGATCAAGTTAAGAAACTTGTAGCAGGAAGTGGCGTATATATTTGTAATGAGTGTATTGAATTATGCTCTGAAATCGTCGAAGAAGAATTATCACAAAATACTTCAGAAGCGATAACTGAATTACCAACTCCTAAAGAAATCATGGATCATTTAAATGAATATGTTATTGGACAAGAAAAAGCTAAAAAATCATTAGCAGTTGCTGTGTATAATCATTATAAACGTATCCAACAATTGGGACCTAATGAAGATGACGTAGAATTACAAAAAAGTAATATAGCTCTTATTGGTCCTACAGGTAGTGGTAAAACATTATTAGCACAAACATTAGCCAAAACACTTAACGTACCATTTGCTATTGCAGATGCAACAAGTTTAACAGAAGCTGGTTATGTTGGTGATGATGTTGAAAATATTTTATTACGTTTAATCCAAGCAGCGGATTTTGATATAGATAAAGCTGAAAAAGGTATTATTTATGTCGATGAAATAGATAAAATTGCACGTAAATCAGAAAATACTTCAATAACTCGTGATGTATCTGGTGAAGGTGTTCAACAAGCATTACTGAAAATTTTGGAAGGTACAACAGCAAGTGTTCCTCCTCAAGGTGGAAGAAAACATCCTAACCAAGAATTAATTCAAATTGATACTACAAATATTTTATTCATTCTTGGTGGTGCTTTTGATGGTATTGATGAAGTCATAAAACGCCGTTTAGGTGAAAAAGTTATTGGTTTCTCAAGTAACGAAGCTGATAAGTATGATGAACAAGCTTTACTTGCACAAATTCGTCCAGAAGATTTACAAGCCTATGGCTTGATTCCTGAATTTATCGGACGTGTACCAATTGTTGCTAATTTAGAAACACTTGATGTCTCAGCACTTAAGAATATTTTAACTCAGCCAAAAAATGCGCTAGTTAAGCAATATACTAAGATGCTAGAATTAGATAATGTTGAATTAGAATTTACTGATGAAGCATTATCAGCAATTAGTGAAAAAGCAATTGAACGTAAAACTGGAGCCCGTGGATTACGCTCAATTATAGAAGAAGCATTAATTGACATCATGTATGATGTGCCATCTACAGAAGATGTAGCTAAAGTTGTCATTACTGATAAAACAATTAATGATGAAGTTGAACCAGATTTATATGATTCAGAAGGTAATCTAATTAATAATAGTAAGACATCAGCGTAGTAACGTATTAATAAAATATTGTTGAATTTTAGTCCCAAGCTACTAATTAAGTAACTTGGGACTTTTTTAAATGGCGTAGACTTTTTTGAAACTTGAAGAAAGGAAATATAAGTTTTAAAAAAGTAAGGTATCAATACTTATAATATGAAGACTCAACATTGAAAAATTGTTTATTCAACTTTATAAATTTAAAAGTGGTAACAGAAGCTTAACATAATAAACATTTTAATCCTTTATTTTTCGCTTGTATGTGAAGCGAGGGTAAAGTCTAATAAAAACAATTGATACCATAGATTTATTTAGTTTAATCATCAAAAGAATCCTAGTATTACTTATTATTTTAGTTTAAGGTTTAAAATTTTACGTGTTAAATGAATAAAGTATAATTTGATTAAATAATAAGGACTATATCAATCTTATTACCTAAACTATTTATTATTGTTATCCAAGGTAAAAATTAAAGACATATAATATTAAAGTAATTATCGATGATATACCAATGACAGTAAGTATTATATAATGATAAAGTTAACTAAGAATATATATAAAGTGAGGATAAAAAATGAAAGTAAATCCTAATAATATCGAATTAATAATTAGTGCAGTTAAAGAAGCACAATATCCAGAAACTGAATTAACTGAAGTAGCCTTGAGTGGACGCTCAAACGTAGGTAAATCAACTTTTATCAATAGTATGATTGGAAGAAAAAATATGGCGCGAACTTCACAACAACCAGGCAAGACTCAAACTTTAAACTTTTACAATATCGATGAACAACTCATTTTTGTTGATGTGCCCGGTTATGGTTATGCTAAAGTAAGTAAGGCTCAAAGAGAAAAATTTGGGAAAATGATTGAAGAATATATTACTAAAAGACAGAATTTACAACTTGTTATTCAATTAGTTGATTTAAGGCATAATCCTACTGAAGATGATATCTTAATGTACAATTATTTAAAACATTTTGATATTCCAACATTAATTGTCTGTACGAAAGAAGATAAAATCCCTAAAGGTAAAGTACAGAAACATTTGAACAATATCAAAAATAAATTAGATATGGAAGATGATGATACAATTATAAGTTATTCATCTGTAAAAAATGGAAAACAACAACAAATTTGGGATTTAATATCAACTTATTTATAATAGTTATTATCTAGGAATAACTTGATAGATTCAACTTAACGAATATGTATATCTAAAACTTGGCAAACTATCATGTTAATGTATACTAGAAGCTGACAGATCATATTAAGCAATGTTAACTCGCGAGGACGAGACGTTTTTAATTATATTGAAGTCTGTTTATGTATTAATAAGTACCATAATAACTTATTTGAAATTAAGCTCATATTTGGCGATAGCAATTTATTAAAAAAATGATAGTCGTCTCATGACCACAATTTTAGTTATAGAATCAAACGTTGTTCATAAATTTGACAAAATATTGAATGCAAATTAGAAAGATTCTAATTTATTTAAGCAACGTGCTTAATTGAATTTTAAATTATGCTATAATGTAGTTATTGTTAGTATATGGGGGCGTGTTAAATGCATTTTATTGCAATAAGTATAAATCATCGAACTGCCGATGTAGCACTAAGAGAGCAGGTTGCTTTTAGAGATGATGCCGTACGAATTGCCCATGAAGATTTATATGAAACTAAATCTATTTTAGAAAATGTCATATTATCTACATGTAATCGAACAGAAGTATATGCCATTGTAGATCAAATCCATACTGGTCGTTATTATATTCAAAGATTTTTAGCGCGTTCATTTGGATTTGAAGTAGATGATATTAAAGCAATGTCAGAAGTTAAAGTGGGGGACGAAGCAGTAAATCATTTATTGCGAGTCACTTCTGGCTTAGATTCAATTGTATTAGGTGAAACACAAATTTTAGGACAAATGCGAGATGCATTTTTCTTAGCTCAAGAAACTGGTACAACTGGAACTATCTTTAATCATCTATTTAAACAAGCGATAACTTTTGCTAAAAAAGCACATAATGAAACTGATATTGCAGATAATGCAGTGAGTGTTTCTTATGCAGCTGTCGAGTTGGCTAAAAAAGTGTTCGGCAAATTAAAAAGTAAACAGGCTATTATCATTGGTGCAGGGGAAATGAGTGAATTATCACTATTAAATCTTTTAGGCTCAGGAATATCTGATATTACCGTTGTTAATAGAACAGTGGATAATGCAAAACGATTAGCTGATAAACATCAAGTGAAATATGATAGTTTGGATGCATTACCATCATTATTAGCAAACGCTGATATAGTAATTAGTTCAACTAGTTCTAATGGTTATATTTTAACTAATAGTATGGTTGAAACAATTGCAGACACTAGAAAGCAAGATTCACTTGTATTGATTGATATTGCGGTTCCAAGAGATATTGAACCAGATATTAGCGCAATTCCAAATGTTTTCAACTATGACGTTGATGATTTAAAAGGCTTAGTTGATGCTAATCTACGTGAACGTCAATTAGCAGCAGCGACAATTGCTGATCAAATACCACATGAAATAGAACTACATAATGACTGGGTTAATATGCTTGGTGTTGTACCAGTAATTCGTGCATTGAGAGAGAAAGCGATGAATATACAAGTTGAGACAATGGAAAGTATTGATCGTAAACTTCCTAATTTATCAGAAAGAGAACGTAAAATTATCTCAAAACATACTAAAAGTATTATCAATCAAATGTTGAAAGATCCAATTAAGCAGGCTAAAGAGTTAAGTAGTGATAAAAAAGGTAACGAAAAATTAGAGCTATTTCAAAACATTTTTGATATTGAAGCAGAAGATCCTCGCGAACAAGCTATGCAACAAAAAGAAAGTAAAGTTAAGGAGATTTCAGCTCGACGTATCTTTAGTTTTGAATAAGC
Organism: Staphylococcus simiae; assembly: GCF_017357005.1. Classification (NCBI taxonomy): domain Bacteria; kingdom Bacillati; phylum Bacillota; class Bacilli; order Caryophanales; family Staphylococcaceae; genus Staphylococcus; species Staphylococcus simiae. Next base: position 1,512,436 of record NZ_CP071589.1, on the reverse strand, counting down.
ATATTAATATGGTGATAATATGCAAGAAAACCTGTTTATCCGATTTCATGAAATAATACTATTTATCTATTTAATAAGTATTATTTGTTATTTTTTCGATTTTGTACAAAAAAGTCATAAAGTCAGAAATTTAGGCATATATTTATTGGGGATTGTTTGGGTGTTGCAAACAATCTCTTTATCTATTTTTATTATACAAATGAAGCATGTACCGTTAGGTTCGATTTCTGATGTCTTTTTTACATTAACTTGGTTAATTATTTCAATTTCATTAGTATTAAATGTCATCAAAGTATTGAATTTTTCAGTATTCTTTTTAAATTTAATAGGGTTAACTCTATTAGCTATGAATACCTTCCAACCAACGCATTATAATGGCCATGTTCAAAAAGTTACAATCGTAAATGAATTGCTATTAATACATGTTGGACTCGCTGTACTGAGTTACGTATTTTTCGCCTTAGCATTTGTTAATGCGTTGCTATACATCATTCAGTATAGAAATCTAAAAGAAAAACGTTTTGATCAAAAGTATTTCAGAATTGGCAGTGTGGCAACATTAGAATCCATTGTCTTTTATTCAACATTAACAGGTTGGATTGTTCTAATATTTAGTATTATTTTAGGTGCCCAGTGGGGTGTTATAGCTGTAGGTGAGAGTATATTTATAGATCCGAAGGTTATATTATCTTCAATCATTACGTTACTATATGGTAGTTTTATTCTTATTAGAATTAAAAAATGGATGAATTCAAGATACTTAATATATTTTAATATCATCTTGTTTTGCTTAAATATGGTGAACTTATTTTTTGCAACACACTTTACTTAAGTATTAAAATTAGTAGTAGTATTTCCTAGGAGGAAGTCAATATGCGCAAATTAGTTGTTGGGTCTAGAAGAAGTAAACTTGCTTTAACACAAAGCCAGCAATTTATTGATAAATTAAAGGCAATAGAACCTGACTTAGAAATAGAAATTAAAGAAATAGTTACTAAAGGTGACAAAATAGTGGACAAGCAATTATCTAAAGTTGGCGGTAAAGGCTTGTTTGTTAAAGAAATTCAACAAGAATTATTTGATAAAGAAATAGATATGGCTATTCATTCCTTGAAAGATGTCCCAAGTGTTATTCCACAAGGTTTAACTTTAGGATGTATACCAGATAGAGAATTGCCATATGATGCTTATATTGCTAAGAATCATATACCTTTAGACCAACTTCCAGATGGTAGTATTATTGGTACAAGTTCATTAAGGCGTGGTGCTCAAATTTTATCTAAATATCCTAATTTAGAAATAAAATGGATAAGAGGAAATATTGATACGCGCTTAGAAAAGTTAAACACTGAAGATTATGATGCGATTATTTTAGCAGCAGCTGGTTTAAGACGTATGGGATGGTCAGATGATATTGTGACTACATATTTAGACCGCGATACGTTATTACCAGCAATTGGGCAAGGTGCATTAGGTATTGAATGTAGGAGTGACGATACTGAATTACTAGATTTGTTATCTAAGGTTCATAATCATGATGTTGCTCAATGTGTTACAGCAGAGCGTACATTCTTAGCTGAAATGGATGGCAGCTGTCAAGTTCCTATTGCTGGATATGCGACAATAAATAATAGCGATATTACATTTACAGGATTAATTATGACACCAGATGGTAAAGAGCGTTTTGAACATACAGAACATGGTAATGATCCTGTAACTTTAGGTAAAAAAGTAAGTCAGGTACTTAAAGATCAAGGTGCATACGAAATAATTAAGCGTTTGAATGAACAACAATAACCTTTGAGGTGACTTTTAAATGAAACCAGTTGTAGTTATGACACAAACAAGTGAAGTACAAAGTGAATTAGTATCAATTATTCATAAACCGTTTATTGATATTGAACCACTTTCGTTCAATACTCATTTGTTGGAAGATAACTATGACTGGCTTATTTTTTCGTCAAAAAATGCTGTGAAATTCTTCTTTAAATATTTAGATAGCGTGAATGTTAAACATATTGCTGCAATTGGTGAGAAGACAGCACGTTATTGTCACGATATGGGGATTTTAGTAGATTTTGTGCCACAAGATTATTCACAAGAAGGATTTTTAGCTCAATTTCAACAAAACAATCAATTGATACTCATTCCTTCTAGCGCACATGCTAGACCGTTACTGCAACAAGAATTGTCAAAACATAATAGTGTCGTTAAAATTGACCTCTACACACCAGTGCCGAATGTTTCTAATATTACAGATGTAAAAGAAATGGTATCACAACAAAGTGTAGATGCAATTGCATTTTCAAGTTCATCAGCAGTACGTTACTATTTTAATCAACAACCAACACCTTATTTTGAGCAATACTTTGCAATTGGTCAACAAACAGCACATACACTTAAAAAGTATAGACAACCAGTTAAAGTAGCACGTACACAAACAGTAGAGGCTTTGATAGATAAAATATTAGAAAGTAGGGAATTATAAATGAAATTTGATAGACATAGAAGATTACGTTCATCAGCTACAATGAGAGATATGGTTCGTGAAAATCACGTTAGAAAAGATGACTTGATTTATCCTATTTTTGTAGTTGAACAAGATGATATAAAAAAAGAAATTAAATCATTACCTGGTGTATACCAAATTAGTCTTAATTTATTACATGAAGAAATTACAGAAGCATATGAGCTAGGAATTAGAGCAATCATGTTCTTTGGTGTACCGAACGATAAAGACAACATTGGTACAGGTGCATATGATCACAATGGCGTTATACAACAAGCAACAAGAATTGCTAAAAAAATGTATAGTGATTTATTAATTGTTGCTGATACATGTCTTTGTGAATATACTGACCATGGCCATTGTGGGGTGATTGATGATCATACACATGATGTGGATAATGACAAGTCATTACCATTATTAGTTAAAACTGCGATTTCTCAAGTAGAAGCAGGAGCGGATATAATTGCACCAAGTAATATGATGGATGGTTTTGTAGCTGAAATTCGTCAAGGATTAGATGATGCAGGTTACTATAATATTCCTATTATGAGTTATGGTGTTAAATATGCTTCAAGTTTCTTTGGTCCATTTAGAGATGCAGCAGACTCAGCACCATCATTTGGTGACCGTAAAACATATCAAATGGATCCTGCGAATCGTTTAGAAGCATTACGCGAATTAGAAAGTGATTTAAAAGAGGGCTGTGATATGATGATTGTCAAACCAGCGCTAAGTTATTTAGATATCGTACGAGATGTTAAAAACCATACGAATGTTCCAGTCGTAGCATATAATGTTAGTGGTGAATATAGCATGACTAAAGCTGCTGCACAAAATGGTTGGATTGATGAAGAACGAGTAGTAATGGAACAAATGGTATCAATGAAACGTGCTGGAGCAGACATGATTATCACATATTTTGCTAAAGATATTTGCCGTTATTTAGATAAATAAGCCTGGATTAATATAAGTTCACTAATTTTTAAGGAGGAATAATTACATGAGATATCAAAATTCAGAAGATGCCATGAAAATTGCTGAGGATTTAATGCCAGGTGGTGTCAATAGTCCGGTACGAGCGTTTAAATCAGTAGATACACCTGCTATTTTTATGGATCATGGTGAAGGTTCTAAAATATATGATATAGATGGAAATGAATATATAGATTATGTTTTAAGTTGGGGACCGCTTATTTTAGGCCATAAAGATCCACAAGTCATTAAACATTTACATGAAGCAATTGATAAAGGTACAAGTTTTGGTGCTTCTACATTGCAAGAAAATAAATTAGCACAATTAGTCATTGATCGAGTTCCATCAATTGAAAAAGTAAGAATGGTTTCATCTGGTACAGAAGCAACTTTAGATACTTTAAGATTAGCACGTGGATATACTGGTAGAAATAAAATAGTGAAATTTGAAGGTTGTTATCATGGACATAGTGATTCTTTATTAATTAAAGCAGGTTCTGGTGTTGCAACGTTAGGTTTACCAGATTCTCCTGGTGTACCTGAAGGTATTGCTAAAAATACTATTACAGTGCCATATAATGATTTAGATTCATTAAGAGTTGCTTTTGAAAAATATGGTGATGATATTGCTGGAGTCATTGTGGAACCAGTAGCAGGTAATATGGGTGTTGTTCCCCCTGTAGAAGGGTTCTTACAAGGATTAAGAGATATAACAACAGAATATGGTGCATTACTTATTTTTGATGAAGTTATGACTGGGTTCCGCGTTGGTTATAATTGTGCTCAAGGATACTTTGGTGTAACTCCTGATTTAACTTGTTTAGGTAAAGTAATTGGCGGAGGGCTTCCTGTAGGTGCATTTGGAGGTAAAAAAGAAATTATGGATCAAATAGCACCACTAGGTAATATTTATCAAGCAGGTACACTGTCTGGTAATCCATTAGCAATGACAAGTGGTTATGAAACACTTAGTCAATTAACGCCAGAAACATATGATTATTTTAATGAATTAGGTGATTTATTAGAAGAAGGCTTAACGAAAGTCTTTGCCAAACATGATGTCCCTATTACAGTTAATAGAGCTGGTTCTATGATTGGTTATTTCTTAAATGAAGGTCCAGTGACAAATTTTGACCAAGCAAACAAAAGTGATTTAGAGTTGTTCAGTAATATGTATCGCGAAATGGCAAAAGAAGGCGTATTCTTACCACCATCTCAATTCGAAGGTACATTCTTATCAACAGCACATACAAAAGAAGATATTGAAAAGACAATTCAAGCATTTGATAACGCTTTAAGTCGTATTGTATAATTACAATTACTATAAGGGTCTGAACTAAAGTTCAGACTCTTTAAATTTGTAATTTAAAATGTAAAGAATAAGTCAACATAATAGTAAATTAACTTGAATTATCTTGTGAAATATATATAACGAAGGTAGTGAGCACTTATGTCTATCATAACTAGAAATAATATTATTGTTGCAATCACAGCTATTATTATTAGTACAATTTTAAGTTTAGCTCACATTTTATTACCCTTTATGTTTGGTCCAATTTTAGCAGCTATTTTATGTATCAAAGTTTTTAAATTAGAAATAAAATGGCCTTTTTGGTTAAGTGAAATTGGTATTGTTGTTTTAGGGGTACAAATTGGAGCTAGTTTTACCAAAAATGTCATCCTTGATATTAAAGATGACTGGGGGAGTATTGTTCTTGTCACTTTATTATTACTTACATTAGCACTCATAATGGCGATGATTTTTAAACGCATTGCCAAAATTAACTCAGAAACAGCTTTGCTCAGTGTTATTCCAGGTGCATTAAGTCAAATGTTAGTTATGGCTGAACAAAATAAAAAAGCCAATTTATTAGTCGTTAGTTTGACACAAACATCACGAATTATTTTCGTTGTCATATTAGTACCATTAATCTCCTATTTCTTTAGAGATAGTGGTGGTACAAGCTCTAATCAAAAAGTTGCACCAATTACACCATTAACAGAGGCATTACAATTATGGCAAATAGGATTATTAGCACTCGCAATTGTAGCAATTTATTTTATAATGGTTAAAATAAATTTTCCAACTTATCAACTATTGGGCCCAATTATTGTGTTAATTATTTGGAATTTAACAACTGGTTTAACATTTAAATTAGACAATTGGATATTAAATGTCGCTCAATTAATGTATATGATAAGAATCGGTATTCAAATTGCACATTTATTAGGTGATTTGAAAGGACGAATAGCAATCGCGATCGCATTTCAAAATATTATGTTAATATTAGGATCGTTTGTAATGGTGTGTGTGGTTCATTTATTTAATCACATTCCAATTAACGAGTTATTTTTAGGTGCTGCACCTGGTGGTGTTAATCAGATAGTGTTAGTAGCAATTGCAACAGGTGCTGATGTTGCGATGATTTCAAGTTATCATATTTTTAGAATATTTTTCATTTTATTTATCATAGCACCTATTATTAATTATATTTTACATTATAGAGTAACAAGCAAAAAATGAGATGACACTAAATTATAAGTGTTCATCTCATTTTTATTAATGATAGTTAATATTGTGGTTTAGAAGGACAATCTTGTAAATGTGCATCATACAATCCTGCAGCTTCTAAAAATGAAAATACAGTAACTGGCCCCAAAAACTTAAAACCGAATTGTTTTAAATCTTTTGAAAGCTGAGTTGCTCTTTCATCCACAGTAATACGATCATTAGCATGTTTATAGTTCAAATCAATTGGATGCCCATCCACATAAGACCATAAAAAGTCACTGAAACTTCCGTATTGTTGCTCGATTGCTAAGTATCCTTGAGCTTGTGCCACGATAGCTTCCAATTTTTTGCGATGATGAACTATGTTTGGAAAGTCCATAAGCTGATTAATATCACTAGCAGTCATTGTTGCAACTTTACTAGGTTCAAAATTATAGAATGCTTGTTCATAAGAATCTTTCTTTTTTAAAATCGTTAACCAAGATAATCCAGCATGTTGGGATTCTAAAGCAAGTAATTTAAACAATGCTTTACTATCATATAAGGGCTGTCCCCAAAAATGATCATGATAATCTAAATAGACTGGATCCGTTGTACCAAAAGCACATTCATTCATAATATTCCCACCAATACATTGACTTATTTTGACAATCATTATACTATAAGTTAAGAGTTTAATATACAAATTGGGAAGAGTAAGTTTAAATGATTTTCAAAGAGAGCATATGGTTGGTGAAAGTATGTAGATGATTTAAACTGAAGGTAGCCCACTAGTTATCTTAGTTGAAATATGTACAGTAGGCTAAGACGTGTTTGAGCGTTAATCATTATCTAGAGTGCTTGAAGAATTTGACTAATAACATTGTGATTATTGTTGGAAATTCTTCTTGAATATAGGTGGTACCACGGAATATCCGTCCTATTTTAATATATAGGATGGATATTTTTTTATTTTTTAGGAGGTATTTAATATGGAAATGGAACCAAAGTATAATCCACGTGAAGTAGAAGCGGGACGTTATGAAGAATGGGTTGAAAAAGGCTATTTTAAGCCGTCTGAAGATAAATCAAAAGAAACATATACAATTGTTATACCACCACCTAATGTGACAGGTAAATTACATTTAGGGCATGCTTGGGATACAACATTGCAAGATATTATTACACGTATGAAACGTATGCAAGGTTATGACACTTTATATTTACCAGGGATGGATCATGCCGGTATCGCTACTCAAGCTAAGGTAGAAGCTAAATTAAATGAACAAGGATTATCACGCTATGATTTAGGTCGTGACAAATTTTTAGAACAAGCTTGGGATTGGAAAGAAGAATATGCTTCATTCATTCGTCAACAATGGGCAAAATTAGGCCTAGGCTTAGACTATAGTAGAGAACGTTTTACATTAGATGAAGGTTTGAGTAAAGCAGTCAAAAAAGTATTTGTTGATTTATATAATAAAGGTATCATATATCGTGGTGAAAGAATTATTAACTGGGATCCTAAAGCTCGTACTGCATTATCTGATATTGAAGTTATTCATGAAGATGTACAAGGTGCCTTTTATCATTTTAAATATCCATATGCAGATGGTAATGGCTATATTGAAATAGCAACGACTAGACCTGAAACGATGCTAGGAGACACAGCGATTGTTGTTAATCCTAATGATGAACGTTATAAAGATGTTATTGGTAAGACAGTGATTTTACCGATTGTTGGTCGTGAATTGCCAATTATAGCTGATGAATATGTAGATATTGATTTTGGTTCAGGTGCTATGAAAGTGACACCTGCACATGACCCTAATGACTTTGAAATTGGTCAACGTCATCATTTAGAAAATATCATCGTTATGGATGAAAATGGTAAGATGAATGATAAAGCTGGAAAATATGAAGGCTTGGATCGTTTTGATTGTCGAAAACAACTAGTAGAAGATTTAAAGGAACAAGATTTAGTTATAAAAATTGACGAACATATGCATTCTGTTGGTCATTCTGAACGTTCAGGTGCTGTAGTAGAACCTTATTTATCAACACAATGGTTTGTTAAAATGGATACACTTGCGCAACGAGCACTAGACAATCAACAGACTGATGATCGTATTGATTTTTATCCAAGTCGTTTTGAACATACATTTAATCAATGGATGGAAAATATTCGTGACTGGACGATTTCAAGACAATTATGGTGGGGTCATCAAATTCCAGCATGGTATCATAAAGAAACTGGAGAAATATATGTTGGTGAAGAAGCACCAACAGACATTGAAAATTGGCAACAAGATGAAGATGTACTAGATACATGGTTCTCAAGTGCCTTATGGCCATTCTCTACATTGGGTTGGCCAGATACAGAAAGTGAAGATTTCCAACGTTATTATCCAACTAATGCGTTAGTAACTGGTTATGATATTATTTTCTTCTGGGTAGCACGTATGATTTTCCAAGGTTTAGAGTTTACTGATCGTCGCCCATTTAACGACGTATTATTACATGGTTTAGTAAGAGCTGAAGATGGACGTAAGATGAGTAAATCACTTGGAAATGGTGTCGATCCAATGGATGTTATCGATGAATATGGTGCAGATAGCTTACGTTACTTCTTAGCTACTGGTTCATCACCTGGACACGATTTACGTTATTCTACTGAAAAAGTAGAATCTGTTTGGAATTTCATTAATAAAATTTGGAACGGTGCACGTTTTAGTTTGATGAACATCGGTGAAGATTTCAAAGTCGAAGATATTGATTTATCAGGTAATTTATCATTAGCTGATAAATGGATTTTAACGCGGCTAAATGAAACAATTGCCACAGTAACTGATTTAAGTGATAGATATGAATTTGGTGAAGTAGGCCGTGCTTTATATAACTTTATTTGGGATGACTTCTGTGATTGGTATATCGAGATGAGTAAAATACCAATGAATGGTGAAGATGAATCTCAAAAACAAACAACACGATCCGTTTTAAGTTATACTTTAGATAATATAATGAGAATGTTACATCCATTCATGCCATTCGTTACTGAAAAAATTTGGCAAAGTTTACCTCATGAAGGTGACACAATTGTTAAAGCAGCATGGCCTGAAGTTCGTTCAGAGCTAATATTTAATGAAAGTAAAGAAACAATGCAACAATTAGTTGAAATTATTAAATCAGTGAGACAATCTCGTGTAGAAGTTAATACACCTTTATCTAAAGAAATTCCAATTCTAATTGAAGCTAAAGATAAAGAAATAGAAACTACACTATCCGAAAATGCTGATTACTTACACAAATTCTGTAATCCAAGTGAGTTAACGATTAGTACAAATATTGATATACCTGAAAAAGCAATGACTTCAGTTGTACTAGCTGGTAATGTTGTATTGCCACTTGAAGGATTAATTGATATGGACAAAGAAATTAGTCGTTTAGAAAAAGAGCTTGAAAAACTACAAAGTGAAGTAGATCGTGTAGACAAAAAATTATCAAATGAAAACTTTGTCAACAAAGCACCAGAAAAAGTTATAAATGAAGAAAAACGTAAACAACAAGATTATAAAGAGAAATATAATGGTGTTAAGGCAAGAATTGAACAATTAAAAGCATAGGAGTAATAACGATGAATTACCTAGACAGCTTGTATTGGATCCATGAAAGAACTAAGTTCGGCATTAAGCCTGGCGTTAAGCGTATGGAATGGATGTTACAACAATTTAATAATCCACAAAATAATATCAAAGGTATTCATGTCGGTGGTACAAACGGAAAAGGTTCAACAGTTGCCTATTTAAGAACAGCTTTAGTTGAAAATGGTTATGAAGTCGGTACGTTTACATCACCATTCATTGAAACATTTAATGAACGTATTAGTTTAAATGGTACACCTATTTCAAATGACGATATTGTAGAGTTAGTTTCATTAGTTAAGCCCATTAGCGAAAAAATGGATGAACAAACAGATTTGGGTGTAGCTACTGAATTTGAAATTATAACTACGATGATGTTTTTATATTTTGGTCAATTACATCCAGTTGATTTTGTTATAGTCGAGGCTGGTTTAGGAATTAAAAATGATTCGACGAATGTTTTTAATCCAGTGCTATCTATTTTGACAAGTATTGGACTCGACCACACAGATATTTTAGGTAATTCATATTTAGATATTGCTAAAGATAAAGGTGCAATTATTAAACCTAATACACCGATTATTTATGCAGTTAAAAATGAAGAAGCGCTTAAATATGTTAGGGATCGTGCTGTTGAACAACATGCTAAACCTATAGAATTAGATCGAGAAATTATAGTTGTATCACAAAAGGATGAGTTTACTTATCGCTATAAAGAATATGAATTAGAAACAATCATTTTGAATATGTTAGGTGAACATCAAAAACAAAACGCAGCACTTGCTATTACAGCATTAATTGAATTAAATGAACTTGGATTAATTGAACTTGATTTTAATAAAATGATTGATGGAATTGAGTCAGTTTATTGGTCAGGACGTATTGAACAAGTACAAGAGCAACCAATTATTATTTTAGATGGTGCGCATAATTCAGAAAGTATAGATGCTTTGATTGATACAATACAAAACTATTATCATTTTGATAAAGTAGATATTTTATTTTCTGCTATTAAAGGTAAACCAGTTAATGACATGATTAATCATTTAAGCAAGATTGCTCAACAAATTTATGTTACTGAATTTGACTTTCCTAAGGCGTTACGAAAAGAAGAAATCGTGGCTAACATTGAGATGGATAATATACAATTAGTTGATGATTACGTTGAATTTATTCGTAATTATCAAGGTGAGGTACTAATTGTTACAGGTAGTTTGTATTTCATTAGTGAAGTGAAGTCGAAAATTGAATTTGAGTAAAACTTTAGTATTATTACATTAATGATTAAAAAATTTGATAAATATTGGAAATACCCTTGTTCGTATACATTTATTGATAAAACGAACAAGGGTATCTTTTATGAATAAACAAAAAAATTTTGGTTCTCTCCCAAATTGGACTGATACATAATTATTTTTTTAGCCTCGCTTTCCTAGGGTGCTGTCTCAGCCTGTAGTCTTCGACTAGCACTGCTCCCTCAGGAGTCTCGGCTTCAAAACAATTTATATATTAAATTATTCATTTTTTATTTATCAGTCCTGAAAAATAGAGAACCAAAATTTTATATAAAACTTTAAAGTTACAATTTATTATAAAAATGAAGTTGTATCTTTCTGAAAATTTAAAGCTATTATAAATAACTAAATAAAATCATAGATAGCGAGTAGGATTTTATGACATTTAACAATATTTACAACTTTAACTCGCTTAATTATAATTTTAACAAAGGAGGAAAGATATGTGCTTGTATTAACGTATTGTTATAGTTGTTTATATAGTTTTTTATCTCAAATTTCTAGTGTGAAAACATTAAATTTTAAAGCATGTCTCATTAGATCTAAATGTGATGCTTGTCATCACCAATTAGCATGGTTTGAATTATTCCCTATATTTAGTTATATCTTATTAAAGACAAAGTGTAGATATTGTCAACAAAAAATTCCACTTACGCATTTTGTTGGTGAAGTTTTAGCAATTTGCCCATTTTTTCTCATTTACTTTTCCGTTACTAATATTCATTCGCAATTATTGATATCAACCTTTTTATTTTTTCTAGTTCTATCTATCAACGATATTGACTCAATGACTATAGATTTAAGGATATTAATTATATACGTTATTGTTACTTCTACTTTCACTCATATATACATAATCTCCTTCTTTATTGTAACTTTAAGTGCCCATTTATTTTATATTGTTTATAGAACAAGTATAGGCTATGGAGATATATTGGTTATCAGTGTACTTTCTTTATTTTTCCCACTCAGTTTTTTAAACATTCTTTTAATAATGACATTTCTACTGGCAGGTATGGTAGCATTATGTATTTTAATATTTAGAAGAATTATTGCATTACCATTAGTACCTTTTATATTTATAGCTTTTATATTAAATTCAATATTCTACGATAATTTATTTCGATTTTTAGGAGGATATTATATTTGAAAATTAAAGAAATGAACATATCTGAAATGCCTAGAGAAAGACTTTTAACTTATGGCTCTAAAAGTTTATCTAATAGTGAATTGTTAGCAATACTTATTAATACAGGTAGAAAGGGATTTTCAAGTATTGATATAAGTAATGAATTATTAGGGAAGTATAGCAGCTTAAGTCAATTAAAAAAGGTATCTATCAATGAATTAACTAATATAAAAGGTATAGGGTTGCATAAGGCCATTACTTTAAAGGCAGTGTTCGAATTAGCTGAAAGACTAAGCCAACCTGATATCATAAAAAAATTCAAAATAACTAAGCCAGAAGATGTTGCTGAATTAATGATGTCATCAATGAAGGATTTAGCACAAGAACATTTTATGTTGATATTATTAAATTCTAAAAACATAGTTATCAAACAAGTCTGTGTTTTTATAGGTACATTAAATAGTTCTATAGTTCATCCTAGAGAGGTCTTCAATATAGCAATAAAAGAAACGGCGAATGCTGTAATTGCTGTACATAATCATCCTTCTGGTGATGTTACACCATCACAAGAAGATATTATTACAACGATGCGTTTGAAAGAATGTGGTGAGCTGTTAGGAATTGAATTATTAGATCATATCATCATAGGTGATAATAAATTCACTAGCTTAGTAGAAGAAGGATATTTTGAATAAAGAGACTAAGCTTAATAGCATATATGTCAAAACTTGTGTATAATACGTACGAAAGATATACATAGGAGGAAATACAGTGACTATATTTCTTATCATAGGTGTGCTTGTTCCGATGATCTATACAATGAGAATAAACATTAAAGATATAAAGATAACAAGAAAAGAAGTTATCAATACTGTCTTATTATCAGCAGGAGCAATTTTAATTACCACTGTAATTGGAGTACTTGTTACACATCAACAATATTCACTTATTGCTGTGATTATTGGTTCTATTATAACGGGTGTTGTATGGGGATTACTGTTAGTCGGAAGTTATGCTCTGTTGCGATATTTGTCTAATGCTTTTGGAAATAAAAAATAATACTATAAAATGTAAAGACTCCTAATCAACCTGTATTGAAAGTAACTACAGCTGATAGGAGTTTATTTTTTATATAATGATGCTATTTTAAAATCTAGGTAATCCTGTATTATAAATATGGAAATAATCTAATAGCCATAATAATCCTTGGTAAGCTAGATAGATACATAATAAAACGACACCGATATAAATTAAAAAACGCAATATTGAGAATCCAACTCTAAATAGGAGGATAACTAATAATGCAATTAAAATTATTGTTAGAATACTCATTTTTAAACCTCCTTGAAGTTGTGATATTGACTTTACCCATTATAATGTATATTTTAATAGACTGCATCAGTCTTTAGATAGATATTGTTTAAGGCTCTCGACTGATGACATTTTTCGATAAAAAATATAAAATTAATATAAAAAGGAGGCGTGCAATGAAGACTTTTTTTACTATTATTAAAAATATCATCGCAGTAATGGCTATTTTAGTCATTGTTTATATAGCTTTAAAATATGCGCCTTTCCTTCGTGATCAAGAATGGAATCCTATTAATCAACCATCACCTCAATCAACTCAAGTGATGCAAGATAATAGTCAAAATCCACAACCACGTGTTTTGGAAAATGGTAAAAGATACTCACTCGAAGATAATGATTTAATAAAAAACGTACCGACTAGCCAAATTAAGAATGTTTTTAATTTTATAGATAAAAGAGAATTTATGGATGTTTCTGGTTTAACTCGTATGGCATATAATGAGCAATATTTAATAGGGCAGAGAGACAATGAATTCATAATTTATAAATTTGGTTCAGATTCTATTAGAGTTTATAATACCGAATTCGAAATGCAACAAGATTTAAATGAATTAGGACAAAATCTTATAATGAAACCTAAAGAAGCATACCAATAATAACAAGATTTGTACGGTTGCATGAGTAAATTAGATAAGTTAAGATGACATTAGAATAAATAAAAAGGTTGGTGTAGTTCTAATGGCAGAGCAGTCTAAAGATAAACAAGCTAATGAGCAAGCAAAAGCCCAAAACTTATTCGCAAATTGGAAAAATAAGCAATCTAAAAGTGAAAAATAATTATACAATTTAATACATTTCAACGTTAATCAAATCGATATCAATAAGGATAATGAATTTGATGCAATTGATATAATAAGTCTGAGTTGGTCAGTAGCATTATACTTTTTTAAATAAAAGTACTGACTAAAACTTAGACTTTTTCTTTTACAGTAATAATAGTTTTTAATGCTATACCCATAATAAAATAATGTTATTACCCAAAGATATTGAATTAGTATGCTATACCACTTAAATTTAATATAAAAATCAATAAAAATGACATAAATTAAACTACACAACAAAAGGTAACATTATATTTGAATGTAGATGTTAATTACAAGAGATAATGTCACCAAATTAAATGCTTGATAGTTATTAACTTTGTAATTTCACAAAGTTAGCCTTTATTTCAATATGGTTGTAATATAAAATAGAAAAGACAAATAATATTTATGATGTAATAGAGGTGTTCTGGGTGTTTAAATTTTTTAAAAATAACAAATTAATTGTTGTTTTATGTGCAATTATAGTTTTCATTGCATTAATTGGATTATCCATCAGATCACAATCTCAATCACCTCCTGAACAATATGTAGGGGATTCTGTCTCATTTGGACAAAGAGTTGTGAGTTATCCAGTTAATTTTGTATCTGGTGCAATTGGAAATTTCTTTGGTAAGGGCGAATCAAAAGAAATTAAAAATAAAATCAATCAACTAGAAGCAAAAAATCAACAGTTAGAATCAGAAAATACAAAATTAAAGAAAGAGTTGGATGTTAAAGATATTTCTAAATATGATCCAATTTCAACTACAGTAATTGCCAGAAACCCAGATCAATGGTTAAATACAATCATTATTGATAAAGGTACTAAAGCAGGTATTAAGACTAATATGGCTGTAATGACTTCGCAAGGTTTTATAGGTAGAGTAACAAAAGTAAATCAATTTTCATCACAAGTTGACTTAATTTCTACGAATACAAGATCTGGTAAACTTTCGGTTAATATTCAACATAATTCGAAAAATGTTTTTGGTCTTATCGATAGATATGATGAAAAAAACGAAGAATTAGTAATCAGTGACATTAACAATAAAGATAATATTTCTAAAGGAGATAAGGTTGTAACAAGTGGACTTGCAGATGATTTACCAAGTAATTTATATGTAGGTGAAGTTACAAAGGTACAAAATGATCAATATGGGTTAGCTAAAGAAGTAAGAGTTAAAACTGGTGCAGACTTAGCAGACTTGAATCATGTCTATGTTGCTAAAAGAGATGCAAGCACTATTCCTGATAAAGAAAGCAGGGATAAATAATGAGAGCGTTAAAATATTTTTTGATTGGTATTTTGTTATTTTATTTAGATACAGCCATAGGGTTAGTTATACCAATGCATATTGGTAAAATAGACCTTATATTCGTACCACATTTAACGCTAATGTACATATTAATGATGACAGTTTATCGAGGGTTTGGAGTAGGTATTCTTCTGGCAATATTTTTAGGAATGATGACAGATGTATATTTTGGTAGTATTTATGGTGTGTACTTATTTGGCTACATATTATTTTTAGCACTTATGGACCAACTTTTTAAAATATTTTACAAAGATCATACTATGCTGTTTGTTATCATTTTAAGCTGTACGATATTATTAGAGATTTACGTTGCAGTTATATATGGTATTTTAGGATTTATTCAATTTAGTCTTATTCAATTTGTGTTATTTAGATTATTACCAACGCTTATTTTGAATTTTATTTTATTGATAATTTTATATCCTTTAATCATTAAATTCATTAAAAAAACTAACAATGCAATTGACATGAAACGTCGTCAATGGTAAGATGCAGTAGTTGAGTAGTTATGAGTAGCTACATACAACCGCTCAAATATAGGTTTAAGTACGATTTAGTCACCTATATATGGCGTGACTTATAATATAGGAGGTGCAAAGTATGTTTGCTATTATTGAAACAGGTGGAAAACAAATCAAAGTAGAAAAAGGTCAAGAAATTTACGTTGAAAAATTAGACGTAAATGAAGGTGACACTTTCACATTTGATAAAGTATTATTTGTAGGTGGAGATTCAGTTAAAGTTGGTGCGCCAACAGTTGAAGGTGCTACTGTTACTGCAACAGTTAATAAACAAGGTCGCGGTAAAAAAATCACTGTATTTACTTACAAACGTCGTAAAAATTCAAAACGTAAAAAAGGCCATCGTCAACCATATACAAAATTAACTATCGATGCAATTAACGCGTAATCAATTATGATTACTGTTGATATCACAGTTAATGATGAAGGCAAAGTAACTGACGTTATCATGGATGGCCATGCCAATCATGGCGAATATGGTTATGATATCGTTTGTGCTGGAGCTTCAGCAGTTTTATTTGGTAGTGTTAATGCTATTATGGGTTTGACATCAGAAAGACCAGATATCGATTATGATGATAATGGTGGTCACTTTCATATTAGAAGTGTTGATACAAATAATGATGAAGCACAACTTATTCTTCAGGCAATGTTAGTTTCTTTACAAACAATTGAAGAAGAATATAATGACAATATTAGATTAAATTATAAGTGAGGTGCATTCCGATGTTAAAATTAAACTTACAATTCTTCGCATCTAAAAAAGGGGTAAGTTCTACAAAAAACGGACGTGACTCTGAATCAAAACGCTTAGGTGCTAAACGTGCTGACGGTCAATTCGTAACAGGTGGATCAATTTTATACCGCCAACGTGGTACTAAAATTTACCCTGGTGAAAATGTAGGTCGTGGTGGCGATGATACATTATTCGCAAAAATCGACGGCGTAGTAAAATTCGAACGTAAAGGTCGCGACAAAAAACAAGTTTCTGTATATGCAGTAGCTGAATAATTTTGTCTAATTAACACCAGAAGTGATACTTCTGGTGTTTTTTATTATTTAAGCATGTTGTTTGCATATAAAAGTATGCTGATAGCGCCAATAAGAGCTATAAAGTGTTCATAAGATAATCAAGTAATGTGAACGACAACTAATATATAAGTGTAAGGCTACTATGATTGTATGATGTTGTTAAGTTTCATAACAATTAAATAAATAATAAAATAAAGAAAAAAGCAAAGTGTAATCAGTAAATCATTAACATAAAAGTACTTAAGGTTTACATGAGTCACAAAGTTGACTCATTTGGCAGTAACTGTCTGGAATATAAAACATAGATAAATAATGATTTATATTCCTAGTCAGTTTTGCCGGGGTGAGATGACGAAATAAATCCCAAACATTATTTCTATCCCACTCCCTAAATCGCTCTAATCTATCAAAGATAGAAGAGTGATTAATATGCTATAATTATTGGGAAAATGAAAAAATAAGTAAAAGAGGTGAGATATATGTTTGTCGATCAAGTCAAAATATCTCTTAAAGCCGGTGACGGTGGAAATGGCATCACTGCATATAGAAGAGAAAAATATATTCCGTTTGGTGGTCCTGCTGGCGGTGATGGTGGTAAAGGTGCATCAGTAGTGTTTGAAGTGGATGAAGGATTAAGAACACTATTAGACTTTAGATATCAACGCCATTTTAAAGCTAAAAAAGGTGAAAATGGACAAAGTAGTAATATGCATGGTAAAAATGCAGCGGACTTAGTATTAAAAGTGCCACCAGGTACTACTATAAAGAACGTTGAAACTGATGAAGTGTTAGCTGATTTAGTAGAAGATGGCCAAAGAGCAGTAGTGGCGAAAGGTGGACGTGGCGGACGTGGTAACTCCCGTTTTGCTACACCTCGAAATCCTGCACCTGACTTTAGTGAAAATGGCGAACCTGGTGAAGAACTAGATGTTACGCTTGAATTGAAATTATTAGCAGATGTAGGTCTTGTTGGCTTTCCTAGTGTTGGAAAATCAACATTGTTATCAATCGTTTCTAAAGCTAAACCTAAAATTGGAGCATATCACTTTACGACAATTAAGCCTAATTTAGGTGTAGTATCAACACCAGATCAACGAAGCTTTGTTATGGCCGATCTACCAGGTTTAATTGAAGGTGCATCTGAAGGTGTTGGTTTAGGTCATCAATTTTTACGTCACGTTGAAAGAACTAAAGTAATCGTTCATATGATAGATATGAGTGGGACAGATGGAAGAGATCCGATTGAAGACTTTAATGTCATTAATCAAGAATTAGTTGCATATGAACAACGTTTAGAAGATCGACCACAAATAGTTGTGGCAAATAAAATGGACTTACCAGAAGCACAAGAAAATTTAGAGTTGTTCAGAGAAACTTTTGGTAATGAAGTAACTATTATACCAATTTCTACAATCACTAGAGAAAATATTGATCAATTATTATATGCAATTGCAGATAAATTAGAAGAATATAAGGATGTTGATTTTTCTGTTGAAGAAGATGATACTGTGGGAATCAATCGCGTAGTTTATAAACATACACCATCTCAAGATAAATTTACTATTACGAGAGATGATGATGGTGCATACGTAGTTAGTGGTAATGCTATTGAAAGAATGTTCAAGATGACTGACTTTAATAGTGATCCTGCTGTCCGTAGATTTGCTAGACAAATGCGTTCTATGGGAATTGATGATGCACTTAGAGCACGCGGATGTTCAAATGGAGATATTGTTAGAATCTTAGGTGGAGAATTCGAATTCATTGAGTAAGGAGAGTTATAAATGGACAACAATGATTATAAGAAGTTTTATTTAATTAGAGAAGATGTCTTACCAGAATCTGTTGTTAAAACATTAAAAATTAAAGATGCTTTAAAAAATGATCCTAAATTGTCCATTTATGATGCTGTTAAGCAATACGATTTATCAAGAAGTGCATTTTATAAATATAGAGAAACAATCTTTCCAGTAAATGACAAAATGTTAGATCGTAGAGAATTTACTTTAATTTTATATGTGACGGATGTTGTCGGTATGCTTGCAAGAGTATTAGACGAAATTTCGAAACTTGAATTATCAGTATTGACCATTCATCAAAGTATACCAATGGATGAAAAGGCCACAATTACGCTATCTGTTAACGCTAAATCTAAAGATATATTAGTAGATGACGTGATTGCAACTTTAAGACAAATTGACAATGTATCAAAAGTTGAACTAATCAGTATGACTATTTAAGGAAGTGACAAATATGTATGCCTATATAAAAGGAAAATTAACGCAGTTATTTCCTACTCACGTTGTTGTTGAAACTTCAAATGGTATTGGCTACGAAATACAGACGCCTAATTCTTACCGTTTCCAAAAATATTTAGATAATGATGTTCAAATTCATACATCATTAATCGTTAGAGAAGACGCCCAACTTTTATATGGGTTTAGTAATGAAGATGAAAAGGATATGTTTTTAAGCTTAATAAAAGTTACTGGTATCGGGCCTAAATCAGCGCTAGCTATTTTAGCAACAAGTACACCGAATGAAGTTAAAAGAGCTATAGAAAATGAAAATGATGCTTATTTAACTAAATTCCCTGGAATTGGTAAAAAGACAGCAAGACAAATCGTACTAGACTTAAAAGGCAAAGTACAAATAACCGAAGAAGATGGCGAGACGTTATTACAAGTTGATCCTCAAGGGTCATCACATAATCAAACAATTCAAGAAGCTATGTTAGCACTTGAAGCACTTGGTTATTCTAAGCGCGAATTAGCGAAAGTTGAAAAAACGTTAAATAAACAATCATTTAATACTGTAGATGAAGCGGTAAAAGCAGGCTTACAAACACTAGTATCTTAATGATAACTTTAAATTTATGGGGGAGATATTAACATGGATGAACGAATGGTTGATCAATCAATGCATAATGAAGAATCAGATTTTGAATTATCATTACGACCTACAAAATTGCGACAATATATTGGTCAAAATGCCATAAAAAGTAATTTAGAAGTATTTATTAAAGCAGCTAAATTACGTCAAGAACCGTTAGACCATGTGTTGTTATTTGGTCCCCCTGGGTTAGGTAAAACAACGTTATCGAATATTATTGCTAATGAAATGGAAGTTAATATACGTACTGTGTCAGGACCATCTTTAGAACGTCCAGGAGACTTAGCAGCAATTTTATCTGGTTTGCAACCTGGTGACGTTCTTTTTATTGATGAAATTCACCGATTAAGTAGTGTAGTTGAAGAAGTTTTATATCCTGCAATGGAAGATTTCTTTTTAGATATCATTATTGGTAAAGGTGATGAAGCACGCAGTATTCGTATTGATTTACCACCCTTTACTTTAGTTGGTGCAACCACAAGAGCTGGAAGTTTAACAGGACCTTTGAGAGATCGCTTTGGTGTTCATTTGAGATTAGAATATTATAATGAATCAGACTTAAAGGAAATCATTATTCGAACTGCTGAGGTACTAGGTACTGGTATCGATGAGGATAGTGCAATTGAACTAGCTAAACGTTCAAGAGGAACACCGCGTGTCGCTAATCGATTATTAAAACGCGTGCGTGATTTCCAACAAGTCAATGAAGATGATCAAATATATATAGAAACAACGAGACGAGCATTAAATTTATTACAAGTGGATCAACATGGTTTAGATTATATTGACCATAAAATGATGTCATGCATCATAAATCAATATAAAGGAGGTCCTGTTGGTCTCGATACAATTGCTGTCACGATAGGTGAAGAACGTATTACCATTGAAGATGTTTATGAACCTTTTTTAATTCAGCAAGGTTTCTTAGAGCGAACACCACGTGGACGTAGAGCAACAGCGCTTGCTTATGAGCATTTTGGAAAGAACAATGAGGAGAGAGATTAAAGTGAATATTGAAGAATTTGATTATGATTTGCCAGAATCTTTAATTGCACAAACGCCACTTAAAGATCGAGATCATAGTCGTTTATTAGTAATGGATAGACATTCAGGTGAATTGACTCATTTACATTTTAAAGATGTGATTGATTATTTTAATCCAGGAGATACATTGGTATTAAATGATACTAGAGTTATGCCTGCCAGACTATTTGGTTTAAAAAAAGAGACTGGTGCCAAAGTTGAAATGCTAATGTTAACGCAAATTGAAGGTAACGATTGGGAAGTACTTTTGAAACCTGCTAAACGCATTAAAGTTGGTAATAAATTAACATTTGGAGAAGGAAAAATTATTGCAGAATGCATTAAAGAATTGGACCAAGGTGGCCGTATCATGCGTCTCTATTATGATGGTATTCTACAAGAACGTTTAGATGAACTAGGTGAAATGCCTTTACCACCTTATATAAAAGAACGCTTAGATGATCCAGATAGATACCAAACAGTCTATGCAAAAGAAAGTGGATCAGCTGCTGCACCTACAGCGGGTTTACATTTTACTGATGACTTGTTAACCCAAATAAGAGATAAAGGTGTTAATATCGCTTTTATTACTTTACATGTTGGTTTAGGCACATTCAGACCTGTAAGTGTTGATAATATTGATGATCATGAAATGCATAGTGAATATTACCAAATGTCGCAAGCTACAGCTGATTTATTAAATGAGACTAAATCTAATCATCATCGTATTATTTCAGTTGGTACAACATCTACAAGAACATTAGAAACAATTCGTCGTGATCATGATCACTTTGTTGCAACAAGCGGTTGGACAGATATATTTATTTATCCAGGCTTCCAATTTAAAGCTATTGACGGTCAAATTACTAATTTTCACTTGCCAAAATCAACGCTAGTTATGCTAGTATCAGCCTTTAGCAGTCGTCAAAACGTTTTAAATGCCTATCGTACTGCTGTTGAACAGCAATATAGATTTTTTAGCTTTGGCGATGCAATGTTAATAATATAAAAAGAATGTGAGGAATTAAACATGCCTGCAGTAACATATGAACATATTAAAACTTGTAAGCAGTCTGGTGCAAGATTAGGTATTGTACATACACCACATGGATCATTCGAAACCCCGATGTTTATGCCAGTAGGTACAAAAGCAACAGTTAAAACACTAAGTCCAGAAGAATTAAGACAAATAAATGCTAAAATTATTTTAGGTAATACGTATCATTTATGGTTGCAACCTGGTAATGATATTATTAAACATGCAGGTGGATTACATAAATTCATGAATTGGGATGGACCTATCTTAACTGACTCTGGTGGCTTCCAAGTATTTAGTTTAAGTAATTTACGTAAAATTACTGAAGAAGGGGTAGAGTTTAGACATCATACGAACGGTTCTAAACTATTTTTAAGTCCTGAGAAATCAATGCAAATTCAAAATGATTTAGGTTCAGATATTATGATGGCCTTTGACGAATGTCCGCCGATGCCAGCAGAATATGACTATGTAAAAAAATCTATCGAAAGAACTACAAGATGGGCTGAAAGATGTTTGAAAGCACATCAAAGACCAGAAGATCAAGCATTATTTGGTATCATTCAAGGTGGCGAATATGAAGATTTAAGAGAGCAAAGTGCTAAAGATTTAGTAGAACTCGATTTTCCTGGATATGCAATTGGTGGTCTATCTGTTGGTGAACCAAAACCAGTTATGTATAAAATGGTTGAACATACTGAGCAATTTATGCCTAAAGATAAACCAAGATATTTAATGGGTGTAGGTTCTCCGGATGCGCTAATTGAGTGTAGTATTCGAGGAATGGATATGTTTGACTGTGTTCTTCCTACAAGAATCGCACGTAATGGTACATGTATGACTTCTAATGGTCGCTTAGTCATTAAAAATGCGAAATTTGCTGATGATTTAAGACCTTTAGATGAAAATTGTGATTGTTATACTTGCCAAAATTACTCTAGAGCGTACATTCGTCACTTAATTAAAGCAGAAGAAACATTCGGTATACGCCTTACTACTATCCATAATTTACATTTTCTGCTAAAATTAATGGAAGATGTTAGACAAGCCATTCGTGAAGATCGTCTTCTAGATTTTAAAGAAGAATTTTTCGAACAATATGGTTTAAACGTTGAAAATCCCAAAAACTTTTAAATAGAGGAGTTATAAAAATGCAATTTACTTCATTAATTATTCCAATTTTATTAATTGTATTAATGTGGTTCTTTTTAATCAGACCACAACAAAAACGTGCTAAAGAGCATCGTGAAATGATAAGTCGTGTGGAAGCAGGACAAAGAATAACAACTATTGGTGGTATTAAAGGAACTGTTAAAGCAGTAGATGAAACAACTGTAGTTATTACAGTTAATGGTCATGGTACAGAAATGACATTTGAAAAGCCTGCTATTAAACAAGTAGATCCTTCATAATACACTAACAACTTATAATTAGGATGAAACGGTAAGCGTTTCATCCTTTTTAATTTGCAAAAGTTTATACAAACTATTACAAAAGAATTTTAATAATTACAACTAACAATAACTATTAAATTTAAGTTAAATATCGTAGTGACTAATTTCACTAATTGTTTGAGTATGTTACTATATATAAGTTGATAAATATTGTTAAAAAGAATTAACTTGCGTAACAAATTGAAGATAAAGTATTCTATATACATACGTAAATAATGAGGTGTTCATGTGAAAAAAGTAAGTAGAATCATTGCATTCTTACTATTAGTTGTCTTGCTTTTCGGTGGAATGGCAGTCACTTATAAAAATGTAATTAAGAATGTTAATCTAGGATTAGATTTACAAGGTGGATTTGAGGTACTTTATCAAGTTGATCCATTACATAATGGCGATAAGATAAATAAAAAAGCGCTACAATCAACAGCGCAAACCTTAGAAAACCGTGTTAATGTTTTAGGTGTCTCTGAACCCAAAATTCAAGTTGAAGAACCAAATAGAATTCGTGTTCAACTTGCAGGGGTAACCGATCAGAAAGAAGCACGTAAAATTTTATCATCTCAAGCTAATTTAACAATTAGAGATGCTGATGATCATGTGAAATTAAACGGTTCTGATATTAAACAAGGTTCTGCTAAACAAGAGTTTAAGCAAGAGACGAACCAGCCGACAGTTACTTTTAAAGTAAAAGATAAAAATAAATTCAAAAAAGTAACGGAAGAAATCTCTAAAAAACGTGACAATGTCATGGTAGTTTGGCTAGATTTTGAAAAAGGCGATAGTTATAAAAAAGAAGCACAAAAGAAAAATCCGAAATTTATATCAGCAGCTAGTGTTGATCAACCGATTAATTCAGATAGTGTAGAAATATCTGGTGGTTTTAAAGGCCAAGAAGGTGTTAAAAAAGCTAAGCAAATTTCTGAGTTGTTAAATGCAGGTTCATTACCTGTAGATTTAAAAGAAATTTATTCCAATTCTGTAGGTGCTCAATTTGGACAAGATGCTTTAGATAAAACTATCTTTGCTTCATTTATTGGTGTAGCACTTATCTATCTATTTATGTTAGGTTTCTATCGTTTACCTGGTTTAGTAGCTATTATAGCTTTAACAACATATATTTATTTAACACTTGTAGCATTTAATTTCATTTCTGGTGTTCTTACTTTACCAGGTATTGCAGCATTGGTACTTGGTGTAGGTATGGCAGTAGATGCCAACATCATTATGTACGAAAGAATTAAAGATGAACTTAGAATTGGTCGAACAATTAAACAGGCCTTTTCAAAAGCCAATAAAAGTTCTTTCTTAACAATTTTTGACTCAAACTTAACAACTGTTATCGCAGCAGCTGTGTTATTCTTCTTTGGTGAAAGTTCAGTAAAAGGTTTCGCGACAATGTTGTTATTAGGTATTTTAATGATATTTGTAACAGCTGTATTCTTATCAAGATTCCTATTATCATTACTAGTATCATCAAATGTCTTTAAGAAAAGTTACTGGTTATTCGGTGTTAAAAAGAAAGACAGACATGATATTAATGAAGGTGTTGAAGTACACGATTTAAAAACTTCATTTGAAAAATGGAATTTTGTTAAGTTGGCTAAACCATTAATTGCTTTAAGTATCCTAATTGTAATAGTCGGTGCAGTAATCCTATATATCTTTAAACTTAACTTAGGTATAGACTTCTCAAGTGGTACAAGAGTAGATTTCGAATCTAAAGATGCATTGACTCAAAATAAAATTGAACAAGTAATTAAAGATACTGACTTAAAAGCTGATCAAATTCAAATTAACGGCAAAGGTAATAAAGCTGCAACAATTCAATTTAAACAAAATTTATCACGAGCTCAAGATAATAAATTGAATGACGCGATTAAATCTGAGTTTGGTGATACACCACAAATCAATACGGTATCTCCGATTATAGGTCAAGAGTTAGCTAAGAATGCTATGCTTGCGTTACTATATGCAGCTATTGGTATTATTATCTATGTATCACTAAGATTTGAATGGCGCATGGGCTTATCATCAGTGTTAGCATTACTGCATGATGTGTTCATTATAGTTGCTATCTTTAGTTTATTTAGAATAGAAGTAGATTTAACTTTCATTGCAGCAGTACTAACAATTGTGGGTTATTCCATTAATGATACGATTGTAACGTTTGACCGTGTACGTGAAAATTTACAAAAAATCAAAGTAATCACTTCTACAGACCAAATTGATAATATTGTAAATAAATCAATTAGACAAACAATGACACGTTCAATCAATACAGTATTAACTGTCTTAGTTGTAGTTATTGCAATTCTATTATTTGGTGCACCAACTATCTTTAACTTTACATTAGCATTATTCATTGGATTGATTTCTGGTGTGTTCTCATCAGTATTTATTGCCGTACCTCTTTGGGGTATTATGAAAAAACGTCAATTAAGAAAAACACCAAATCATAAATTAGTAGTGCATAAAGAAAAACGTTCAAATAATGAAAAAATATTAGTTTAAGACGTTATATTAAAGATCCCGAGATTATTGTAACTAAAGTAATCTCGGGATTTTTTGTATATTTATTGAAATGAAGTAATGCGTTGGTTATGAATTAAGATGTAGTATTGTTTGAATTATGGCATGATATGGGAGTGGGACAAACATGAATTTTATATAAAATTTATGTCGTATATGCCCGTCTTGCACATTTAGAACTAGTTAATTTTTCAATATTTACTAGTTCTTGCCCAACCTTGCCCGTCTTACACATTAAAGTAAAAATTTTAGTTATAAAATTTTTCTATGACGGGTCCCTCCCACCCCGGCAAGACTGACTAGATTTGTAAAACTTGATATATCAGCATTTTACAACCCAGACAGTTACTGCCAAATGCTTGGATTTAAGTGTGAAATGTTTTTTGTTCCAAGCTCTAAAGAGAGCTAACAAAAGGTTTGAGGTTTGCAAATTCTACTTATGATATTAGCTCTATTTATGACATATTTTAATTAGATTTGTTATAATAAAAGTCTTGAATTACAACTTAATGTTTAAAACTATCTCAAAATTAGGTATAATGCTTTTGGAAATGAGGCGTAACACAATGATAAAATCGAAATATAAATGGCATTTACAACAACCAACTGAATATATCTCAGATCAAGTCATGTCTAAATATAAATTAACGCCTATAGTTAAGAAAATATTAGAAAGTAAGTCACTTGTTGAAGAAAGTCAAATTGATGCTATTATCAATGATCGTGTGGTTGATTACGATCCATTCAAATTAAGCGACATGTCTAAAGCAGTCGAACGAATTAATACTGCTATTAAAAATAAAGAAAAGATACTTGTATATGGAGATTATGATGCAGATGGCGTAACTTCTACAACAATATTAGTTACGACATTACAACAGCTTGGAGCACAAGTTGGTTGGTACATTCCTAATCGATTTTCTGAAGGTTATGGTCCAAATGAATTAGCCTTTAAAAATGCTCATGATGAAGGTATTTCATTAATTATTACTGTAGATAATGGTATACAAGGACACAACGAAATTGAAATGGTTCAAAAGTTAGGTGTAGATGTTATAGTTACAGATCACCATGAAATAGGAAACACTTTACCATCAGCCTTTGCTATCGTTCATCCAATGCATCCCGATTTTGAATATCCTTTCCAACAGCTTTGTGGTGCGGGTGTCGCATATAAATTAGCTCAAGCACTTTTAGATGAGGTACCTAATTATTTTAAAGCTTTAGTAGCGATAGGTACCATAGCTGATTTAGTGTCATTAACAGACGAGAACCGTTCATTAGTAAAACAAGGTTTAGCTCAATTAAATGATCATTGTCCAGTTGCAATCAAAGCATTATTAAATGAAGCAGGATATAATGATGAAATTAATGAAGAAACAATAGGATTTATTATTGGACCTAGACTAAATGCAGTAGGTCGTTTAGAGGATGCATCACTTGCATGTGAACTATTAATGACCGAGGATGAAGAAGAAGCAATATTTTTAGCAGAACAAGTTGAGCATTTTAATAGAGAACGTAAAGATATAGTAGCAGCTATTACGGAAGAAGCAATGGCAATGGCTGAAAAGCAAGTTAATGATGGCAACTTGTTTTTATTATTGGCTAAAGAAAATTGGCATGAAGGTGTCTTAGGAATTGTAGCTTCTAAAATTGTAGAGACCTATGCGTTACCGACTCTAATTTTAAATATTGATCGAGAACAAAATCATGCTAAGGGTTCAGCAAGATCGATTGCACAAGTCTCTATGTTTGAAATTTTAAATGCACATCACGATTTAATTGCCAAATTTGGTGGCCATCATATGGCAGCAGGTATGACAATGACTATAGATAACATTGACAAGCTATCTACTGGTCTAAATCAATGGATGACAACGTTACAGCAAACGACATCTTTAGATCCTGTAAAAAAAGTAGATGTTATGCTGGATGAACAAGATATAACAATCAAAAATATTAAAGATATTAATAAACTGCGACCTTTTGGTACAGATTTTAATAAACCTTTATTTGAACTGGATGACTTAATAGTTGGTTCGTTTAAGGCGATTGGTCAAGGTAATAAACATTTGAAATTAACATTAGGTGACAATAAAACAACTGCTTTATATTGGCAACATGGCCATTTAGCTTCTGAATTACAAGATCAACAACCAATAAATGTGCTTGCTAATATACAAATTAATGAATGGAATGGTAATCAAACACCACAACTTATTATTGAAGACATGGCCATGAATCAACAACAAATTCTTGATTATCGTAGCAAACGTAAACAGGTACCTTATACAGATAATGAAGATAATATGATTGTGTTGATACATCCAAAAAGTGACAAGGTTAATAATAATGAATATTTTTATGGTGAAATAGTTGAAGGTCATTTTGATAAAGTTATTTTAAAAGATTTACCGGAGAAAATGGAAGATTTGGCAATAACTTTAAATCATTTGAATTTTTCACAATTATATTTAGTGTTACAGCATAGTCATTCAATTTATTTTGAAGGTATGCCCCATATGGATACTTTTAAAAAGTGTTATAAAGCATTAATCACCAAACAACAATTGAATTTACAACAAGATGGTATGCATTTATGTCAACATTTAAATGTCAAACCTAATATTTTGAAATTTATGTTGAAAGTATTTCTAGATTTAAACTTTATTGTAGATGAAAATGGTATAATTAAGATAAATAACCAACCAGATAAAAGGTCTATTGATTCAAGTAGAATTTATCAATTAAGACAGCATAGAATGGAAGTTGAACAACGTCTTTTATATGATGAATTTACACAAATAAAAGAATGGATTAAGTCACAATTGTCATGAGCAATTTAGGAGGAAAAATTTAATGGATTTAAAACAATATGTATCAGAAGTACCAGATTGGCCACAACCCGGAGTAAGCTTCAAAGATATTACTACAATTATGGATAATGGTAAAGCATACGGTTATGCAACAGATCAAATCGTTAAATATGCCAAAGATAGAAATGTAGATCTTGTTGTCGGCCCAGAAGCACGTGGCTTTATAATTGGTTGTCCAGTTGCTTATTCAATGGGCATTGGCTTTGCACCAGTTAGAAAAGAAGGGAAATTACCTCGTGAAGTAATACGTTATGAATATAATTTGGAGTATGGTACTAATGTTTTAACCATGCATAAAGACGCTATTAAACCAGGACAACGTGTGTTAATTACTGATGATTTATTAGCAACTGGTGGTACTATTGAAGCAGCAATTAAGCTAGTTGAAAAGCTTGGTGGAATTGTTGTTGGTATTGCATTTATAATTGAATTAAAATATTTAAATGGCATTGAAAAAATAAAAGATTATGATGTCATGAGTTTGATAACTTATGATGAATAGGCTTTACTTAAGCCTTTAAGAAACATGAAGATTCTATAATTAATTGTTGATATATGATGATTTCTGTATTATTCATATTATTTGAAAACAATTTAATATAGAATCTTTTTTCTATTATTAACAAAGTGTTAGAAAATTGAGCTTTAATGCGTAATTAGACCATTTATTTATTTATTAACTTGTAGTATCATAAAACTAATATTTAAAAATTTAAGTGGCTATTGTACTTTAATTTTTATAAATCTAAAAATACAAAATTAAAGTAGTTCAAATTAAGAAAATGATTCAATTAAGTTAACGTTATAATCGTAATTGTTTATTAAGGGCAAAGTAATAAAGATGAATGGGGTGTCATATTTTGAATAACGAATATCCATATAGCGCAGACGAGGTACTTCATAAAGCTAAGTCATATTTGTCGGCACATGAATATGAATACGTGTTGAAAAGTTATCATATCGCTTACGAAGCACATAAAGGCCAATTTCGTAAAAATGGATTGCCATATATTATGCATCCTATACAAGTCGCAGGTATTTTAACGGAAATGCGATTAGATGGTCCTACTATTGTGGCGGGATTTTTACATGATGTCATAGAAGATACACCGTATACATTTGAAGACGTTAAAGAAATGTTTAATGAAGAAGTAGCGCGAATTGTTGATGGTGTAACAAAACTTAAAAAAGTTAAATATCGCTCAAAAGAAGAACAACAAGCTGAAAACCATCGTAAATTATTTATTGCTATTGCCAAAGACGTACGTGTTATTTTAGTGAAATTAGCAGATAGACTGCATAATATGCGTACATTAAAGGCAATGCCAAGAGATAAACAAATTAGAATTTCAAGAGAAACATTAGAAATTTATGCACCTTTAGCACATCGTTTAGGTATCAATACAATTAAATGGGAATTGGAAGATACTGCTTTAAGATACATTGATAATGTTCAGTATTTTAGAATTGTTAATTTAATGAAAAAGAAACGTAGTGAACGTGAAGAATATATTGAAAAGGCCATAGACAAGATAAGTACTGAAATGGAACGTATGCAAATAGTGGGAGAAATTAACGGCCGACCAAAGCATATTTACAGTATTTATCGTAAAATGATGAAACAAAAAAAACAATTTGATCAAATTTTTGATTTATTAGCAATTAGAGTCATTGTAAATTCAATTAATGATTGTTATGCCGTTTTAGGTTTAGTGCATACTTTATGGAAACCGATGCCGGGTCGATTTAAAGATTATATTGCTATGCCGAAACAAAATATGTATCAATCACTGCATACAACAGTCGTAGGTCCTAATGGGGACCCATTGGAAATACAAATTCGTACCTTTGATATGCATGAAATAGCTGAACACGGTGTAGCAGCACATTGGGCATATAAAGAAGGTAAAACAGTTAATGAAAAAAATCAAAGTTATCAAAACAAATTAAATTGGTTAAAAGAATTAGCCGAAGCGGATCATACATCTTCTGATGCGCAAGAATTTATGGAAACGTTAAAATATGATTTACAAAGCGATAAAGTGTATGCATTTACACCAGCTAGTGATGTCATTGAATTACCATATGGGGCAGTGCCAATAGATTTCGCATATGCAATTCACAGTGAAGTTGGTAATAAAATGATTGGTGCCAAAGTAAATGGTAAAATTGTACCGATTGATTATATGTTACAAACGGGCGATATAGTTGAAATACGCACAAGTAAGCATTCATATGGACCAAGTAGAGACTGGCTAAAAATTGTTAAATCATCTAGTGCTAAAGGGAAAATTAAAAGTTTCTTCAAAAAGCAAGATCGTTCTTCAAACATCGAAAAAGGACGTTCAATGGTTGAATTCGAAATTAAAGAGCAAGGTTTCCGAGTTGAAGACATCTTAACAGATAAAAACATACAAGTTGTGAATGAAAAATATAATTTTGCAAATGAAGAAGATTTATATGCTGCAGTAGGTTTTGGTGGTGTCACTGCATTACAAATTGTCAATAAATTAACTGAAAGACAGCGTATTTTAGATAAACAACGTGCTTTAAATGAAGCTCAAGAAGTCACTAAATCAGTGCCAATTAAAGATAATATTATTACCGATAGTGGTGTTTATGTTGAAGGACTTGAGAACGTTTTAATTAAGCTGTCAAAATGTTGTAATCCAATCCCTGGAGATGATATTGTAGGATATATCACTAAAGGTCATGGCATCAAGGTACATCGTACGGATTGTCCAAACATAAAAAATGAAACAGATCGTTTAATTGCTGTTGAATGGGTAAAATCAAAAGATGAAACTCAGAAATATCAAGTTGACCTAGAAGTTACAGCATACGATCGAAATGGATTGCTTAATGAAGTATTACAAGCTGTTAATTCAACTGCTGGTAGTTTAATTAAAGTATCTGGTCGATCTGATGTTGATAAAAATGCAATTATAAATATTAGTGTGATGGTTAAAAATGTTAATGATGTCTATCGTGTTGTTGAAAAAATAAAACAACTTGGTGATGTATATACTGTTTCAAGAGTTTGGAATTAGGAGGTGTAAATAGTGAAAGTAGTTGTCCAAAGAGTTAAATCAGCTGCAGTGACAAATGACACAATAAATAATCAAATTAATAAAGGCTATTGTCTTCTTGTAGGTGTAGGACAAGATTCTACCAAACAAGATGCTGAAGTATTAGCTAAGAAAATTGCTAATGCTAGATTATTTGAAGATGCTGAAGATAAATTGAATTTCAACATTCAACAAATTGAAGGTGAAATTTTATCTATTTCACAATTTACTTTATATGCTGATGTTAAAAAAGGAAATCGACCAGGATTTTCAAATTCAAAAAATCCTACCGAAGCAAATGAATTATATGAATATTTTAATGACTGTTTACAATCATTTGATATACCAGTTAAAACAGGTGAGTTTGGTACGCATATGAATGTAGAAATTAACAACGATGGTCCCGTTACCATTATCTATGAAAGTCAGGATGGCAAAATTCAATGACAAAGATAAGTACATGGTTAGCTAACAATGGTCTCAAAAATAAGAGAACATTAATTATTGTTATCGCATTTGTATTATTTATTATATTTTTATTTTTATTATTAAATAGCAATGATGAAAATAATGGTAACATCACAGTTACAGAAAATGCAGAATTACGTACTGGTCCTAATGCAGCCTATCCAGTTATATATAAAGTTGATAAAGGGGATCATTTTAAAAAGATAGGTAAATCTGGCAAATGGATTGAAGTTGTCAATGCATCTAATGATGAAAAGGGTTGGATTGCAGGTTGGCATACTAATTTGGATATAACTGAAGATACAACAAAAACTAAAAATGCCTTAAAAGGTAAAACAGTAGTACTTGATCCTGGTCATGGTGGTAGTGACCAGGGGGCATCAAGTACTACTAAATATAAGAGCTTAGAAAAAGAATATACACTAAAGACAGCTAAAGAACTTAAATCTTTTTTAGAGGATGAAGGTGCTACTGTTAAAATGACGCGTAAAGACGATACTTATGTATCTCTTGATGATCGAAATGTTAAAGGCGACGCGTATATTAGTATACATAACGACTCTTTAGAGTCACCAAATGCGAATGGGGCAACAGTCTACTGGTTCCATGATAATCAGCAGCAACTTGCTAATACATTAAACGCAGCAATTCAAAAAAAGGCGTTGCTCTCTAACCGTGGTGCGAGACAACAAAACTATCAAGTTTTAAGACAAACTAATATTCCAGCAGTGTTACTAGAGCTGGGTTACATTAGTAATCCAACAGATGAAAATATGATAAAAGATCAATTACATAGACAAATAGTTGAAAAGGCTGTTATTGATGGACTTAAACAATATTTTTCAGCTTAACACTTGCATCTTAAGGCTAAAATCGTTATGATGAATAGTGAATTTTATATTAAAAACCGATATGATTCTTGAAATGTTAACAGAAATAGGTAATAATTCTCGAATTAATGATAATTATGTAGAAATATAATCCTAGGCTGAAAGATTATACTGAGTATGTTAATTATTTGAACACAAGAAGAGGTGTTTCATTAAAAGTGAAACCGGGGAACGTACGTTAAACGTTTTGAGTGGATTAATGTTGTTATTACTCTAGTACTAAAGCGAGTAATGAAACAATAATCAATTAGGGTGGCAACACGGAACTTCGTCCCTTGTGCAGTTAGGTTACTAGCTGTGCAGGGGCTTTTTTATTTTAGGTTCCCTATTTCTTTAATACTGATAAATAAAAATTGGATAATTATGTATCAGTTCAATTTAAGAGAGCCATTTTTGAATAACTTTATGATATGAATAACATGATGTTTGCAATCTAAGATGTTTACTAAAAATTTGCTAAAGGAGTTGTTTGTTAATGATAAAGATTCCAAGAGGGACACAAGATATCTTACCAGAAGAATCTAAAAAATGGCGTTACATTGAAAATAAATTAGATGAATTAATGACGCTATATAATTATAAAGAAATTAGAACACCCATTTTTGAAAGTACTGAATTATTTGCACGCGGTGTTGGAGACTCAACTGATGTGGTTCAAAAAGAAATGTATACATTTAAAGATAAGGGAGACCGTAGTATTACGCTCAGACCTGAAGGTACAGCTGCTGTAGTTCGTTCATATATTGAACACAAAATGCAAGGTAATCCAAATCAACCGATTAAACTTTATTATAATGGTCCTATGTTTAGATATGAACGTAAACAAAAAGGACGTTATCGTCAATTTAATCAATTTGGAGTCGAAGCTATTGGTGCAGAAAATCCAAGTGTGGATGCTGAAGTATTAGCTATGGTCATGCATATATATCAATCATTTGGCCTGAAACATCTGAAATTGGTGATCAATAGTGTTGGTGATATGGATTCACGTAAAGAATATAATGAAGCATTAGTAAAACATTTTGAACCAGTTATTGATGATTTTTGCTCAGACTGTCAAGCGCGTTTGCATACCAATCCTATGCGAATTTTAGACTGTAAAGTCGATCGTGATAAAGAAGCTGTTAAAACAGCACCACGTATCACTGAATATTTAAATGAACACTCTAAGCAATATTATGATC
Source organism: Staphylococcus simiae (assembly GCF_017357005.1). Lineage (NCBI taxonomy): Bacteria > Bacillati > Bacillota > Bacilli > Caryophanales > Staphylococcaceae > Staphylococcus > Staphylococcus simiae. The sequence continues at coordinate 1,477,936 of NZ_CP071589.1, read as the reverse complement.
AAGTGAAATCTTATCTAGATGAGTTAGAAATACCATATATTGAAGATCCGAACCTTGTACGAGGATTAGATTATTACACACATACTGCATTTGAATTAATGATGGATAATCCAAATTATGATGGTGCAATTACAACTTTATGTGGTGGTGGTCGTTATAATGGTTTATTAGAATTATTAGATGGTCCAAGTGAAACAGGTATAGGTTTTGCCTTAAGTATAGAACGCTTGTTACTTGCTTTGGACGAAGAAGGTATCGATTTAGATGTTGATGAAGAATTAGATTTGTTTATTGTCACAATGGGTGATGAAGCAGAGCGTTATGCCGTTAAATTACTCAACCAACTTCGTCATGCAGGTGTTAAAGTCGATAAAGATTATTTACATCGCAAAATTAAAGGTCAAATGAAACAAGCTGATCGTCTAGGTGCACAATACACTGTCGTAATTGGGGAACAAGAATTAGAAAATAATCAAATTAATGTAAAAAATATGCAAACGGGTGATTCTGAAACAGTTCAGTTAAATCAACTTGCAGCATATTTTAGGAAATAGAAAGGGAGTTTAACAATGGCTAAAAGAACAACTTATTGTGGTTTAGTTACTGAAGAATTATTAAATCAAGAAATTACTTTAAAAGGTTGGGTACACAATCGTCGTGATTTAGGAGGTTTAATCTTTATCGATTTAAGAGATCGAGAAGGCATCGTTCAAATCGTTTTTAATCCTGATTTTTCAGAAGAAGCTTTAAAAATAGCTGAAACTGTGCGTTCAGAATATGTTGTAGAAGTACAAGGTGTTGTAACGAAACGTGATCCAGAAACAGTAAATCCTAAAATCAAAACTGGACAAGTGGAAGTTCAAGTTTCTAATATTAAAATTATAAATAAATCAGAGACGCCTCCATTCGCAATTAACGAAGATAATGTCAATGTTGATGAAAATATTCGTTTAAAATATAGATATTTAGACTTACGTCGACAAGAATTAGCTCAAACATTCAAAATGAGACATCAAATCACAAAATCAATTCGTCAATACTTAGATAACGATGGTTTCTTTGATATTGAAACACCAGTTTTAACGAAATCAACACCTGAAGGTGCACGTGACTATTTAGTTCCTTCACGTGTTCATGAAGGTGAATTTTACGCCTTACCTCAATCGCCACAATTATTTAAACAGTTATTAATGATAAGCGGCTTCGATAAATATTATCAAATCGTAAAATGTTTTAGAGATGAAGACTTACGAGCTGATAGACAACCTGAATTTACACAAGTCGATATTGAAATGAGCTTTGTAGACCAAGAAGATGTCATGGCTATGGGTGAAGAAATGTTGAAAAAAGTTGTCAAAGAAGTTAAGGGAGTAGACTTACAAGACCAATTCCCAAGAATGACATATGAGGAAGCAATGAATCGTTTCGGTTCAGATAAACCAGATACTCGTTTTGATATGGAATTAATAAATGTTGGTCAATTAGGTCATGAAATGGACTTTAAAGTCTTTAAAGATACAGTAAATAACGGTGGTGAAATTAAAGCAATTGTAGCTAAAGGTGCTGCTGAACAATATACTAGAAAAGATATGGATGCTTTAACTGAATTTGTTAATATTTATGGTGCAAAAGGATTAGCATGGGTTAAAGTTGTTGAAGATGGTTTAACTGGTCCAATAGCACGATTCTTTGAAGATAATAATGTTGAAACACTTAAGTCATTAACAGGTGCACAAGCAGGTGACTTAGTGATGTTCGTTGCTGACAAACCAAGTGTGGTTGCACAAAGTTTAGGTGCCTTACGTGTTAAATTAGCTAAAGAATTAGGTTTAATTGATGAAACGAAATTAAACTTCTTGTGGGTAACAGATTGGCCATTATTGGAATATGATGAAGATAGCAAACGCTATGTAGCAGCACACCATCCATTTACATCTCCTAAACAAGAAGATATCGCAAAATTAGATACTGCACCAGAACAAGCTCAAGCCAATGCATATGATATTGTATTAAATGGTTATGAACTTGGTGGTGGATCTATTCGTATACATGATGGTGAATTACAACAAAAAATGTTCGAAGTTCTTGGATTTACAAAAGAACAAGCACAAGAACAATTTGGTTTCTTACTTGATGCATTCAAATACGGAGCACCACCGCATGGCGGTATAGCATTAGGTTTAGACCGATTAGTAATGTTATTAACAAATAGAACAAACTTAAGAGATACAATTGCATTCCCTAAAACAGCTTCTGCTACATGTCTATTAACTAATGCACCAGGTGAAGTATCAGAAAAACAATTAGAAGAATTATCATTGAGAATCCGTCACTAAAAACTAATTGTTAAAAGTTTTTAAATTATAGTTCTTTAAAATTTCAATACTAAAAAAAATATGCTATGATAGCATCATAAGATAGTCATCTGAGTTGTACGTATGTTTGCTTTTTAATTTGGGCCTAACACTCTTTGATCAGGGAGCCCAATAGGTTTTCTTGCAGCGTACACGCCTTATTACAAGGACGTACAAAACGAGAAACAGGGCACCCACCTGTATATAGCAGGCCGAATGATCAAGCTACTATAACTACGGCAACTCGGACTCTATCAATGCGCAAGACGTTGTCTTGCGTATTTTTATGCACATTTTTATTAAAATGTAATACGGAGCTTGGGGTAACAAGCATTTTACACTTAAAATTAAGGTTTCTAATTTTTAGAACTGATAAATAAAAGTTTTATAGTTTAAAAAATAATTATGTATCAGTCCAATTTGGGAGAAAACTAATTAAACATTGTGCAGTAACTGTCTGGTTTTCAAAATGTTGATAAATCAATGTTTTAAGAACTTAGTCAGTCTCGTCGAGGCGGGATTACTTAATAAAATTGCAAAGAAATTTTATTTCTGTCCCACTTTCATTGTATGCTTGTAGAAAAAGCATATTAACTATTGATTGTTTGTTATAAATCAATGTTAAAATATAATATATAATGGTTGTTATAAAATGATTTTAAACAAAATTTGATTATTAAAAAGTAGCAGTCTAAAATTTGTAAAAAAAGAATAAATGAAATAAGAAATACAATTCGTTGTGGATTCAACTATTGTATAAGCAGTTGTTATGGACTGACGATATAAGAACTGCAATAAGGAGATATAACTATGAAACATCAATTTTCAAGAAATGAACTTGCTATAGGTCAACAAGGATTAGATTTATTAAAACAACAAACAGTTGTCGTATTAGGTGTTGGTGGAGTTGGATCATTTGCAGCTGAAGCATTAGCTCGTACTAATATCGGTCATATAATTTTAATTGATAAAGATGATGTTGATATTACTAATGTTAACAGACAATTACATGCATTAACTTCAACAATTGGTCAAAGTAAAGTAACATTAATGGAAGAACGTATTAAATTAATTAATCCAGACTGTAAAGTGACATCTTTACATATGTTTTATACTGAAGATACATACGAAGACATTTTTAATAACTATGATATTGATTATGTTATTGATGCTAGTGATACGATTATGTACAAAGTACATTTAATGAAAGAATGTTTGGATAGAGGCATTAAAATAATTTCAAGTATGGGTGCAGCTAATAAAACAGACCCAACTAGATTTGAAATAGCTGATATTTCAAAGACACACACAGATCCAATGGCAAAAATTATCCGTCAGAAATTGAAAAAAGCTGGTATTCGAAAAGGAATTCCTGTTGTTTTTTCTGATGAAAGTCCAATTGTAATTAGAGAAGATGTTAAAGAAGTCGTTGGTGATAAAAATGCGATAAATCGTAAAGGTCAAATACCACCATCTTCAAATGCGTTTGTTCCAAGTGTAGTAGGATTGATTTGTGCTAGTTATGTTATTAATGATGTTTTAAAAGACATTCCTGTAACTCGTATTAAAGATAGAGGGCAATAACAGTCGATCAACTGAATAACAAGATAGTGATTTAAAAAATCAACCTTCGTTATACGTATTTATATAACGAAGGCTTTTGTTTATTTCATATGAGATTGTTGTTATTTACGTTTTTGACGTAAGTTATCATAAATTTCTTTGAATTGTAATTCACTTTTAGAGGTTGATTTAGGTTCATAATATTGTCTGTTTTTAAGTTTATCTGGTAGGTATTGTTGTACGACATGGCCATTTTCATAATTATGGGGATATTTATAACCTATCGCACGGCCTAATTCTTTAGCACCTTGGTAATGTCCATCTTTTAAATGATCTGGAATTTGTCCTACATGTCCTTGTCTAATATCAGATAAAGCACTATCGATAGCTGTAATAGCTGAATTAGATTTTGGAGATAGGCATAATTCTATAACAGCTTGACTTAAAGGAATGCGTGCTTCTGGTAAGCCTAAACGTTCAGCTGATTCGATTGCAGCTAATGTTCGTTGTCCGGCATTAGGTGAAGCTAAACCAATATCTTCGAAACTGATGACCAGTAAACGTCTAACGATTGTTGGTAAATCACCAGCTTCAATTAGTCGAGCTAAATAATGTAATGCAGCGTTGACGTCACTGCCACGAATTGATTTTTGAAAAGCACTCATGACATCGTAGTGCATATCACCATCTTTATCACTAATAAATGCACCTTTTTGTAAGCAATCTTTAGCATCTTGTAATGTAATGTGATGTTGACCATCTTCACTTACTTCTGAACTTAATACAGCTAATTCAAGTGCATTAAGTGCACTACGAACATCGCCTTGACTTTGGGTTGAAAAGTAAGTCATGGCATCATCATTTATGACAGGCTGGTATGATGCTAAGCCACGTTCATTATCATTTATAGCACGTTCTAAAGCGGTATAAATATCTGAACTTTCTAATGGAAAAAGTTCAAAGATTTGTGCTCTTGAACGTATGGCAGGATTAATAGCGTGATAAGGATTTGAGGTCGTTGCTCCAATTAAGACAATTTTGCCATTTTCTAGGTGAGGTAATAGAAAGTCTTGTTTAGCTTTATCCAAACGATGAATTTCATCTAATAACAAAATGACTTGTCCAGACATTTTTGCTTCTTCAACTACAAGTTGCATATCTTTCTTAGTATTTGTCACAGCATTAAGTTGTCTGAACCTATACTGAGTGCTACCTGAAATTGCTTTAGCAATACTAGTCTTACCGATACCAGGAGGTCCATAAAAAATCATCGAAGATAATTTATTAGTATTGACCATCCTTCTTATGATACCTTTGTCACCAACTAAATGTTGTTGCGAAATGATTTCATCTATATTTTTGGGTCTCATTCTTGACGCTAATGGTTCAGTACTCACATTTGTCACACCTTTCTAATACTATCTTAACTTAAAAAATGATAAAATGGGAGTAACTAATATTCGAATTAAGTGAGGTTATACAATGAAAATATCAACTAAAGGGAGATATGGACTAACGTTAATGATTTCTCTTGCTAAAAAAGAAGAGCAAGGGTGTATATCATTAAAAACAATTGCTGAGGAAAACAATTTAAGTGATTTATACTTAGAGCAATTAGTTGGTCCATTAAGAAATGCAGGTTTAATTCGAAGTGTTCGTGGTGCAAAAGGTGGTTATCAACTAAGAGTACCAGCTGAAGAAATATCCGCAGGCGATATTATCAGACTTTTAGAAGGACCAATAACCTTTGTAGAAAGCATCGAATCAGAGCCACCTGCTCAAAAACAATTATGGCTCCGTATGAGAGATGCAGTCAGAGATGTATTAGATAATACGACTTTAAAATATTTAGCAGATTACAACGAAACAAATACAGATTTAGATGGATACATGTTTTATATTTAATAACTTAAAATATATGTCTTATGTTTAATAGACCTTGTTTGTGGTATACATTAATATACATCAAATAAGGTTTTAAAATGGATAAAATAATTTTATTCTTTGATGTAATAAAATGATTTTAAGGAGAGTATTATTATGAGTTTCATGGATAAAGCAAAAGACGCTGCTGAAAAATTTAAAAATAGTGACAATAAACAAGTTGAACAAGTGAAAGATAAAATTAATGAATACACTGGTGGTAATAAAGAAAAAGACCACAAAGAAGGTAAAAAAGACGGCAAATAAAACTTAAAAGAGCCTGGGACATTAAGTTCTTGGTGAAAGTAAAAAAGACAATTTCTATTGAAAATTGATAGAAATTGTCTTTTTCATTATTAATTTTGAAATAAACAGCTCCTTGAGCTGCTAGCTTCCTTATGTTAACTGCCATTAATACAAATCCAAGTTCACGTTTAACCTTATCGAGTCCTCGAACTGACATTCGAGTGAACCCCAAAATAGCCTTCGTGAATCCAAAAACAGGTTCTACGTCAATTTTTCTTTGACTATAGATTTTTTTCGTTTCTGGCTCAGAAAGCTTTTGATTTACTTGAGATTTAAAATACTCCCAATTATAATTCTTCATTATTTTTTTATTTGTTTTTGACTTTGATTTCATACATTGATGTTTGAGTGGACAATCTGTACAATCATCACATTCATATAATTTAAAATCTCTTTTGAATCCATATTTATCATTACGATAAGCATATCGTTTAAATCCTAATCGTTTTTGATTTGGACAAATAAATTCATCGTTGATTTCATCATAATCCCAGTTCTGAGTATTAAAAATGTCACTTTTAAATTTTTTAGTTTTATCTTTAATAAACATTCCATATGTAATCAATGGTGTTCTATTAAAATCATCGATAATAGCCATGTAATTTTGTTCACTACCATAACCAGCATCAGCGACAATATACTCAGGTAAATAACCGTAGGTTTCTTTAATTAAAGTTAAAAATGGTATTAAAGTTCTAGTATCTGTTGGATTTTGGTAGACATTATATGATAAAACAAATTGCGAATTTGTCGCTATTTGTAAATTGTATCCTGGTTTAAGTTGTCCATTTTTCATATGATCTTCTTTCATTCTCATAAAAGTAGCGTCATGGTCTGTTTTAGAATAACTATTACGGTCTTGAAGAATTGCTTTTTGTTCTTCGTACTTCGACTTTCGGTCAGAATAATCATCAAATTTCTTTTTAACTTTTTTTATTTTAGTTCTTTTTTGACGAGTTTGCTTTCTTAGTTCTGGTTGTGTTTCATTATCAATTTGTTGATTTAAATCTTCGATTTCTTTATCCAAGTGACTACCGATTAAATCAATATCTTCTTTTGATAAATCAGTATCTTTATCTTCTATAATCTCTGGTATAATTTTATCCTTTACTAATTCTTGATAGATTGTTTTTGAATTTTCGTTTATATCTGTTTCATAATTTAAAATACTTTTCTTCCATACGAACGTATATCTATTGGCATCAGCTTCGACTTTGGTTCCATCGATAAAAATAGCTTGGTCATCAATAAGATTTTGCTTTAGACACTGACTATGAAATTGGATAAATAAAGATTCAATTAAGGCATCTGTTTTAGGATTGACTCTGAATCGATTAATTGTTTTATATGAAGGTGTTTGATTTTGAGACAACCACATCATACGAAGACTATCATTGAGTAATCTTTCTATTTTTCTTCCAGAATATACAGATTGTGTGTAGGCATATAGAATAATTTTTAACATCATTTTTGGATGATATGAAGTCGCACCACGATAATGTTTGAATTCGTCGAATTCTCTATCTGGTATGCTTTCAACTATGTCATTAACGTATCTTGAAATATCATTTTGAGGAATTTTTACTGAAGTTTCCATTGGTAGTGTAAGTTGAGTCATGTTATAATCTTTATACATAAGACACCTCGTTAATTTGGTTTATTGGTATTTATTAAATTATACGAAAGTGTCTTATTTTTTTGAAGTATTTACATGTAAAATTACATAAAAAACGAAGTATTGTAGTGAAGACTCCTGAGGGAGCAGTGCTAGTCGAAGACTACAGGCTGAGACAGCACCCTAGGAACGCGAAACTACAATACGGAGTATTGAACATAAAGAAGCACAAAGACGATTTAACAATAAAATCATCTTTGTGCTATTATTTTTGGGATTTATGTCCCAGCCTCTTTTTAAATAGGAAAAAATAATAAGATTGAGGTACAGTAGATTTTATTGTTAATATGATGAAATTAGGAGTAACTATCATGGATGGATTAAAGATTAAGGATACATGTCCATCTTGCCGGGGTGGGATTACGAAATGAATTTTATTTAAAATTTATTTCTGTCCTACTCCCGAGATTTTCTAGCTATCTATCTAGATAGTAGAAACACTACAACTGCATAGGGACCCAACACAGAAAAACTAGTCACCTAGTTTTTTCAAGCAATGGAAGTTGGGCAAGGGACCCAACACAGAAAAACTAGTCACCTAGTTTTTTCAAGCAATGGGAGTTGCGCATAGCTAGTAAAGATTAAAAATCTAACTAGCTTTAAATGTGCAACAAAGGTACCTACGACATAATATTGTTATCATACTTATCACTTTAAAATATAGTTGCTAAATAACTATTAACTAGATTTATAACTATAGAGCATTTAACTATCTTAGTGATAATTATTCTTTATTTAATTCATCAATAACTTTAGCAAAGCGACGATATGATTCAACTTGTTTTTCTTTATCATATATATAACTAATAGCCATAAATTCATCAACTTGACCATATTCAGACATGAAATCTTTGATTTGTTGTTTGACAGATGATTCAGATCCTACAAGTGAAGTTTGCAATCTTGCATTTGCCATAGCGTACTCTCTTGGAGAAAGTAAACTTTGTAAATCATTTGTCGGTGGTTGAACAGGTTGCATACGTCCTCTGGTAATACTAACCATAACTTGCGCCATTGTTGTAGATAGGAATTGTGCTTCATCGTTAGTTTCAGCAACGATTGTATTTAAACAAACCATGACATAGGGTTGAGATAACACATCTGATGGTTCAAAAAGTTCTTTATAAATAGCAATTGCCTCTTTCATTTGTTGAGGTGCAAAATGTCCAGCAAATACATAAGGTAATCCCATTCTTGCTGCTAAATGAGCTGAATCGGTTGATGAGCCAAGTATATATAAAGGAACTTGTTTATTTACTGCAGGATAAGCACGTACATAGGCTTGTTGACTAGCTGGTCCAAAATATTGCTGTAATGAAGCAACTTCTTCTGGAAATTTATAGACGCCATCATGTTGATCTCTACGTAAGGCACTCGCAGTCATCATATCAGTACCTGGTGCACGACCTAAACCTAAATCAACACGGTTAGGGAACATCGTTGCCATAGTACCAAATTGTTCTGCAACAATAAGTGGTGCATGGTTAGGTAACATGATGCCACCTGATCCTACTTTAATACGTTGTGTATGTTCAAGTGTATGTTGAATTAATAATGCGGTAGCTGAACTTACTAAAAATGGCGCATTATGATGTTCAGCAATCCAATAACGCTCATATTTTAATTCATCTAAATGTTGCGCTAATGTCACCATATCTTTGATTGCTATACTCTCATCTTCACCTTCACGGATTGGAACTAAATTTAAAGCTGAATACTTAATAGACATATTTTGTCGGCATCCTTTCATTTCTATAATACTTGCAGTATAGCAATTAAACGAACTTTTAAATATAAAACTGCTCATTATTACAACTTTTGAATTTTTAAACAAGGTACAACATAAAAGTTAACACGATTTTGTGATGACTATCGTAAAAAGTGTATATGAAATGTTACTATTAATATATCTTTGATGTTAAATAATATATCTTTGATGTTAAATAATATATCTTTGATGTTAAACATTTAAAACAGAACAGTAGAAAAATAGCATGTAAGGTGCTATTATTGGAACATTGATAAAATTGTGAGGAGTGTCCTAACATGGAAATTTATGCAGATTATGCTGCGACCACACCAGTAAAACCTGAAGTTATTGATGTTATGACTAAGATGTATCAAACACATTATGGCAACCCGTCATCTATTCATACTATTGGTAGAGATGCACGAAAATATTTAGATCAATCAAGACGTCAAATAGCACAAATTTTAGGTGCAAAACCAAACGAAATTATTTTTACAAGTGGTGCAACAGAATCTAATAATACTGCTATAAAAGGTATTGTCAAAGCAAATGAACAACTTGGTAATCATATCATCACATCAAAAATTGAACATCATTCCGTTTTACACGTATTCGAACAACTTGAAAAAGAAGGTTATGATGTAACTTATCTTGATGTCGATGATACTGGCGCTATAGATTTAGACCAACTAGCAGAAACGATTAACGATCAAACGATTCTGGTTTCAATTATGTTTGTTAACAATGAAGTCGGTACAGTACAACAAATATATGATATAGAAGATATTATTGCTGATACGCATGCATTTTTCCATGTTGATGCAGTACAAGCTATAGGACATTTAGATATAAAATTTGAAGACTTTAATATAGATGCTATAAGTATTACGGCTCATAAATTTGGGGGACCAAAAGGCGTTGGAGCTTTAATAATTAAAGACCATTTACCAATTGATTTTATGCAACTGGGTGGTGAACAAGAATTCAAACGTCGTGCAGGTACGGAAAATTTACCTCAAATTGTAGGAATGGCTAAGGCATTAGAATTAGCAGATGAAAATAGAGATAGCAATAACTTGCATATAATGAACTTAAAAGAACAATTCTTAGTTAAGTTACAGGAAAGAGCAATTCCTTTCGAATTGAATGGATCGATGACATCGTCAACTGGCCATATTGTTAATTTATATTTTCCATTTATAGAAGTAGAAACAATGTTAACGTTACTTGATTTAGCTCATATATATGTATCGTCTGGTTCTGCATGCACTGCTGGTTCTACGCAACCTTCACATGTCTTAGCTGCAATGTATGAAGACGAAGAACGTGCTCATCATTCAATTAGATTTAGTTTTAATGAACTGACAACAGAAGATGACATAAATAATATAGTAGCAGAAATTCATAAAATATATTTTAAATTTAAGGAGGAATCATAAGTGTCAAACAAAGATATACGCGTCGTTGTTGGTATGTCAGGTGGTGTTGATAGTTCTGTCACAGCGCATTTGTTAAAAGAACAAGGCTATGATGTCATCGGTATTTTTATGAAAAATTGGGATGATACAGATGAAAATGGTGTTTGTACTGCAACTGAAGATTATAATGACGTCATTGAAGTTTGTAATCAAATTGGCATACCATATTATGCTGTCAATTTTGAAAAAGAATACTGGGATAAAGTATTTACGTATTTCTTAGATGAATATAAAAAAGGACGCACACCAAATCCAGATGTCATGTGTAATAAAGAAATTAAATTCAAAGCCTTTTTGGAACATGCGATGAATTTAGGTGCTGATTATGTTGCTACAGGGCATTATGCTCGAATTCGTCGTCATGATGATGGACATGTAGAAATGTTACGAGGCGTTGATAATAATAAAGATCAAACATACTTCTTAAATCAATTGTCTCAACAACAACTTTCTAAAGTGATGTTCCCAATTGGTAATATTGAAAAAAGTGAAGTGCGTAAAATTGCTGAAGAACAAGGCTTAGCAACTGCTAAGAAAAAAGATTCAACAGGAATCTGTTTTATTGGTGAAAAGAACTTTAAAACATTTTTATCTCAATATTTACCAGCCCAATCTGGAGATATGCTGACACTTGATGGTAAGAAAATGGGGCAACATAGTGGTTTAATGTATTATACTATTGGACAACGTCATGGGTTAGGTATTGGCGGTGATGGTGACCCTTGGTTTGTAGTTGGTAAAAATTTACAACAAAATGTATTATATGTAGAACAAGGTTTCCATCATGATGCATTATATAGTGATTATTTAATCGCTTCTGACTATTCATTTATAAATCCTAATGATGTGGATTTACAACAAGGTTTCACATGTACAGCTAAATTTAGATATCGTCAAAAAGATACCAAAGTTTTTGTTCAACAAGAAGATGATAACGCTATTCGAGTAACATTTGATGAACCTGTTAGAGCAATCACACCAGGTCAAGCTGTGGTCTTTTATCAAGATGAAGTATGCCTTGGTGGAGCAACTATTGATGATGTTTATAAAACAAGTGGTCAGTTAAGCTACGTAGTTTAGCACATGGTTAACAACTTTATACTTAAAAGAATTGAGAGTATCACTTGCAAGTATATATGGGAGTGGGACAGATATAAATTTTAAATAAAATTTATATCGTAATCCAAGCCCGGCAAGACTGACCAGGTTTGTAAAACGTTGATGTATCAATATTTTACAACTCAGACAGTTACTGCCAAATGCTTGAATTTAACCAGGAAATGTTTTTGTCCCGGGCTCATCGTAACAATGTATTTATCCCTATCACTATAGTATGGTGATAGGGATTTTTAGGTTCTCTATTTTTAGGACTGATAAACAAAAAAATAATTATGTATCAGTCCAATTTGGGAGAGAACCGCTTTTTACGCATTAATATAGAAAGACTTATTTCTTAATTAAATTGTTCAATTTAATTTTTTTAATTAAGATGTTAAAATGAAAAGAAATATGAAAATAATTTATGATTTAGGAAGAATAATATTATAAAAATGTATGCGACTATAGCAGTCTTGTGAGGCTACTCATTAGACTGCTTCGTTATTTTAATATTAATATAATGCTGTCAATTTTTATTATAAATTAATAATTAGTGAATAATCGTACGAGTCAAAATTAATAGTTATAGATGATACAGACATGTATTTTTAAGAGATGTTATAATAATTCAGAAATGAGGGTGAAAAATGATTGAGCAACAAACAATATATCAATATATACAACAAGGAAAAATAGAGCAAGCATTACAAGCACTGTTTGATAATATTGAAGAAGAGCCGAATACAGTAGAGAATTATATAAATGCAGGGATAGTGTTAGCAGATGCTAATGAAATTGATAAAGCAGAACGTTTTTTTCAAAAAGCGTTAACGCTTGATGCCAACAATGGTGTTATCTATTATAATTTAGCTAATGTTTATTATAATCAGCAACGATACCAAGAGGCTATTAAACTATATCAACAAGCGCTTGAAACGAAAATAGAGCAAGTCGATTGTAATTATATGATAGGGATGTCTTTTAATCAGTTAGAGGCCTTTAAACAAGCGCTACCATATTTTATGACAGCAGCAGAACTGGATCAGCAAGATGATACAGAAATACAGTTTCAATATGGTTTAATCTTATGTCGTTTAGAGATGTTTGACCAAGCCATTCAACAATTACAACATGTATTAAATATTGATTCTGAACATGCAGATGCATTATATAATCTAGGTTTAGCAACATATATGAAGAATGAAAATATCGAGGAAGCTATCACATATTTTCAACGAGCAGTTGATATTGACCCACAACATTTGTTAAGTCAACATGCTTTAAAGACTTTTACTATGGCACAAGAGGAGGAATAATATGACGAACCCTACACTTTTTGATTATTCAATGATCAAGGGAACTGTTGAAGCTATTTTATTTCAAAACAGTGATAATTTTTATACTGTTCTAAAAGTAGATACAATTGAGACAAATGAAGATTTTGATACGATGCCAACAGTTGTAGGGTTTTTTCCTAATATTGTTGAAGGTGATGTCTATACTTTTAAAGGACAAATCGTTGAACATCCAAGATATGGCAAACAACTGAAAGCAGAAACTTTTGAAAAAGAAATGCCACAAACTAAAGAAGCTATCATTAGTTATTTATCAAGTGATTTATTTAAAGGTATTGGTAAAAAAACTGCCCAAAATATAGTGAATGCACTAGGAGATAATGCCATTAACGATATTTTAAATGATGCTTCTATTTTAGAAAAAGTACCAAGTCTCCCTAAAAAGAAACAACAGCAAATTGCTGAACAGATAGCGGCTAATCAAGAATCTGAAAAAGTAATGATTAGATTGCATGATTTAGGTTTTGGTCCAAAATTATCGATGGCCATTTATCAATTTTATTTAAGTGAAACAATAGATATTTTAAATAAAAATCCATATCAACTTATCTATGATATTAAAGGTATAGGTTTTAACAAAGCCGATCAATTAGCCAGAAATATAGGCTTAGCATACAATGATCCTGAAAGATTAAAAGCAGCATTATTATATACATTAGAAGAAGAATGTATTAAACAAGGACATACATATTTGCCTAGTAACGTAGTTATCGATTTAACGATACAAGTACTAAATTATCAAAGTAATGATGAAATAATTCAAGCGTCATCATTAGAAGAAATGTTGTTACATTTAAGTGAAGAAAAAAAACTTATAGTTGAAGAAGAACAAGTTTCTATTCCAAGTCTTTATTATTCAGAAATTAAAAGTGTCCAAAATTTGTATCGCGTGGCGACCAATACGACGAAATTAAAAGAAATAGAATTGTCCGATCTACAAATGCATATTGGAGAAATTGAAGATCATAATCAGGTGAACTATGCTGACTCTCAAAAAGAAGCATTACAAATGGCAATCAATTCAAAAGTAATGTTACTAACTGGCGGTCCAGGTACAGGTAAAACGACAGTTATAAAAGGTATTGTAGAATTATATGCAGAGATACATGGTTTGTCTTTAGATTATGATGATTATACTAACGATGATTTTCCGGTTGTGTTAGCAGCACCAACTGGTCGTGCTTCGAAGCGATTACATGAATCAACAGGACTTGAAGCGATGACCATTCATCGATTGATTGGCTGGAATCAAGATACACAACCTGAAGATATATTAGATAATGAAATCAATGCTAGATTAATTATCATTGATGAGATGTCGATGGTAGATACATGGTTGTTTCATCAATTTTTAAGTGCTGTACCATTAGATGCTCAGTTAATTTTTGTTGGTGATGAAGATCAATTACCATCCGTTGGTCCAGGACAAGTATTTAAAGACTTAATTGACTCGAAGGCTATTCCAAGAGTTAATCTAACAGAAGTTTATCGTCAACAAGATGGCTCAAGTATTATTGAACTTGCACATCGAATGAAAATGGGACAGCCAATAGATATTACTAAACGCTATCATGATCGTAGTTTTATCAATTGTAGTGTCAATCAGATTCCAGATGTTGTAGATAAAGTAGTTACGAGTGCTGTAGCTAAAGGATATAATATGAGTGATATTCAAGTGTTAGCACCAATGTATAAAGGGAATGCTGGCATAAAGCGTCTAAATCAAGTACTGCAAGATATTTTAAATCCTAAACAAAAAGATACACGTGAAATAGAGTTTGGCGATGTTTTATTTAGAAAAGGTGATAAAGTTCTTCAACTAGTTAATCGTCCAAATGACAATATATTTAATGGTGATATCGGAGTTATTGTAGGTATTTTTTGGGCGAAAGAAAACGCATTGAATAAAGATGTCTTAGTTGTTGACTTTGAAGGTAATGAGATTACGTTTACTAGACAGGACATGATGGAATTAACTCATGCATATTGTACATCGATTCATAAATCACAAGGTTCAGAATTTCCTATAGTTATTATGCCTATAGTTAAACAATATTTTAGAATGTTGCAAAGACCAATTTTATATACTGGATTAACACGTGCCAAAACGAGTTTAGTTTTACTAGGAGATCCTGAGGCATTTGATATTGGGTTGAAAACACGTGGACAAGAACGTTTAACGCAGTTATGTACATTGCTTATCGGCTATTTTAATAATGGAGAGGAACAGGGCAACAATACGTTATTATCACAAGAGCAACAAGTAGCTAATGACATTGTTGAAGAAGAAATTCGACAACAAGTCAAAGACGAACCCAAAGAATCGATGTCTCTCGTATTATCAGAAGAAACAATGTTTAAAATTAATCCAATGATTAATATGGGAAATGTATCTCCATATGACTTTATCGAACGTTGACAACTGGATTAATAATAACTAAAATAGAATTAAATTAATATAAAGATGAGTAATTAGTTGTTAGCTTAATAGAGATGTACTGGTTGGTGCAAAGTACAACAGCAACTAACGAACGCTACTTTATATAAAACTGTATAGTCGATTTTAAGTGATAAATATTTATGATAGTTCATAATATATTTATAACTAGGGTGGTACCGCGAAAACGTTCGTCCCTTTTGAGGATGAACGTTTTTTGTATCTTTATGTAATTAAACTGTGCTAATTATTTGTCTCTCTCCCCAATTGGATTGATAGATAATTATTCACTTTTTATTTATCAGTCTTAAAAATTAGTGCACCGTTCCTTGCGAATTTAGAGAAATATATTAAGAGTGAAAATATACTCGTCTTTGATAAAATGGGTTGAATTTTCAAATGATGAATAACTAGTTTGACACTTAATTGTTCGATTTATACAACTTTTTATTTAACAAGCATAAATTTCAAAAACTAATAGGATGTGTTGATTATGAAAAACTTAAAAGCAAGTGAAATTAGACAAAAATATTTAGATTTCTTCGTTGAAAAAGGTCATATGGTAGAACCATCAGCACCTTTAGTTCCAATTGATGATGACTCATTGTTATGGATTAATTCAGGTGTTGCTACATTAAAAAAATATTTTGATGGTAGAGAAACGCCAAAAAAACCAAGAATAGTTAACTCTCAAAAAGCGATACGTACCAATGATATTGAAAATGTTGGGTTTACTGCACGCCACCATACATTTTTTGAAATGTTAGGAAATTTCTCTATTGGTGACTATTTTAAACAAGAAGCTATTGAATTTGCTTGGGAATTTTTAACTAGTGATCAATGGATGGGTATGGAACCTGAAAAATTATATGTAACTATACATCCTGAAGATACAGAAGCATATCATATTTGGCATAATGATATTGGTTTAGAAGAAAGTCGAATCATTCGTATTGAAGGTAACTTCTGGGATATCGGTGAAGGACCTTCTGGACCTAATACAGAAATTTTTTACGATCGTGGAGAAGCTTATGGTCAAGATGATCCAGCTGAAGAAATGTATCCTGGTGGCGAAAACGAACGTTTCTTAGAAGTGTGGAACTTAGTATTTAGTGAATTTAACCATAATAAAGATCATAGTTATACACCGTTACCAAATAAAAATATTGATACAGGCATGGGACTTGAGCGTATGGCTTCAGTGTCACAAAATGTTAGAACGAATTATGAAACAGACTTGTTTATGCCAATTATTAAAGAAATTGAAGAAGTGTCTGGAAAATCTTATCTTGTCAATGATAATCAAGATGTTGCTTTCAAAGTTATCGCGGATCATATTCGTACCATTGCTTTTGCCATAGCAGATGGTGCTTTACCTGCCAATGAAGGTCGTGGATATGTGTTACGTAGATTATTACGTCGTGCAGTGAGATTTAGTCAAACACTTGGAATCAACGAACCATTTATGTATAAATTAGTTGATATCGTAGCAGACATTATGGAACCATATTATCCAAATGTTAAAGAAAAAGCAGACTTTATTAAACGTGTGATTAAATCTGAAGAAGAACGATTCCATGAAACTTTAGAAGAAGGTTTAACTATTTTAAATCAATTAATCAAAAAAGCTAAAGATACAACAAATGAGATTAACGGTAAAGATGCTTTTAAACTTTATGACACATATGGTTTCCCAATTGAGTTAACGGAAGAAATTGCGGGTCAAGAGGGACTTAAAGTAGATATGGCAACGTTTGAATCTGAAATGCAACAGCAAAGAGATCGTGCACGTCAAGCTCGTCAAAATTCTCAATCAATGCAAGTACAAAGTGAAGTATTAAAAAATATTACAACTGCAAGTGACTTTGTAGGTTATACAACAACAGAGTCACAGTCTAAAATTACTCACATGATCTATAATGGTGAAGAAGTAACTAATGCTGAAGCTGGTGAAACAATTTACTTTATGTTAGAACAAACACCATTCTATGCAGTGAGTGGAGGACAAGTAGCAGATACAGGTATTGTATTTAATGATAACTTTGAAATCGCAGTAACTGAAGTAACTAAAGCACCGAATGGTCAAAACTTGCACAAAGGTAACGTTCAGTTTGGACAAGTGACTGTTAATGCTGAAGTTACAGCGCAAGTCAATGAAGCAGATCGTCGTGATATTCAAAAAAATCATAGTGCCACGCATTTATTACATGCAGCTTTAAAACGAGTATTAGGTGATCATGTCAATCAAGCAGGTTCACTAGTAGAAGCAGAACGCTTAAGATTTGACTTCTCTCATTTTGGACCAATGACAGAGGGTGAAATTGACCAAGTTGAACGTTTAGTCAACGAAGAAATTTGGAAAGGCCTAAATGTCAACATTGAAGAAATGGACATAGCTTCTGCTAAAGCTATGGGTGCGATGGCTCTATTTGGTGAAAAATATGGTGATGTAGTACGAGTAGTTAATATGGCACCTTTCTCAATAGAATTATGTGGTGGTATTCATGTACGTAACACATCTGAAATTGGCTTATTCAAAATTGTGAGCGAATCTGGAACAGGTGCAGGAGTCAGAAGAATCGAGGCATTAACAGGTAAAGCAGCATTCTTATATTTAGAAAATATTCAACAAAAATTCAACATTATGAAACAACAATTAAAAGTTAAAGATGATAGTCAAGTTGTAGATAAATTAACTCAATTACAAGAAACAGAGAAAGATTTATTGAAACAACTTGAACAACGAGATAAAGAAATCACAGCACTTAAAATGGGCAATATTAATGATCAAGTAGAAGTTATCAATGGTTTTAAAGTATTAGCTACTGAAGTAGAAGTGGCTAATGCGAAAGCAATACGCTCTGCAATGGATGACTTTAAATCAAAACTACAAGATACAATTATTATTTTAGCAAGTAATGTAGATGGTAAAGTGTCAATGGTAGCAACAGTACCTAGTGATTTAACAACTAAGATTAAAGCTGGAGATATCATTAAAGAAATGGCACCAATTGTTGGTGGTAAAGGTGGCGGTCGCCCAGATATGGCACAAGGTGGCGGGACACAACCTGAAAATATCTCAAAATCATTAAGCTTTATTAAAGATTACATTAAAAATCTATAATTTATTTTGATATTATTGTATGATGATATAGAGTTATACTTGTAATAAAAGGAGTGTCGCAAATGGAAAACTTTGATAAAACAATGAAATTTGATTATGAAGAACTTCCAACACAAAATGTAAGAGATGTATTAAATAATGTATTTAACACATTAGAAGAACGTGGATATAATGCCGTTAACCAAATCGTTGGTTATCTATTATCTGGAGATCCAGCTTATATCCCTCGTCAAAATGAAGCAAGAAATCAGATTAGACATATCGATAGAGATGTCATCATGGAAGAACTTGTGTCATACTATTTAAAAGAGCAAAACAAATAACTGATGTTACAGCACAAAATTTTAGGACTTGATGTTGGTAGTAGAACTGTAGGTATTGCGATAAGTGATTTAATGGGTTGGACGGCTCAAGGATTAGACACACTCCGTATTAATGAAGAAAATAATGAATTAGGTATAGAGCAATTAGTAGATATTATTAAACAAAATAATGTAGGTACTGTTGTCATAGGACTGCCTAAAAACATGAATAATTCAATAGGATTTAGAGGCGAAGCATCATTAGCTTATAAAGAAAAGTTATTAGAAGCTTATCCATCTATTAATGTTGTAATGTGGGATGAACGTTTGAGCACAATGGCTGCTGAAAAGTCATTACTTGAAGCAGATGTTTCACGACAAAAAAGAAAAAAAGTGATTGATAAAATGGCAGCAGTATTTATACTACAAGGCTATTTAGATTCACTACAATAAAAGGAGAATTAAATTATGACTGAACATAATCATGATGCAAAATTAGATATTAATAACGAGGAAGAATTATTAACATTATTTGATGAAGAAGGAAATGAAGTTTTATATCGTAAAGTTTTAGAGTTTTATCATCCTGAATTCAAAAAAGAATATGTTATTTTAGCTGAAGAAGGTGCACAATCAGATGATGATGACATGATTGAATTAGTACCTATGATTGACGAACCTGATGAATCTGGTGATGGTGGTAAATTAGTACCAATCGAAACTGATGAAGAATGGGATATGATTGAAGAAGTAGTAAATACAGAAATGGATGATGTTGAATAATTAGCATCAACTAATGCTGGTTCTCTATTTTTTTGGACTGATAAAAAATTTATAGTTTAAAATATAAATTATTTTGAAGCCGAGACTCCTGAGGGAGCAGTGCTAGTCGAAGACTACAGGCTGAGACAGCACCCTCGGAACGCGAGGCTTGAAAAAATAATTATGCATCAGTCCAATTTGGTAGAGAACTCTAATGATATCAGTGCTTTCATCGAAGATCATTCTTAAAAGTAAAGCATACTGATATAATATTTAAAATATGAAACTCTTACATGATAAACGACATAAGCATGTAAGAGTTTTTATTTGTCAATAGTAATCTTCCATTTACTACTTATATTTTAAGTTGAAATGTGATAAAATATTTTAAGTTAATTTAAATATGAATGATGTGCTTTCGTACACAAAATAGTAATGCATCAACTATTAAATCAGTCATTTAATTGATTAGCAGCAGTCAATCAATTGTTGAGACTGATTTATTTTATTGCTTATAACGTAGCGCGATTTAATTTACATAAAGGAAGTATTTAAACATGGATGATCAAAATGCAAAATATTTAATACAATTACATAAGTATCATGATAATCCTATTGAATCTTTACGTACATTTGCAGATGAATATGCAGTACCTATTGTTGATCGTTTAACATTAGACTTAATTAAACAGCTTATTCGTATGAATAACATTAAGCATATTTTAGAAATTGGAACTGCGATTGGCTATAGCGCAATGCAATTCGCTTCAATAGATAAAGATATTCATGTTACTACGATAGAACGCGATGAAGATATGATTCTATATGCTAAAGATAATATTCAACAGTTTGGATTTGATGATCAGATTACATTAGTTGAAGGTAATGCACTTGATCAGTTTAATGATGTAAATGATAAAGTCTATGATATGATATTCATTGATGCTGCTAAAGCACAATCAAAGAAATTTTTTGAAATTTATACGCCACTTTTAAAAAATCGTGGACTCGTCATTACAGATAACGTTTTATATCATGGTTTTGTTTCTGATATAGGAATTGTTAGATCTAGAAATGTCAGACAAATGGTTAAAAAAGTTCAAGAATATAATGAATGGTTGATACAACAACCGGGTTATACAACCAATTTTTTAAATATAGATGATGGATTAGCAATATCAATAAAAGGAGAATGACTATGACGGAATTACTCGTTACACCTAAGTCATTAAGCCATATGGAAACACTTATAGAATTAGGTGCAGACGCTTTTGTTATTGGTGAACAAAAGTTTGGTTTAAGATTACCAGGAGAATTTAATCGCCAAGATATGGAGAAAGCAGTGGAACTTGCGCATAATAACGATAAAAAAGTATATGCAGCTGTAAATGGTTTATTCCATAATTATCATTTAGATGCAGTTGAAAATTATATTGCATTTTTACATGACATAAGAGTCGATAGAATTATTTTTGGAGATCCTGCGGTAGTCATGTTTGTTAAACAGCAAGACAATCCTATTCCTCTACATTGGAATGCTGAAACGTTAGTAACAAATCATTTTCAATGTAATTATTGGGGTAAAAAAGGTGCTGCAAGAGCAGTATTAGCACGAGAATTAAACTTAGAAGAAATTATCAATATTAAAAAGCATGCTGATGTAGAAATTGAAGTACAAGTTCACGGAATGACATGTATGTTCCAATCAAAACGTATGTTACTTGGAAATTATTACACTTTTCAAGATAGACAAATGAAAATTGAACGACATAAAGATGATCAATCATTACTATTATATGATGAAGAACGTCAAAATAATTATCCCGTTTATGAAGATTACAACGGCACTCATATAATGTCGCCAAATGATATTTGTTTAATTGAAGAACTAGAACCATTTTTCGAAGCGGGTATTGATTCGTTTAAAATAGATGGTATTTTACAGAGCGAAGCGTATATTAATGTTGTCACAGAACAATATAGACAAGCTATTGATTTATATAATGAAGATCCAGAAATATATGAAGACGAAAAATTTATGTTAGTGGATCCAATCGAAGATATACAACCAGAACATCGTCCTTTTGATGAAGGTTTCTTATTTAAACAAACGGTATACTAAAGGAGAATAATTATGAAAACAATGGAAGAAATTAAATCAACTCCTAAAACAGTTATGAAGAAACCAGAATTGTTAGCGCCTGCTGGTAATTTAGAAAAATTAAAAATTGCTGTTCATTATGGTGCTGATGCAGTCTTTATCGGAGGTCAAGAATACGGCCTACGTTCTAATGCAGATAACTTTACAATGGAAGAAATAGCTGAGGGAGTAGCATTTGCAAACCGCTATGGTGCTAAAATTTATATCACAACAAATATTATTGCTCATGATGAAAATATAGATGGCTTAGCTAATTATTTACAAAATCTTGAAAAAACCGGTGCTACAGGCATAATTGTTGCTGATCCATTAATTATAGAAACATGTAAAGAGGTAGCGCCTAAATTAGAAATTCATTTATCTACACAGCAATCTCTTTCTAATTATAAAGCTGTCGAATATTGGAAAGAAGAAGGATTAGATCGCGTAGTACTAGCACGTGAAACAGGTGCTATGGAAATGAAAGAAATGAAAGAGAAAGTAGATATCGAAATAGAAGCTTTTATACATGGCGCAATGTGTATAGCTTATTCAGGTAGATGTACCTTAAGTAATCATATGACTGCAAGAGATTCTAACCGTGGTGGTTGCTGTCAAAGTTGTCGCTGGGATTATGATTTATTAGAAGTTGATGAAGATGGAGAATTAGACTTATTTTATGAACAAGGTGATGTCGTACCATTTGCAATGAGTCCTAAAGATCTTAAATTAATTGAATCTATTCCACAAATGATGGATATAGGGGTAGACTCTCTGAAAATTGAAGGACGTATGAAATCAATTCATTACATTGCAACAGTTGTGTCTGTTTATCGTAAAGTAATTGATGCGTACGCGGCAGACCCAGACAATTTCACAATTAATCCTGAATGGTTAGTTGAATTAGATAAATGTGCTAATAGGGATACTGCGCCAGCTTTCTTTGAAGGTACTCCAGGGTATGAGGAACAAATGTTTGGACAACAACAATCTAAGAAGTCGCCATATGATTTTTGTGGTTTAGTACTGGATTACGATGAAGAAACACAATTAGCTACCATTCAACAACGTAATAATTTTAAGCCTGGTCAAGAAATTGAATTTTTTGGTCCAGAAATAGCAACCTTTAGACAAGTAGTTGAAACTATTTATGATGAGGAAGGTAATAGTTTAGATGCTGCACGACACCCATTACAAATTGTCCAAATTAAGGTTGATCGTCCAATTTATCCAAACAATATGATGAGAAAGGAAATTGGCTAATGAAAGCTGCAACGATAATCGGCATTGCTGGTGGCTCTGGCTCAGGAAAGACAACTGTAACGAATGAAATTATGAAAAATCTAGAAGGTCATAGTGTAGCTTTGTTAGAACAAGATTATTATTATAAAGATCAATCACATTTAACGTTTGAGCAACGCTTAGAAACCAATTATGACCACCCATTTGCTTTTGATAATGACTTTTTAATTCAAAATTTATCTGATTTAAAGAGTGGTAAGGCTGTTGAAGTGCCAACGTATGATTACGCTAATCATACTCGTAGTGATGTTACCATTGATTTTCAACCTAAAGATGTTATTATCGTAGAAGGTATCTTTGCTTTAGAAAATAAGACATTACGTGATATGATGGATGTTAAAATATATGTTGATACAGATGCAGACTTAAGAATATTACGTAGACTGACACGAGATACAAAAGAACGTGGACGTTCAATGGAATCTGTTATTAAACAATATTTAAGTGTTGTCAGACCAATGCATGATCAATTTATTGAACCAACTAAGAAATATGCTGATATAATTATTCCTGAAGGTGGCAGCAATAAAGTAGCTATTGATATTATGACAACAAAAATTCAGACTTTAGTTAGTAAGCAATAGTAAACCAAAGTAAAGGAAGTTGACATTATGGAAAACCAAAAACAATATCCAATGACTCAAGAGGGTTATGAAAAGTTAGAACGTGAATTAGAAGAACTAAAAACAGTTAAAAGACCAGAAGTAGTTGAAAAAATTAAAGTAGCTCGTTCATTCGGTGACTTATCAGAGAACTCAGAGTATGATGCAGCTAAAGATGAACAAGGTTTCATCGAACAAGATATCCAACGCATTGAACATATGATTAGAAATGCATTAATCATTGAAGACACTGGAGATAATAATGAAGTTAAAATTGGTAAAACAGTAACATTTGTAGAATTACCAGGTGATGAGGAAGAAAGCTATCAAATCGTTGGTTCAGCTGAATCAGATGCATTTAATGGTAAAATTTCAAACGAATCTCCAATGGCTAAAGCTTTAATTGGTAAAAAACTAGACGATGAAGTACGCGTACCATTACCAAATGGCGGCGAAATGAACGTTAAAATTGTTAACATTCAATAATTAAATAAATACGATTTAAAAATGCGACTACAACTTTCTATACTAAGGTTAGTAGCCGCATTTATATTTTTTTAGAGGCTCTTTCCTTTTGATGACAATCAAAAGGAATAGAGCCTCTTATGCAGTTGAGTGAAACGAAACAGTAAACCATTAAACTTTTGATGACAATCAAAAGGAATAGAGCCTCTTATGCAGTTGAGTGGAACGAAACAGTAAATCATTAAACTTTTGATGACAATCAAAAGGAATAGAGCCTCTTATGCAGTTGAGTGGAACGAAACAGTAAATCATTAAACTTTTGATGACAATCAAAAGGAATAGAGCCTCTTATGCAGTTGAGTGAAACGAAACAGTAAACCATTAAACTTTTGATGACAATCAAAAGGAATAGAGCCTCTTATGCAGTTGAGTGAAACGAAACAGTATACCATTAAACTTTTGATGACAATCAAAAGGAATAGAGCCTCTTATGCAGTTGAGTGAAACGACATTACTTTAATCATTTTGATTTCAAGACTATGTTGTTATAATCTCATAATTTAGGTTCTCCATTTATATGACTGATAACTAAAAGTGAATAATTTAAAAGAGTATCAACTAGTAACATTATTTAAAATAACTCAACATACAAGTGTCTATAAAAATAATATAGAACAATATAAATTTTAAGAAATTATTTTTTTGATTTGTCTACATTATTAAATGTGATTTGAATTACTTATTAAACAACTAGGTATTTACAATGATACAATATTAAAGTATTCAATAATCAAAATGTTGTAATACAAAGGGGGTAATGGGCTATGGAAGTTAACTATATTAACGAGCAAACAGTGATGATTTATTTTAACAATGAAATAAGCGAAGAAAATTATAATCAAGTATATTTAGTAGTTCAATATATAAAAGATCAAAATCATTCTGCAATTCAAGAAATCGTCCCATCATATCGAGCAATATTAATATACTTTAATGAAAAGGAAATTTCAGCTTCTAAATTAATTGAAAATTTAGAACTCAACCGCTTACATAACAAAAGTAGTGTGTTTGAATTACAACAACAACGTATTATTACAATTCCTGTTGTTTATGGTGATGAATTTGGCCCAGACATCGAAGAAGTAGCTAACTATAATAACATCACAATTGATGAAGTAATTGAAACTCATATAAGTAAACCGTATCTCATATATATGATGGGATTTATGCCTGGTTTTCCATATTTAGGAGGGCTTGATAAACAATTACATACGCCTAGGAGAGATGAGCCAAGAGTCAAAATAACTGCTGGCTCTGTAGGTATTGCTAATAATCAAACAGGTTTATATCCTTTAGATTCACCAGGAGGTTGGCAGATTATTGGTAGAACGCCAGTCGAGGTCTTTGATTTAAATAGACAGCCAATGACAATATATGAAGCGGGAGATTATATTCAATTTAAGTCCATTAGTAAGACAGAATATTACTCAATAAAAGATAGTATTCAAAATGGTGAATTTGAAATTGCTGATTGGGTGGTGACTAAAAGTGACGATTAAAATTTTACAATCTGGCTTGTTTTCTACAATTCAAGATTTAGGAAGAATAGGCTATCAACATATTGGTTTTTCTGGTGCTGGTGCAATGGATGTTAATAGTTTCCGATTGGCACAGATAATGATTGGCAATGAAGGACCTGCAATAGAATATACGATGATAGGTCCAACTATCCAATTTAATGAAGCAAATACATTTGTTTTATGTGGTGCCTATGGTGATTCATTACTTAATAATCAACCTATTAGTCATCAAACAGTTTATTTTGTAGAAAAAGGAGATATCTTAACCATAGGACATTTAAACCATGGTACAAGAGGCTATATTACGTTTGGAAAGCCCCTAGATATTCCTAAAGTAGCCAATAGTTATTCAACACATACTAGAACTGCCATAGGTGGATTTAAAGGTCGAACTTTGCAAAAAAATGACATTATTAACGTACTTAATAATAATAAATACAAAATTAATTTAGGCAAACATACTGACATGAATCTACTACCTCAAGATAAGGTGATTCATATCATTGAAGGGCCACAAATAAATAAATTTTCTACTAAAGCCATCGAAACAATAACGCAACAAGCATATGTTATTTCTGAACAATCAGATAGAATGGGCTATCGCTTAGTTGGTGACAGTGTTGCACCTATCAATAATGCTGATATTATTTCTGAACCAGTCGCGCTTGGAAGTATACAAGTTCCAAATGACGGACAACCCATTATTTTATTGAATGATAAACAAACAATTGGTGGTTATACAAAAATAGCTACAGTTTGTAAATTTGATTTACCAAAATTGGCTCAAATGAAGCCTAATGACGACATAAGATTCAAATGGCTAGATTATGAAGTTGCTAAAAAAATAAATGACCAGTTAGAAAATGACTTTGAAGTAAATATCAAGGCTATAATGGATAAACCAATCTATGATATGACTGCTTTAAGACAAACTTCTCAAAAAATTTCTAAAATGTTACGGGGGACTAATTAAATGAAAATAGAACAAATAGAACAATTAATCAAATTAGTGAAAGAGAATGATGTAGTAAAATTTAAATATAAAAATTTCGAAGATGAAATAGAAATTGATTTTACTACAAGTCAACAGGAAGTAACTCAGCATGCTGTAACGCATTCAAATGTTAATGAAGAAGCAACGACATCAAACAAGACAGATAAAACCGATCATCATAAAGAAATTAAATCACCTATGGTTGGAACATTTTATTTACAAGATAGTAAGGAATTAACAGAACCAATGATTAATGTTGGTGATGTAATTAATGAAGGCGACATTATTGGATATGTAGAAGCAATGAAAGTATTAAATGAAATTCCTAGTGATGTATCTGGTGAAGTGCAAGAAATCGTTGTCAATCATGGAAGTAATGTAGAATATGATCAAGTATTAGTGCGTGTTAAATAAGGAGGGAAGTCAATGTATCGTTGTTTAATAGCCAATAGAGGTGAAATAGCTGTTCGTATTATTCGAGCATGTCGTGAAATGAATATTGAAACAGTTGCTATTTATGCCAAAGGTGATGAACAAAGTCTACATGTTCATTTAGCTGATCAAGCAATATGTATTGGAGAGGCTAATGCTTTAGATAGTTATTTAAATATAGACAGGATTATCGCTGCTGCACATATTACTGGGGCTAATGCTATTCATCCAGGTTACGGATTTTTATCAGAATCCACTAAATTTGCGCAAGTTATTGAAGAAAATGGTATTAACTTTATTGGACCAACTAAAGAAACCATGCACATGATGGGAGATAAAATAACGGCTAGACAAACAGTAGATAATGCTGGTGTACCAGTTATTCCGGGGTCAAAGGGTGAAGTGAATAAGGTAGAAGAAATTGAACAATTAGCTGAAGACATTGGATATCCTGTAGTGATAAAAGCTGCTAGTGGTGGTGGAGGTAAAGGTATCAGAATTGTTAAGGAAGCTAAAGACTTGGAAAAAGCACTAAACGAAGCTAAAAGTGAAGGACAAAAATATTTTGATGATGACCGAGTTTATGTTGAAGCTTTTATCCCAGTTGCCAAACATGTTGAAGTTCAGATTATGGGAGATGGCCAACATAACTTTGTGCATCTTGGTGAACGAGATTGTTCAGTTCAACGTAAGAATCAAAAATTAATAGAAGAATCTCCTTGTGCAGCTCTATCAGAAGAAAGAAGGCAACAAATTTGTGATGATGCAGTTAAAGTAGCAAAAGCATCTCACTATAGAAGTGCTGGTACAATTGAATTCTTAGTTACTGAAGACGCACATTATTTTATAGAGATGAACGCTCGAATTCAGGTAGAACATACAGTAACAGAAATGAGAACAGACCGTGATTTAGTAGCGAGTCAACTTTATTTATTAATGAATAACCAATTACCATTTAATCAACAAGATATCAAGTTTAGTGGACATGTCATAGAAGCACGTATTAATGCAGAAAATCCACAAAAGAAATTCCAACCAACGCCAGGTAAAGTCAATCACCTGCATTTACCACAAGGGTTTAATGTAAGGGTAGATTCATTATTATATCAAGGATATCAAGTATCACCTTTTTACGATTCATTAGTTGCAAAAGTTATTGTTAAGGCAAATAATCGAGCGTCAGCTATTACCAAATTAAAAGTAACATTAGATGAAATGGTTATTGATGGATTTACCACTACAGCTGACTTTTTATATGCAGTATTGAATTATCCACCATATGCAGATGGTGACGCTCGTGATGTAGATATTAAATTTTTAGAAAAGCATCAAATTATAACAGGAGTGACATTATGATGAAAATAGATTTGAATTGCGATTTAGGAGAAGCGTTTGGAAATTATTCATTTGGTGGAGATCAACAAATTATTCCATTAATAACATCTGCAAATATCGCTTGTGGTTTTCATGCTGGTGATGAAAATGTGATAAATGAAACTGTTAAATTAGCTAAAGATAATAATGTGAGTATCGGTGCTCATCCAGGTCTACCAGATTTACAAGGATTTGGTAGAAGAAATATGGATATGACACTTGATGAAATCTACAATCTAGTCATTTATCAATTAGGTGCTTTACAAGGATTCTGTAAAATACATCAAGTGAATATTAATCATGTTAAACCTCATGGTGCTTTATATCAAATGGGTGCTAAAAATAAAGATATAGCTCGAACAATTGCACAAGCAGTTTATGATTTTGATCCTTCGTTAGTGTTTGTAGGATTAGCCAATAGTTATTTAATTTCTGAAGCACACAATGTAGGATTGATAACTGCTTCTGAAGTTTTTGCTGATCGAAGATATGAGAGCAATGGACAATTAGTAAGTAGAAAAGAAAAAGATGCAGTTATAACTGATACCGATGAAGCGTTGAAACAAGTTATAAAAATGGTAACAGAGCAACAAGTCATATCCAAAGATGGAGAAGTTATAGATTTGAAGGCTGATACAATTTGCGTGCATGGCGATGGTGCACATGCATTAGAATTTGTGACTAACATAAGACAACAATTAATGAAAGAAGGCGTTGAAATTCAATCGCTATAAGGGGGCTTAAAGATGGGAGAAGATTTAAAACCACAACATCAACAACAAGATTTTCAATTTACTAAAAATCATAAGAGGTTATTACTAGGTTCAGTGTTTTTAATGGCAACATCTGCGATTGGACCAGCATTTTTAACACAAACAGCAGTATTTACAGCACAATTTTATGCTAGCTTTGCGTTTGCTATATTATTATCAATTATTATTGATATCGGAGCTCAGATTAATATTTGGAGAATTTTAGTTGTCACGGGTTTAAGGGGTCAAGAAATTTCAAATAAAGTTTTACCTGGTTTAGGTACAGTGATTTCTATTTTAATTGCTTTTGGTGGCTTAGCGTTTAATATAGGTAATATTGCAGGTGCAGGTTTAGGTTTAAATGCTATTTTTGGTATTGATGTTAAATGGGGAGCAGCTTTAACAGCTATTATGGCGATTTTAATATTTGTCAGTAAGAGTGGACAGAAAATTATGGATGTTGTATCAATGATTTTAGGTGTCGTTATGATTATAGTCGTAGCTTATGTTATGGTCGTATCTAATCCACCATATGGCGATGCGTTCATCCATACTTTTGCACCAGAACATCCAATGAAATTAGTTTTACCCATAATTACACTTGTTGGAGGAACTGTAGGTGGTTATATTACATTTGCTGGCGCTCATAGAATATTGGATTCTGGTATTAAAGGTAAACAGTATTTACCATTTGTAAATCAGTCAGCAGTTGCAGGTATTTTAACAACTGGTGTTATGAGAGGATTGTTATTCTTAGCTGTATTAGGTGTAGTGGTTACAGGAGTCACATTAAGTTCGGAAAATCCTCCAGCTTCAGTATTTGAACATGCCATTGGACCAATAGGTAAAAATATATTTGGTGTGGTCTTATTTGCTGCAGCTATGTCATCAGTGATAGGTTCAGCATATACAAGTGCAACATTTTTAAAAACATTGCATAAATCATTATTAAATAGAAGTAATTTAATTGTGATCATATTCATCGTTATTTCAACATTGATTTTCTTATTTATTGGTAAGCCAATTAGTTTATTAATTATTGCTGGTGCTATCAATGGTTGGATTTTACCAATCACGCTTGGTGCAATCTTGATAGCAAGTAAGAACAAATCAATTATGGGTGATTATAAGCATCCAACTTGGATGTTCATCTTCGGTATTGTTGCAGTCATTGTCACAATATTAACTGGAATTTTCTCATTCCAAGGTGTATTAGAATTATTTAAATAACAGTGTGACCTTAAATAAAAATTAAAATAACAGCCTAGAATATTAAATTTATAGGTAACGTAAATAAGCCAATTGCTAAAAATTGATAGCAATTGGCTTTAAATAATGGTTTTTTTTCAGGACTGATAAATAAAAAAATAATTATGTATCAGTCCAATTTGGGAGAAAACCTAAATAATTGAGTTTGATAATAAACAGTCTCTCACCCAAAAGACTCATTAACTATCACCAACTAAAAAGTTGTTAACTGTGATGTTATGAAAGTATTAAAGGTGAAGAATATATGATTAAAATCAAAATATTAATAATAAATAAAGTCAGGATAACTCTATTTTTATATTTTAAATAACACGCAAGTAATAATAATGTCGCTACTGTAATAATAATTGCTCCAGGGATAAACCATATTACTGTTGCTTGATACCATATTATAGGTAATGCCATTGTGATAAACGACAGTATAGTTAATAATAAACTAATATAAATATATTTTTTAACCATTTGTTATCTCCTAAAGTAAAATTTTAATATGTGTAATACATGTTCCTCTAATCAATATAAAGTATATTAAAATGTGATGCAATAAAAATAAATGTTTATCAAAAACGAAAGTCAATCGATAATATACAATATAATATGCTATTGAGAACTTAATCGTTTAAGATATTTTGAATTAATGATGTTGGTTATAAGTTGATAATCTTTTTAACATATCCATTCAATATATACAAAGTGATTAAGAATTATTATATTAACTAGAGATTTTTATCTATTAGTACATAAAAAAGTTACAGCTTCAATTGTCATTTTATTAATGATTCATCGAAGCTGTAACTAATTTGTTTTCTGAGTATGCCTTTATAGTAATAAAAATATAAATGCGATAATGATAACGATATCTAAGATGATTTTTTTAGTGTTTTTATCAATAACATCTGGAATAGCCATAATGATGAATCCTAGAATAATCAAATAGCGAAAAATAAAAGTTAAAGTTTTAATAAATGACATAGGATGAATATAATTGATAAATATACTCATAAATAACAGTACGAATGATACAACAGCTATTAAATTACCCCAGAAGCTAATTTTAGTAGTCATAGTATGATTTTTATCGTTTGACATAGATAATCCTCTTTTATAATTTTTGTTAATTATATTAAAACATAACTACTTTAACAAGTAGAATAATTTTAGCAATTAAGGTTAAATCGATTATTAAAACTTTGTATTACTTTAATTCAATAAATAATGGGTATATAAAATCCAAGTAGTTTATCGTTGAACACTTTAAAATGTGATAAAATAACAAATGCTAGGATTTTTTAAATAGAGGTGAAAAATAGTGATTGGTATAATTGGTGCCATGGAAGAAGAAGTAACAATATTAAAAAATAAATTAAATGATGTTAGTGAAATTACAATTGCACACGTAAAATTTTATAGTGGCATATTAAATGATAAAGAGGTTGTCATCACACAAAGTGGTATTGGTAAAGTTAATGCAGCAATATCTACAACACTACTTATTAATAACTTTCAACCAGAATTAATAATTAATACAGGTTCTGCTGGTGCTCTAGATGAAAGTTTAGCGGTAGGTGATGTCTTGATTAGTAGTCAAGTTAAATATCATGATGCCGATGCTACAGCATTTGGTTATGACTATGGTCAGATACCTCAAATGCCTTTAGCGTATCAAGCAGATCAAACATTGATAGAGCTTGTTAGTACAGTAGTTGAAGAACAACAACTTACAGCTAAACATGGAGAAATGGTTAGTGGAGATAGTTTTATAGGTAGTGTAGAGCAACGCCAACGTATTAAAGCGACGTTTCCACATGCGATGGCAGTTGAGATGGAAGCTACAGCAATTGGACAAACATGTTATCAATTTAATATACCTTTTGTGGTAGTACGTGCAGTTTCTGATTTAGCAAATGGTGATGCAGAAATATCATTTGAAGCATTTTTAGATAAAGCTGCTAAATCTTCTAGTCAAACTGTTGAAAATTTAGTTAGTCGATTATAAAAGGATAAAGGTGAAATTTAATGGGATTAGTTCGTAAATTATTTATGCCAAATTCATATGTTCAATCAATTTTTCAAATTGATTTGGATAAACTTGTGGATAAGGGTGTCAAAGGCATTATTACAGATTTAGATAATACTTTAGTTGGTTGGGATGTTAAAGAGCCAACTGAAGGTGTAAAGACTTGGTTTAAAGAAGCCAATGATAAAGGAATAACTGTCACAGTAGTATCTAATAATAATGAATCAAGAGTATCTAGTTTTTGTACACATCTAGATATTGACTTTATTTTTAAAGCTAGAAAACCAATGGGAAAAGCTTTTGATAAAGCCATGGCCCAAATGAAAATTAAACCAGAGCAAACTGTAGTCATTGGAGATCAAATGCTAACAGATGTATTTGGTGGAAATCGTAGAAATTTATATACAATTATGGTTGTACCAGTAAAGAGAACTGATGGACTTATTACTAAATTTAATAGATTAATTGAAAGACGTTTATTACGTCATTTTTCAAAAAAAGGCTATATTACATGGGAGGAAAATTGATTGTCTGAAATCTTAAAATGCATTGGATGCGGTGCGCCATTACAGTCAGAAGATAAAAGTAAACCTGGATATGTACCTGAACATAATATGTTCCGTGAAGACGTTATCTGTAGACGTTGTTTCCGATTAAAAAATTATAACGAAGTTCAAGATGTAGGTTTAGATAGTGAGGACTTTCTAAAATTATTATCTGGTTTAGCAGACAAATCAGGAATTATTGTTAATGTTGTGGATGTTTTTGATTTTGAAGGTTCGTTTATTAATGCTGTAAAAAGAATAGTTGGTAATAAGAAAATTATTTTAGCAGCTAATAAACTAGATTTATTACCTAAACAAATCAATAAACGTCGAGTAAAAGAATGGTTAAAACGTACAGCTAGAAAGTATGGATTAGAAGCGGATGATATTGTGTTGATTTCTGCCGAAAAGGGATGGGGCATAGAGGATTTACTTTCATCTATTGCAAAAATCAGACAACATGAAGATGTATATGTTGTAGGTACAACAAATGTTGGTAAATCTACATTAATTAATAAATTAATAGAAGCTAGTGTAGGTGAAAAAGATGTAGTTACAACTTCTAGATTCCCAGGAACAACATTAGATATGATTGATATACCATTAGATGAGACGTCATTTATGTACGATACACCTGGTATTATTCAAGAACATCAAATGACACATATTGTTACAGAAAAAGAATTAAAAACGATTATGCCTAAAAAAGAAATTAAACAACGTGTGTACCAATTAAATGAAAATCAAACGCTATTCTTTGGCGGATTAGCAAGAATTGATTATATTTCTGGAGGCAAAAGACCTTTAATATGTTTCTTTGCCAATGAACTAAATATTCATCGTACTAAATTAGAAAAAGCCAATGAATTATGGAAATCACAATTAGGAGAGTTATTAACGCCACCAAACAATCCAGAAAACTTTGATTTAAGTGAAGTTAAAGCAGTCAGATTGGAAACAGGTAAAGAAAAACGAGATATTATGATTTCTGGTTTAGGCTTTATAACTATTGGAGCAGGTGCAAAAGTTATCGTCCGTGTACCTAAAAATGTCGATGTCATATTGAGAAATTCTATTTTATAAGGTGTGTTAATTATGAAATTTGCAGTTATTGGAAGTCCAATTTCACATTCACTATCACCATTGATGCATAATGCTAATTTTAAATCGTTAAAATTAAATCATGAGTATGAAGCAATAAATATTCCAGTAGAACAGTTTGATCACATAAAAGATATTATTAAGGACAAAGAAATTGATGGCTTTAATATAACAATACCTCATAAAGAACGTATTATTCCTTATTTAGATGAAATTGATGAACAGTCAAAAACTGTCGGTGCAGTTAATACGGTATTAATTAAAGATAATAAATGGATTGGATTTAATACTGATGGCATAGGCTATGTAACTGGTTTACGTCAAGTATATCCAGATATCGCAAATGCTTATATTTTAATTCTAGGAGCTGGCGGTGCAAGTAAAGGGATAGCTAATGAATTAGCAAAATTTGTCAAACCAAAGCTAACAGTAGCTAATCGAACAATGTCAAGATTTGACAGTTGGCAATTGAATGTAAATCCAATTTCTTTAAAAACCGCTGAAGAACATTTGGATGAATTTGATATCATCATCAATACAACACCAGCTGGTATGGCTGGTAATGAAGAATGTATTATTGATTTGACTAATCTTTCTTCTGAAACATTAGTTAGTGATATTGTATACATTCCATACAAAACGCCGATTCTGACAAAAGCCGAGTTATTAGGAAATCCAATATATAATGGTTTAGATATGTTTGTTTATCAAGGTGCTGAAAGTTTTAAAATATGGACAGGTCATAATGCCGATGTTCAAGAAATGAAACATACAGTTTTAACACAGTTAAGAGGAGAATGTTGACATGTTAACAGGAAAACAAAAAAGATATTTAAGAAGTTTAGCACATAATATTGATCCTATTTTTCAAATAGGAAAAGGTGGTATCAATGAGAATATGATTCAACAAATTGATGATACTTTAGAAAATAGAGAATTAATGAAAATACATGTGTTACAAAATAATTTTGAAGATAAAAAAGATTTAGCTGAGCAATTAACAGTGGCTACAAAAAGTGAATTAGTACAAGTCATCGGATCTATGATTGTCATTTATCGAGAATCTGAAGACAATAAAGAAATTCAACTACCATAATTATGAAAAAAATTGTTCTTTATGGTGGTCAATTTAATCCTATTCATACTGCTCACATGTTAGTTGCTAGTGAAGTATATCATTATATTAAACCAGATAATTTTTACTTTCTCCCAAGTTTTATGTCGCCTTTAAAACAACACAACGATCAAATTAGTGTTTCACATCGTTTGACAATGATTCAAATGGTTGTCGATGAATTAGGGTTTGGACAAATATGCGAAGAAGAATTACAAAGACAGGGGCAAAGCTATACTTATGACACTATGTTATCTTTGAAAGAGCAATATCCTAATAGTAAAATGTATTTTGTTATTGGCACGGATCAATATGATCAGTTAAATAAATGGTATAATATAGAACAATTACGAGAATTAGTCACGTTTGTTGTAGTAAATCGTGATAAAGACAAACAAGAAGTAGAACAAGATATGATATCTATTACAATACCTCGTATTGATATTAGTTCATCTTTTATTCGACAAAGAGTGAAGGATAAACAATCAATTCAAGTATTAGTTCCTAAGTCCGTTGAAGAATACATTAAGGAGGAAGGATTATATGAACATTGAAAAAGCTAAATCACTTATAAAAGAAAAGTTACCAGATAAACGTTATCAACATTCTCTAAGAGTAGCCGAAACTGCTATGAAATTAGCAGAAATTTATGATGGAGATGTCAGAAAAGCTGAATTAGCTGGATTGCTACATGATTATTGCAAATACGATGATTTAGGAAAAATGTATCAAATCGTGAGACAATATGACTTAGGTAATGATTTATTAAGTTATGGTAGTGAAATACTTCATGGGCCAGTTGCAGCAGCAGTTATGGAACATCAATTCAATGTTAAAGATGAAGAGGTTCTATTAGCAATAAAATATCACACGACAGGACGACAACAAATGACTAAAACTGAAAAGTTAATATTTATTGCCGACTATATCGAACCTGAGAGAACAATACCAGGTGTTGATGACATACGTGATATGGCATACAATCAAGGAAGTTTGGATAACACAATTTATCAAATTTCAAAACGAACTGTCCTATTCTTAATTCAGAAGGATATTACAGTATATAATGCAACTATAAATTGTTTAAATTATTACAATTATAGTGACGAAAGAATAAAGGATGATTAAATGGATTCTCAAAATTTATTAAATATAGCAGTAAATGCAATAGATAACAAAAAAGGTGAAGATATTGTATCACTGGAAATGAAAGAAATAAGTGATATGACAGATTATTTTGTCATTACTCATGGTAATAATGAGCGTCAAGTTCAAGCTATTGCTAGGGCTGTTAAAGAGGCTGCAAATGAACAAGATATCGAAGTAAAACGTATGGAAGGTTTTAATGAGGCACGTTGGATTTTAATTGATTTAGCCGATGTTGTTGTTCACGTATTCCACAAAGATGAAAGAAATTATTATAACATCGAAAAGCTTTATCAAGATGCACCACTTGAAACTCATGGACAGGTTGTATATTAACGATGTCACAGTATGAAGGAATGAGTTATGTATATGATCGCTTAACACAAGATCAACCATATGATAAATGGTTTGAAATTGTTAGTAATATGAGTGAAGGACAAGCTAACATTTTGGATATAGGTTGTGGTACAGGTAGTTTAACTACTAAATTACAGAACTTAGGTCAAGTAACTGGTATGGATTTAAGTGTTGATATGTTAGCTGTCGCAGCACAAAAATGTCCGCATATCGTTTGGTTAGAAGGCGATATGACTGATTTTGAATTACAGCAACAGTTTGACATCATTACAATATTTTGTGATTCACTCAATTATTTATCTACCTTAGATGAAGTTAAATTAACATTTGAAAATGTCTATAAACATTTATCAGAGAATGGCGTATTTCTTTTTGATGTACACACCGTTCATAAAATGACTACTTTGTTTAATAATCAAAATTATATTGATGATAATGAAGACATCTTTTTAGCATGGCAAGCAATTGAAGGAGAAGAACCTTATAGTGTTTATCATGATATGACTTTCTTCCATAAACAAGCAGACCAAACATACACAAGGTTTGATGAATCACATTATCAAAGAACATTTGATGAACAAACTTATATTAAATTATTAATTGATTGTGGTTTTAAAAATATAGAAACATTTACCGACTTTAATGAAGATGAACATAATGACAATGCCGACAGATTATTTTTTAAAGTTAGTAAATAAATTTCAAAGAAAAATCACCGTCTCAAACGTGTAATTAGTTGAGAGGTGATTTTGTTGTATCAAAAATTAATTAACTATAAAGCATTTGTATGGCGACATAAATTTTTTATGATATCTATAATTTTAGCATTATTAGTTTTATTAATAGTGTTATTTCAAGACAATGATCATATTGATGTCAATCAAACAAACAATAAATCCATTGTACAAGAAAATACAGATGGCTTAACCAACTATAGTACTACTAAAGATGGTAAGCAGAACCAAGATAAAAGCGCTACAGAGAATAAAGAAGTATTTGTTGATATTAAGGGTGAAGTTAAACACCCTAAAGTCTATAAAATGACAACTAGTGACAGAGTGAGTGATGTATTAAAACAAGCAGAATTAACAACAGATGCAGACACAAGTAACATCAATTTGTCAGAAAAATTAGTTGATCAAAAGATGATTGTTATACCTAAAAAAGGACAAAATAGCAATTTAGTAGTAAATCAAGCTAGTAATAATAACAATTTAAAAGAAAAAGTTAATCTGAATTTAGCGACTGAAGACAGTTTTAAACAAATTCCGGGAATTGGTCAAACTAAAGCAAAGGCAATTATAGAGTTCCGGACACAACATGGCTCCTTTAATAACATTGAACAATTACGTGATATTAAAGGTTTCGGAAATAAAACTTATGATAAATTGAAAGAATATTTTACGCTTTGATTATTATTTTTCAGTTAAAATTCATTATAATATATTTAATCCTAAGTAAATTAGAATAAACAATCTTATGATCATATGGAAGGTGAATAATTTGGAAAGAATTAAATGGGAAGAATACTTCATGGCTCAAAGTCACTTACTTGCACTTCGATCAACATGCCAAAGACTGTCTGTTGGTGCAACTATAGTTAAAGATAATAGAATTATTGCCGGTGGATATAATGGTTCTGTTGCGGGAGAAGTTCATTGTATTGATGATGGATGTTTAATCGAAGATGGACATTGTATCCGAACAATTCATGCTGAAATGAATGCTTTATTACAATGTGCTAAACAAGGCGTATCAACTGATGGTGCGACTATATACGTGACACATTTTCCTTGTTTGAATTGTACTAAGTCAATTATACAAGCAGGAATAAAATATGTTTATTATGCACAAGACTATCATAATCATGAATATGCAATGAAATTACTAGAACAATCTGGGATAGTGTACAAAAAGATTCCTTTTTCACCAGAATATGTAGCTAAATATTTAACAAAAGGGTAAATCTTATTGTGTTGTATATAATGATTTCAATATTGGTGGGAGTATTCTGGCAAACATCTAAAATACTCTCGCTATTTATTTTATTTCTAGTCATTATGTTGGTGTTTATTAAGAAAAAGTATATTTATATACCATGTATAGCAATAGTTATCATCACTTCATCTGTATATTATTATCATGTAAAAACAATACAAGTAGATGATGTTAATTATTATATGGATCATAAGGAATTTAAAAATCGAGTCAACTTCATATCAAGTCAAAAAATTGAACACAATGCAATAAAGGGTAAGTTAAAGAGTAATAATACTAGTTTTGATTTTATTTATAAAGCTGACAACAAAGTTATTTCAAACGACATCGTCGGTTTAACATGTAATGTGACAGGTCAATTTTATAGTCCATATCATGAACATGTTACGTTAAAAATTAAAAGTATTGATTTTAAGAATTGTACCACAACTAATCAATCCAATATATTAACTCAATATAGAGAATATATTAATAACAAAATAAAATATTCTGGTGTTAAATATCCTGAACGTATTATGAGTCTGATAAATGGTGATACAACTTTAATAGATGACAATTATAAAGATAATGTTAAAAATTTAGGTATATACCACTTATTAGCAGTTAGTGGATCACATATTGCAATTATTATTTTTTTAATTTATCAACCATTAGTTAGATTAAATGTTCCTATGATGTTCATTAAGATTGTAACAATCGTAACACTCTTAGCCTTTGCGTTTTATACAAATTTTGCTCCTAGCGCTTGTCGGGCGATTATTATGGCAATTATTGTCATGCTATTACCTAAAAATTATAAAGTGGCTCCCATCAATATTTTATCCTCAGCCTTTGTTATCATGTTTCTCATTAATCCTTTAATAACAAACGATATAGGTTTTCAATTTTCTTTTGTTATATCATTTTTTATTATCTTTTTATATCCGTACATTTCAAGTTTATCGAAATTAAAATCACTCATTGCATTAACTTTTATTGCTCAACTATCCTCATTAATTGTTTCAATTCCTCATTTTAATCAACTACAGTGGATTGGCTTCTTTTCTAACATCCTATTCGTGCCATTTTACACCTTTATTTTATTTCCATGTACTTTATTGTTTTATATTATTTGCCATTTCATCCCACATTTATCTCTATTAAATATATTTATAAATAAGATTTTTGAGTTTCATGATTATCTATTAAAACTACTACTAAATATCAATAATTTTAATTGGTATATACCTAAAATGAGTAATATAACCTATATTGTTATTATAATTTCGATAGTGCTAATTTTAATATTTTTGGCGCATCATTTATTTAAATATGTCATAACACTTTTACTTATATTATTACTACTTTTAAATATTAATAGTTTTCAAAATCATCATCGGTTAACAATGTTAAATGTTGGACAAGGTGATAGTATTTTATTTGAAGGTGGAAGTAATCAGACCGTGCTAATTGATACAGGAGGGCAGTATGCGTCAAATCAGCGTAAAAAACATTTATCATTAGCAAAATACCATACTTTACCAGTGTTAAAAGAAAGAGGTATTAATAAATTGAATTATTTAGTATTAACTCATCCTCATCAAGATCATATAGGTGAGTTACCTTTTATTAGTAGCCATATAAAAATAGAAAAGATAATCATAAATAGTAAAGGTTATCCCAAAGCAACTTTAAAAAATATAATGAGCTTATGTGATAAATATAATATCCAATTATTAGATGTTAAGAATGTAATGAATATAAATTTTAAGGATACTACGATTAATTTTTTAATTGGTTATATTTATACAAGTGACGATAAAAATGAATATTCTATAGTAACATTAATAAAATATCGAAATATCAATATTTTATTAATGGGAGATGCTACAAAGAATAATGAAAATCTATTATTAAAGAAATATAATTTGCCTAAAATTGATATATTAAAAGTAGGTCATCACGGTAGTAAAACTAGTAGCAGTGAAGGTTTTATTAGGAAGATACAGCCTACAATTAGTTTAATATCATCTGGCAAACATAATAGGTATCATTTGCCCAATAACGAAGTGATAATGCTTTTGAAAAGTATTAAAAGTAAAATTTATAATACTCAACAATCTGGTCAAATCACGATAGATTTAGATAAAAATTTTGAAATACAACAAGAAGCATCTTAAAATCATTGTAGAGTCTTAAATATAAATCATGATATAATCTACTGATGTCTAAGTGAATGAAAGGGTGTCATTAATGAGTGACAATATTGTAACTATATATGGAGACGTACCTGAATTAGTAGAAAAACAAAGTTCAGAGTTGATAGATCAGTATTTACAAGAAGAGAAAGATGATTTTAATTTCGTAAAGTATAATTTATTAGAAACAGAAATATCTCCAATTATAGAAGAAACATTAACTTTACCTTTCTTTTCAGATAAAAAAGTGATTTTAGTCAAAAATGCTTTTATTTTTACAGGGGAAAAAGCTCCAAAAGAAATGTATCATAATATTGAACAATTAATAGAGTTCATTGAAAAGTATGATGGAGATAATTTAATCATATTTGAAGTATATCAAGCAAAATTGGATGAGAGAAAAAAATTAACTAAAACACTAAAAAAACATGCGAAAATAAAAAAAATCGAACAGATGTCAGAAGAAGATATAAAAAATTGGATTCAAAGTAAATTAAATGACAATTTTAAAGATATCAAAAAGGATGCTTTAGATTTATTTATTGAATTGACAGGCATTAATTATAATATTGTTTCTCAAGAAATTGACAAATTAATGTTATTTCTAGGTGATCGTCCAACAATAAATAAAAATGATGTAAATCAAATTATTAATAGAAGTTTAGAGCAAAATGTATTCTTATTAACAGAATATATCCAAAAAGGGCAAAAAGAAAAAGCTATTAATCTTGTTAAAGATTTAATAACTATGAAAGAAGAACCAATAAAATTATTAGCATTGATAACAAGTAATTATAGATTGTTTTATCAGAGTAAGATTCTAAGTCAAAAAGGTTACAGTGGCCAACAAATTGCCAAAACAATTGGTGTACACCCCTATAGAGTTAAACTAGCATTAGGACAAGTACGACATTATCAATTAGATCAACTATTAAATATCATTAACGCCTGTGCTGAAACGGACTATAAATTAAAATCTTCATACATGGATAAGCAATTAATTTTAGAATTATTTATCTTATCATTATAAAAGGATGAGACAGAATCGTTGCATATTTAAGATGATATAATTGGTAGTTTCTAGCTCGGAGTGTATCAAAAACAATTATAGTCCTCTATTTTTCAGGATTGATAAATAAAAAATAAATAATTTAAAATATAAATTATTTTGAAATCGAGACTCCTGTGGCTTGGGTGCGAGGCTTAAAAATATTTATGTATCAGTCCAATTTGGGAGAGAACCACAATTATTTGGTTAATGATTCTACAAAAAATAAAAGTTCAAGCAGATGCTTGAACTTTTATTTAATAAAGACTATTTATTTGCAGTCATTAATTGTGATTTAATACGGTCAGCTTTGTTTGAATGTATTAAATTGCTTTGAGCAGCTTTATCAACTAATTTAGTTGCTAAGCTTACTAATTCATTTTTATTGTCAGCGTTGTTTGAAACAGCTGTTTTTGCATTTTTAACTGCTGTACGCATAGCACTCTTTTGTGAAATGTTACGAGCTTCAGCTTTTTCAGTTGTTTTAACACGTTTGATTGCAGATTTGATATTTGCCATTTCTGTCACCTCCTAAAAGTGAGTTCATCTTATCAAATTTTTATTTGATTACAACAAGAAATATTTTATCAAAAGTCTATCCTTTGTGCAATCATTTATTTAATAGGTCTAACTAAAAACCAAGGTAAATCATAAATTATGTTGGAAACATAAATAATACGTTTTATAATTATAAGTACGTAATTTACATTTTAACATACAGCTTGTTTGTATTTAAATAAAATTTAAGACAAATGGCTAATTAGTTTACGATAATGCTGTTTGCAATTAATCACTAAAAACGTTATTATATCAAAGATACGAAAGATAATACGGGTTTATTTTATGAAAGTGAGAAGGATAACATGGATAAGCAGGAACGTTTAAAAAGAAGAGAAAATATAAGGAATTTCTCCATTATTGCACATATAGATCATGGGAAGTCAACATTAGCTGATAGAATTTTAGAGAATACTAAATCTGTGGAAACAAGAGATATGCAAAATCAATTGCTTGATTCAATGGATTTAGAACGAGAACGAGGCATTACAATAAAATTAAATGCAGTCCGTTTAAAATATGAAGCTAATGATGGAGAAACATATACATTTCATTTAATTGACACACCAGGACATGTCGATTTTACATATGAAGTTTCTAGATCTTTAGCAGCTTGTGAAGGTGCTATTTTAGTGGTTGATGCTGCTCAAGGAATCGAAGCCCAAACATTAGCAAATGTTTATTTAGCTTTAGATAACGACTTAGAGTTATTGCCAGTAATAAACAAAATAGATTTACCTGCAGCAGAGCCT
Organism: Staphylococcus simiae; assembly: GCF_017357005.1. Classification (NCBI taxonomy): domain Bacteria; kingdom Bacillati; phylum Bacillota; class Bacilli; order Caryophanales; family Staphylococcaceae; genus Staphylococcus; species Staphylococcus simiae. The sequence goes on along the minus strand of NZ_CP071589.1, from coordinate 1,434,086 downwards.
GAGAGAGTAAAACAGGAATTAGAAGATATGATTGGTCTAGATCAAGATGATGTTGTTTTAGCTAGTGCTAAATCTAATATCGGAATTGAAGACATCTTAGAGAAAATTGTTGAAGTTGTTCCTGCACCACAAGGTGACCCTGAAGCACCATTGAAAGCTTTGATATTTGATTCAGAATATGATCCCTATAGAGGTGTAATATCTTCAATTAGAATTGTTGATGGAATCGTAAAAGCAGGCGATAAAATTCGAATGATGGCAACTGGAAAAGAATTCGAAGTAACTGAAGTTGGGATTAATACACCGAAACAATTACCAGTTGAGGAATTAACTGTTGGTGATGTTGGTTATATTATTGCAAGTATTAAAAATGTTGATGATTCACGAGTTGGTGACACCATTACTCATGCCAATAGACCTGCAAGCGAGCCATTACAAGGCTATAAAAAAATGAATCCAATGGTTTATTGTGGTTTGTTCCCGATAGACAATAAAAACTATAATGATTTAAGAGAAGCTCTTGAAAAATTACAATTAAATGATGCTTCATTAGAATTTGAACCAGAGTCTTCACAGGCGTTAGGTTTTGGATATAGAACTGGTTTCTTAGGTATGTTACACATGGAAATTATTCAAGAGCGTATTGAACGTGAGTTTGGTATTGAATTAATAGCCACTGCACCATCAGTTATATATCAATGTATATTAAAAGATGGCTCAGAAGTAACAGTTGATAATCCTGCTCAAATGCCTGAGAGAGATAAAATTGAAAAAATCTATGAACCTTATGTTCGCGCTTCAATGATGGTACCAAATGATTATGTTGGAGCAGTTATGGAATTATGCCAACGTAAACGTGGTCAATTTATAAATATGGATTATTTAGATGATATACGTGTCAACATAGTATATGAACTTCCATTAGCAGAAGTGGTATTTGATTTCTTCGACCAATTAAAGTCTAATACTAAAGGTTATGCATCATTTGATTATGAATTTATCGATAATAAAGAAAGTAATCTTGTTAAAATGGATATTTTACTTAATGGTGATAAAGTAGACGCCTTGAGTTTTATAGTTCATAGAGACTTTGCCTATGAAAGAGGTAAAGCATTAGTTGAAAAATTAAAAACATTAATTCCTAGACAACAATTTGAAGTGCCTGTTCAAGCTGCAATTGGTCAAAAAATAGTTGCACGTACAAATATAAAATCTATGGGGAAAAATGTTTTAGCTAAATGTTACGGAGGCGATATAAGTCGTAAACGTAAGCTATTAGAAAAACAAAAAGCTGGTAAAGCGAAAATGAAATCTGTAGGTAATGTTGAAATTCCACAGGATGCCTTTTTAGCAGTTCTGAAAATGGACGACGAATAAAACCAGTTTTTGTAAGATTTTATAGTATACATTAATGTGTCCAGGACCTTTACAAGTCCTGGATTCTCTTTTCTTTTACGAATTAAAATGAAAGTTTTAATAAAAACTAAAAATAATATCAGGCATAAGTAATAAAAAAATAGATTTCACAAAATATAGATATAGATTATGGGAGTGGGACAGAAATAAATTTTATATAAAATTTATTTCGTAGATGCCCGTCTTGCACATTTAGAACTAGTTAGATTTACAATCTTTACTAGTTCTTGCCCAACTTGCATTGTCCGTAGAATTTCTTGATGAAATTCTCTTTGTTGGGTCCCTATGCAGTTGCACTAATAGTGTCAACTGTAATCCTTTATAAAATTTTTCTATGACGGGTCCCTCCCACCCTGGCAAGACTGACTAGGTTTTCAAAATGGTGATTTATCAACGCTTTGAAAACCAGACAGTTACTGCCAAATGCTTAAATTTAAGTGTAAAATACATTTTGTCCCAGGCTCATCGAGTTTTGCGAATTTTATCATGGAGGAATAATGATGGTAGTAAAAAGTGCATATATACATATACCGTTTTGCGTACGAATATGTACCTATTGTGACTTTAATAAATATTTTATACAAAATCAGCCAGTAGATGATTATATTGATGCACTTATCAACGAAATGTCTCTAGCAAAAACTCGGAATTTAGAAACCATGTATGTTGGTGGAGGCACTCCTACAGCACTTTCAATAAAGCAATTGGAAAAATTACTAAAAGCTATAAAAGAAATATTTAATATTGATGGGGAGTATACGTTTGAAGCTAATCCAGATGAACTAACTGCAGAAAAAGTTCAGTTGTTAAAAACCTATGGTGTTAATAGAATTTCAATGGGTGTACAAACGTTTAATCCTGAATTATTAAAACTTTTAGGACGTACTCATCAAACATCAGATATATATCAAGCAGTTGATAATGCTACAAGTGCTGGAATTGAATCAATTAGTTTAGACTTAATGTACCATCTTCCAAAGCAATCACTTGAAGATTTTGCAAATAGTCTAGAAATGGCTTTAAAAATGAATATAAACCATATTTCTAGTTATGGACTAATCCTTGAACCTAAAACACAATTTTATAATATGTATAGAAAAGGTAATTTAAAATTACCTAATGAAGATTTAGGGGCAGAAATGTATCAATTTTTAATGTCGCGCATGAATGCGTCTCCATTTCATCAGTATGAGATTTCGAATTTTGCTAAAGATGGTTTTGAATCAGCACATAATAAAGTGTATTGGTTAAATGAAGAATACTATGGTTTTGGTGCAGGTGCTAGTGGTTACGTTAATGGAGAACGATATACAAATATCAATCCCGTAAATCATTATATTAAAGCGATAAAACGTGAAGGGAACGCTATATTGACTTCTAATATTCCTACTTTAAACGAAAAAATGGAAGAAGAAATGTTTTTAGGGCTAAGAATGAATCAAGGAGTTAATAGTCAAAGATTTGCAGAAAAGTTTGATCAATCTATGGATAATATCTTTGGTCAAACGATTGAAAGATTAAAAAATAATGGTTTATTAGTTGAAGAGGGTAAATTTATTAAATTGACAAATCGAGGTAAAGTTATTGGTAACGAGGTTTTTGAAGCTTTTTTATTAAATGAATAAAAATTTTAAATTTCCGAGTCTTTAACATTGACTTACTTTGACCAATTTGTTAAATTATAATTAGCACTTGAAAGAAGTGAGTGCTAATGAGGTGGAAACATGATTACAGATAGACAATTAAGCATATTAAATGCAATTGTTGAAGATTATGTTGATTACGGACAACCTATTGGCTCTAAAACTTTAATTGAAAGACATAATTTAAATGTTAGTCCAGCAACTATCAGAAATGAAATGAAACATCTTGAAGAGGCTAAATTTATAGAAAAGGTGCACAGTTCATCTGGAAGGTCACCGTCACAGTTAGGTTTTAGATATTATGTAAATCGTCTTTTAGAAGAAACATCTCATCAAAATACAAATAAATTAAGACGGTTAAACCAGTTGTTAATTGAGAATCAATATGATATATCATCTGCCTTATCATATTTTGCAGATGAATTATCTAGTTTATCTCAATATACGACGTTGGTTGTTCATCCTAATCACGGACAAGATATAATTAAAGATATTCATTTGATTCGTGCAAATAGTAACTTAATCATTATGATAATTGTTTTTTCATCTGGTTATGTTGAACATGTCCATCTTGTTGCTGATATATCATTTACTAATGATAAGTTAACAACTATATCTAATTTTGTAACTGAGAAATTTACTGAATATAATAATATAGTTAATGAAGAAATTGCGAACTTTGTACAATCAGAACAAGAGCGACTATTTATTGAACAACTTATTGAAGCGACGAAAGAACAACTATCCAATCAAAGTAATAGCATTTATATGGGTGGAAAGGTTAAACTGATTGATGCATTAAATGAATCAAATGTTTCATCAATACAACCTATACTTCAGTATATAGAATCAAATAGAATTACTGATTTACTTCGAGATATTTCATCTCCAAATATAAATGTAAAAATAGGAAATGAAATTGATGAAAGTTTAAGTGATATTTCTATTATTACTAGTCAATATCATTTTGATGAATCATTAAAAGGTCAAATTGCAGTAATCGGTCCTACTGCAATGCATTATCAAAATGTCATTCAATTGCTAAATAGAATTTGGTAATGATGATAAGAATTGTATTGGAGGGCAAAAAATGACAGAAAAAGATGAATCAGTTCAACAAACAACTGAAGAAACTATTGATGAAAATCAAACAACATCAAATAGTGAGAATGAATCAGTTGATGCAACTGAACAAGCTAATAATATAAATAATGATAATAATGAGTCATCACAAGACGACATCAGTGAAGAAATTGATCCGAAAGATCAAAAAATTGAAGAATTACAACAGTTAGCTGATGACAATGAAGAAAAATATTTAAGGCTTTATGCAGAATTTGAAAATTATAAACGAAGAATTCAAAAAGAAACTGAAACTAATAAAAAGTATCAGGCACAAAATGTGTTAACTGATATATTGCCAGCAATTGATAACATCGAAAGAGCGTTACAAATTGAAGGTGATGATGAAACATTTAAATCCTTACAAAAAGGTGTCCAAATGGTTCATGAAAGTTTAATTAGTGCCTTAAAAGATAATGGACTGGAAGTAATCGCTTCAGAAGGCGAATCTTTTGATCCTAATGTTCATCAAGCAGTGATGCAAGATGATAATCCTGATTTCGAGTCAGGTGTAATTACTCAAGAATTACAAAAGGGATATCGTCTTAAAGATAGAGTATTAAGACCATCAATGGTTAAAGTAAACCAATAATTCGGTTGAAAAAACATTGAAAATTTAATTTTAAAACAAATGGAGGAATTTTATTATGAGTAAAGTAATCGGTATAGACTTAGGTACAACAAATTCATGTGTAACAGTTTTAGAAGGAGACGAACCTAAAGTTATCCAAAATCCTGAAGGTGCACGTACAACACCATCAGTAGTTGCATTTAAAAATGGAGAAACTCAAGTAGGTGAAGTTGCTAAACGTCAAGCAATTACAAACCCTAATACAGTACAATCTATTAAACGTCATATGGGTACAGATTATAAAGTAGACATCGAAGGTAAATCATATACTCCACAAGAAATTTCAGCTATGATTTTACAAAACTTAAAAAATACTGCTGAAAGTTATTTAGGAGATAAAGTTGACAAAGCTGTTATCACAGTTCCTGCTTATTTCAATGATGCTGAACGTCAAGCAACTAAAGATGCAGGTAAAATAGCAGGTTTAGAAGTTGAACGTATTATTAATGAACCAACTGCAGCAGCATTAGCTTATGGTTTAGACAAAACTGAACAAGATGAAAAAGTATTAGTATTTGACTTAGGTGGAGGTACTTTCGACGTATCTATTCTTGAATTAGGTGACGGTGTCTTTGAAGTACTTTCAACAGCAGGTGACAATAAACTTGGTGGTGACGACTTTGACCAAGTAATTATTGACTATCTTGTAGCTGAATTCAAAAAAGAAAATGGTGTAGATTTATCACAAGATAAAATGGCATTACAACGTTTAAAAGATGCAGCTGAAAAAGCTAAAAAAGACTTATCTGGTGTATCACAAACTCAAATTTCATTACCATTTATTTCTGCAGGAGAAAATGGCCCATTACACTTAGAAATTAGCTTAACTCGTTCTAAATTTGAAGAATTAGCTGATTCATTAATTAAAAGAACTATGGAACCAACTCGTCAAGCATTAAAAGATGCTGGATTATCAAGTTCTGACATTGATGAAGTTATCTTAGTTGGTGGTTCTACTCGTATCCCAGCTGTACAAGAAGCAGTTAAAAAAGAAATTGGCAAAGAGCCTAATAAAGGTGTTAACCCTGATGAAGTAGTTGCTATGGGTGCAGCAATTCAAGGTGGAGTTATCACTGGTGATGTTAAAGATGTTGTATTACTAGACGTAACTCCTTTATCACTAGGTATTGAAATTATGGGTGGTCGTATGAATACGTTAATTGAACGTAATACAACTATTCCAACTTCAAAATCACAAGTTTACTCAACTGCAGCTGATAATCAACCAGCAGTAGATATTCACGTGTTACAAGGTGAACGTCCAATGGCAGCTGACAATAAAACACTTGGTAGATTCCAATTAACTGATATTCCACCAGCTCCACGTGGTGTACCTCAAATTGAAGTTACATTCGATATTGATAAAAACGGTATTGTGAATGTTACTGCAAAAGACTTAGGAACTAATAAAGAACAAAAAATTACTATCCAATCTAGCTCTGCACTTTCAGATGAAGAAATCGATCGTATGGTTAAAGATGCAGAAGAAAATGCTGAGGCTGACAAAAAACGCCGTGAAGAAGTAGACTTAAGAAACGAAGCTGATAGCTTAGTATTCCAAGTTGAAAAAACTTTAACTGATTTAGGCGAAAATATTAGTGAAGAAGATAAAAAAGGTGCAGAAGATAAAAAAGATGCACTTAAAACAGCATTAGAAGGCCAAGATATTGATGATATTAAAGCTAAAAAAGAAGAACTTGAAAAAGTAATTCAAGAATTATCTGCTAAAGTTTATGAACAAGCAGCTCAACAACAAGCTCAAGGATCAGAAGCTGGTCAAGATAGTGGTAGTACAGTAGAAGATGCTGAATTTAAAGAAGTTAAAGATGACGACAAAAAATAATTGGTTAAAATACCAATAAGCTTTAAAGATTAGTTAAAAAGTCAAAGTCAATAGTGCATTGGCTTTGGCTTTTTATTTGGATAGTGTTAAATATTACGTTAAACTATAAAAGTTAATTGGAAAAGGAGAGATAATTGTGGCCAAAAGAGACTATTATGAAGTCTTAGGTGTTAATAAAGATGCCTCAAAAGATGAAATTAAAAAAGCTTATCGTAAACTTTCAAAAAAATATCATCCTGATATTAATAAAGAAGAAGGTGCAGATGAGAAATTTAAAGAGATTTCAGAAGCATATGAAGTATTAAGTGATGATAACAAACGAGCAAACTATGATCAGTTTGGCCATGATGGTCCACAAGGATTTGGTGGTCAAGGATTTAGTGGCTCTGACTTTGGTGGATTTAGCAGCTTTGGTGGTGGCGGTTTCGAAGATATCTTTAGTTCATTCTTTGGTGGAGGTAGACAACGAGACCCTAATGCTCCACAAAAAGGTGATGATCTTCAATATACCATGACATTGACTTTTGAAGAGGCAGTCTTCGGAACTACAAAAGAAATTTCAATACGAAAAGATGTAACTTGTCATACATGTGATGGCGAAGGTGCTAAACCTGGTACTAGCAAAAAAACATGTAGTTATTGTAATGGTGCAGGACATGTTGCTGTTGAACAAAATACAATCTTAGGTAGAGTGAGAACAGAACAAGTATGTCCAAAATGTCAAGGAAGTGGTCAAGAGTTTGAAGAACCTTGTCCAACTTGTCATGGTAAAGGAACAGAGAATAAAACAGTTAAGTTAGAAGTTACGGTACCTGAAGGTGTTGACAACGAACAACAAATTAGATTAGCTGGTGAGGGCTCACCTGGCGTCAATGGTGGACCAAGTGGTGATTTGTATGTTGTATTTAGAGTAAAACCATCAGATACATTTAAACGTGATGGTGATGATATTTATTACAAATTAAATATTAGCTTCCCACAAGCATCATTAGGCGATGAAGTTAAAATTCCAACACTTAACAATGAAGTTATGCTAACAATACCTGCTGGCACACAAACTGGTAAGCAATTTCGTTTGAAAGAAAAAGGAATTAAAAATGTTCATGGATATGGACATGGTGACTTATATGTTGATATCAAAGTACTAACACCTACTAAATTAACAGATAAACAAAAAGAATTAATGCAAGAGTTTGCACAAATTAGTGGGGAAGACATTAATGAGCAACCTACAAATTTTAAAGATAGAGCGAAAAGATTCTTTAAGGGAGAATAATTTATGAATTGGACAGAGCTTTCAATTATAGTAAACCATGAAGTTGTAGATTTAGTTACCAATATATTAGAGAATAACGGGTCAAATGGTGTAGTCATTGAAGACTCTGACGACTTAGTAAATCAACCTGAAGATAAATTTGGAGAAATATATGCCTTAAAGCAAGAAGATTACCCAGCTAGTGGTGTGAGATTAAAAGCATATTTTAATGAATTGAAATTTAATGATCATTTACGCCAAACAATTTATCAAGCGATTTTAGATTTACCACAAATAAATGAAGATATGTTACAGCTTTCTGAGACTATATTGGAGGAATCAGACTGGGAAAATGAATGGAAAAATTATTTTCATCCCTTTAGAGCTTCTGAAAAATTCACTATTGTACCTAGTTGGGAAAGTTATTCAAAAGAATCAAATGAAGAATTATGTATTGAATTAGATCCAGGTATGGCTTTTGGAACTGGTGATCATCCAACTACAAGTATGTGTTTAAAGGCAATTGAACAATATGTAAAATCAACAGATGCAGTAATAGATGTTGGAACTGGATCAGGTATATTAAGTATTGCTTGTCATTTATTGGGAGTAAAACGCATTAAAGCATTAGATATTGATGACATGGCAGTGAATGTTGCTAAAGAGAACTTTGCTAAAAATCATTGCGAAAATGATATTGAAGCAGTTCCTGGTAATTTATTACAAGATGAAACTGAACAGTTTGATATTGTAATTGCTAATATTTTAGCGCATATTATTGATGAAATGATAGAAGATGCTTATAATACACTAAATGATGGTGGCTATTTTATTACTTCTGGTATCATAAAAGAGAAGTATGAAGATATTAAATCACATATGAAGCGTGTAGGTTTTACTATTATTTCAGTTCAACATGACAATGGTTGGGTGTGTCTAGTAGGCCAGAAAGTGAGTGAATAATGTGCAACGTTATTTTATAAACCACAACGCTGATGAAAGTCAGCGTTTTTTTATTACTAAAAAAGAAGATATTCATCATATTACCAATGTTATGAGAAATGCAATTGGTGATAACATTATTTTGACATTTGAAAACCAACAAGTGTATATGTGTGAAATAATGTCAATGTCAAATGATAGCATCGAGATAAAATTAATTGAAAAACAAAATATTGATACAGAACTACCTATAGATATCACTATATGTAGTGGATTAATAAAGGCAGATAAATATGAGTGGTTAATACAAAAAGCAACAGAATTAGGTGCACACTCATTTATTGCAGTAGGTATGGACCGTTCTATTGTTAAATTAAATAATACTAAAATTGAAAAGAAAATAGAACGTTGGCAAAAGATTATTAAAGAGGCAGCAGAACAAAGTTATCGTTTGACTATTCCCTCAATAAAATATCAGTCGAATTTAAAAAATATTTATGATACTATAGATTATTATGACTATGTTCTTGTAGCTTATGAAGAACAGGCCAAAAATGGTGAAATAAGCCATTTTAAACAAGCCTTACAACAATTCAAACCACAGGATAAAGTATTAGTGATATTTGGTCCTGAAGGTGGATTATCAGAACAAGAGATAGCATTATTAAGTGATGCAAGTTCATTAATAGGTTTAGGACCTAGAATTTTACGGGCAGAAACTGCACCACTGTATGTATTAAGTGCACTAAGTTATGAAAAAGAATTATTGGGGTGAATATTATGTCAACAGTTGCGTTCCACACATTAGGTTGTAAAGTGAACCACTATGAAACTGAAGCAATTTGGCAACTATTTAAAGAAGAGAATTATGAACGAGTAGATTTTGAAACAAATGCTGATGTATTTGTTATCAATACTTGTACAGTGACAAACACTGGAGACAAGAAAAGTCGTCAGATTATCCGTAGAGCAATTAGAAAAAATCCTGATGCTGTCATTTGTGTCACAGGTTGTTATGCACAGACATCATCTGCTGAAATTATGGAAATCCCAGGTGTAGACGTAGTAGTGGGGACACAGGATAGACATAAACTTTTAGGATATATTGATGAATTTAGAAAAGAGCGTCAACCAATCAACGGTGTTGGTAACATTATGAAAAATCGTAAATACGAAGAACTCGATGTTCCATATTTCACAGATAGAACACGTGCTTCATTAAAAATACAAGAAGGATGTAATAATTTCTGTACATTTTGTATTATTCCATGGGCACGTGGATTGATGAGATCTAGAGATCCTGAAAAAGTTGTAGAACAAGCTACACAATTAGTTGATTCTGGTTATAAAGAAATCGTACTGACTGGTATCCATACAGGTGGATATGGGCAAGATTTGAAAGATTATAATTTAGCTCAGTTACTACGTGATTTAGAAACTATCAATGGTTTAGAAAGAATTCGAATTTCATCAATTGAAGCAAGTCAACTTACTGATGAAGTCATCGATGTGTTAGAACATTCAACTAAAGTAGTTCGTCATCTGCATATACCGTTACAATCTGGCTCAGATACAGTATTAAAACGTATGAGACGTAAATATACTATGGAACGTTTCTCAGAAAGATTAACAAAATTACATCATGCATTACCAGATTTAGCAGTAACAAGTGATGTAATAGTTGGATTCCCTGGTGAAACTGAGGAAGAATTCCAAGAAACTTATGATTTCATCGTTAAGCATAAATTTTCAGAATTACATGTATTTCCATATTCACCTAGAATTGGAACACCAGCAGCAAGAATGGACGATCAAATAGATGAAGAAATCAAAAATGAACGTGTTCATAAATTGATTACACTTAGTAATCAATTAGGTAAAGAATATGCTTCTAAATTTGATCAAGAAGTTCTTGAAGTTATACCTGAAGAAGCAGGTGAAATAGAAGGAACATTAGTTGGTTATGCAGATAATTATATGAAAGTTCAATTTGAAGGTGATGAATCACTAATTGGACAAATTGTTAAAGTGAAAATTACTAAAGCTGATTATCCTATTAACATAGGCCAAGTGATTAAAGTAGTTGACCATGCATCAAATAAATCAGAGAGAGAAGTATTAGTGTAAATTTGATTGCTCTAAAGGACAATTACAATCATTTAATGTGATATACCGTCCAATAGATATAAGTTAGAAATAACTATTAAACGACTTTGTTTTAAATAATAGTTGAATCGATTATTTTTTATGATTATACGTCGCTAGTGTGAAATATGTTTCAAATAAAAAAGAAATTACTAATTGACCACAAATTGCATATATATTATACTTATTAATGCATAGTTTTACTATGCAATTGACTATAAAGTTCCGTTGATATTTGGAGGGAGGGAAATACAGATGTCTAAAACAGTAGTACGTAAAAATGAATCACTTGAAGATGCATTACGTAGATTTAAACGTTCAGTTTCTAAAAGTGGAACAATCCAAGAAGTACGTAAACGTGAGTTTTACGAAAAACCAAGCGTAAAACGTAAAAAGAAATCAGAAGCTGCGCGTAAGCGTAAATTCAAATAATTAATACCTCTGTTGACTCCCTCAACACGAATATTAATTATATAATTGAAGACACTATAAGCTAGTGAGTACTAGTTTATAGTGTCTTTTTCTTTGCTGGCAAAATGGTATTAAACTCAAATGGTTAATTCGTATGTGTATCTGAAAGTTGTGTGAAGATTAAAATATTGAAATATATATTCAGTTATACTTAAGTTTAAAGCGTTACTATTTCAATCATCATTTTATAAATTTGACGGTTACGACTAGTATATTCTACTAAGCATAGGATGTTTGTTATCCATGACTTTTTAATAGAAACTGTTAAGATTCACTAATAAATCAAAGTGCATAAAAATAATAATAATAATTAAAATATTTAATGTTATTTTTATATGTTTCTTTTTACTATTATATGTTTACGGTTTCATGTATAATATTATTGAGGGCGAGGTGAGATTTTGGATTATATCAATGTAATAAAAATGACTAAATTTTTGGCATTTTCTATTGACAACGATTGGATTAAACAATTAAGCGAAGCGATTGTTAATCCAGTAATATCATTACTTCTTACATGTTTAGTATTTTTAGGATTTGTATACCAACTATATTCTAAACATATCAATGCTGCAGGAATTTTATCTTCAATTGCGTTGCTGCTTTTATTTTTTGGATTTTTAGTTCAAGGAGACGTAAATCTTCATTCAGTTTTATTATTTTCTATAGGAGTCATATTAGTAGTTATTGAACTATTTGTTGTTGGAGCTGTCATTGGATTAATTGGAATGACTTTAATAACGATAAGTATCATAACATTAGGAGATAACTTACTTTTAATGCTTGGTAACGTTATTGTAGCTTTGATATTTACAATTATAGAATGGGTGATATTAGTGAAAATATTCAATAGAAAAATTCCATTTTTAGATAAAGTTATTTTAAAAGACTCAACTAGTTCTGAGGCAGGTTACATATCTCAAGATAATCGTTCGCACCTCGTTGGTAAGAAAGCTCAAACAGTTACTGACCTTCGACCAGCTGGCATTATTTTTTGTGAAAATGAAAGAATTGATGCTGTATCTGATGGGAATTTCATCCTTCGTAATAAAACAGTTGAAATTTTAGAAGTTGAAGGTAGTAGAGTTGTTGTAAGAGAAACCAACTAAAGAATAAGGAGAGATTATATGTTAAGTGTTAGCTTTATCGTTATAGCGGTTATCATCATAGTCGCATTATTAATTTTATTTTCATTTGTACCTATTGGGTTGTGGATTTCGGCATTAGCAGCGGGAGTTCATGTAGGAATTGGTACATTAGTAGGTATGCGATTACGTCGTGTATCTCCAAGAAAGGTCATTGCACCGTTAATTAAAGCTCATAAAGCTGGCTTGGTACTTACTACAAATCAATTAGAATCACATTATTTAGCTGGTGGTAATGTTGATAGAGTAGTAGATGCTAATATTGCAGCTCAACGTGCTGATATAGATTTACCATTCGAACGCGCAGCTGCAATAGATCTTGCAGGAAGAGATGTATTAGAAGCAGTACAAATGTCAGTTAATCCTAAAGTGATTGAAACACCATTTATCGCTGGTGTTGCAATGAACGGTATTGAAGTTAAAGCTAAAGCTCGTATTACAGTAAGAGCAAATATTGCACGTTTAGTAGGTGGTGCTGGTGAAGAAACTATCATCGCTCGTGTTGGTGAAGGTATCGTTTCTACCATAGGTTCAAGTGAGCATCATACTCAAGTTCTAGAAAATCCAGACAATATCTCTAAAACAGTGTTAAGTAAAGGTTTAGACTCTGGTACAGCATTTGAAATTTTATCAATAGATATTGCTGACGTAGACATAAGTAAAAATATTGGTGCGGATTTACAAACTGAACAAGCATTGGCTGATAAAAATATTGCTCAAGCTAAAGCTGAAGAGAGAAGAGCAATGGCTGTTGCAACTGAACAAGAAATGAAAGCACGTGTTCAAGAAATGCACGCTAAAGTTGTTGAAGCTGAATCAGAAGTACCTCTTGCAATGGCTGAAGCATTGAGATCAGGAAATATTTCAGTTAAGGATTATTACAATTTAAAAAATATTGAAGCAGATACGGGTATGAGAAACGCTATTAATAAGCGAACTGATCAAAATGATGATGAAACACCTGAACAATAAAAATGAGGTGGTTAAATGAATATCGGTATTATAATTTTTGTCATATCGGTAATCATTTCTATCATTACTACGATGCGTGAAAATAGTCATAAAGATAGACAAAATCAAAAACCACCTCAAAAAACACCTGAAGATAAACAACCTAAAAAAGGTGGTTTCTTTGAACAAATTGAGCGTACATTTAAAGAAATTAGTGATGAGTTAAATGATGAGGAAGATAAAAAGAAATCAAAGCGTAAAATTGATGATACTTTACCCCCATTATTTGATAATGAGTCAACAAAAGAACGTAAAGTTTTTACAGAGTCATCTAAACCTAGTCCGGAATATCAATCTACTATGACACAAAGTAAACCAAGTCATAAAGATATTCGTAATAACCCAAGACAATCTATGACTAGAGATGAAAATTCTGAAGAAATCAAACGTCAATTAGAACAATCACTAAAAGATGACATTAAGATGATACGAAGCGACATTGATAAAGAGAAAGAAAAACAAATTGCTTTAATGGAAAAAAGAGCACGCAATATCATTGAAGATAAATATTTATCTGAACGTACGAAACGCATAAAGTTAAAGCAATTACTAAATTCTCAAAATGTCGAAAAAAATATGACGCATTCAGCATTTCAATTTGATAGTGATGAAATTATTAATGGCATGATATGGTCAGAAGTTCTTAATAAACCAAAACGATTATAATAGTGAAACTAACGAGGGACTAAAGCTAATTTAGCCCCTCTTTTTTTGACTAATTTGGACTTAAATTCGTTATTTAATTTAGTGACGGACAATGTCAGTAGCAATAATTGTTAGAGTTTTAATATTTGTGAAACGTTTCAGTCTCTAGTAGACTTTTAAATATAAAGAAATAAGAATAACTAAAGGCAAAGACGTTTATTTACATACATTGCATGATATAATTAAAAAGATATGACAAAAATTAAATTAATAGTTTAATAGAAAAGGAGCGCATGTATGCCTGGAATTATACAAATAGACAATATGAATCAATCTCAAGCTTTAATTGGCAATAACGATGAACATTTAAAAGCTATCGAGGAAAGTTTCGATGTTGTCATCCATGCAAGAGGTCAAGAAATTGCTGTAAAAGGTACTAATATAGAGAATGTTGAAAAAGCAGAATCAGTATTAAATAATTTATTGAAAGTGATAGAATTAGGTAATAATATTACTTTAAAAGATGTAGAAGCGGCTATTAAAATGGCTCATAATAATACGATACAACATTTAATAGATTTGTATGAAGAAGAAATTACTAAAGATGCCTATGGAAAAACTATAAGAGCCAAGACAATGGGTCAACGTATGTATATGAATGCCATGAAAAATAATGATTTGGTGTTCGGCATTGGACCAGCAGGTACAGGAAAAACATTCTTAGCTGTAGTATATGCAGCACAACAATTAAGAAAAGGAAATGTTAAACGAATTGTATTAACTAGACCAGCTGTAGAAGCAGGAGAATCACTGGGGTTCCTACCTGGAGATTTAAAAGAAAAAGTAGATCCATACTTAAGACCTTTATATGATGGTTTAAACACAGTTTTAGGTAGAGAACAAACAGAACGTTTTATCGAACGAGGAATTATTGAAATTGCACCCTTAGCTTACATGAGAGGACGTACATTAGATGATGCGTTTGTTATATTAGATGAAGCTCAAAATACAACACATGCCCAAATGAAAATGTTTTTAACTCGACTTGGATTTGGGTCTAAGATGGTTGTGACTGGTGATCAAACACAAATAGATTTACCTAAAGGCGTTAAAAGTGGTTTGAAAGAAGCTGTGAACAAATTACATGGTGTTAAAGGTATTAGTATTTTAAAACTAGATCAAAGCGATGTAGTGAGACATCCTTTAGTAAGTAAAATAATTCAGCAATATGAAGGAGAGGGCTAAATGTTTACTATTGATTTTAGTGACCATACTAACTTAGTAAAAGAAGCGTGGTACCATCAAATTGAAGAGTTATTGAATTTTGCTAAACAACAAGAACATATTGATGAAGAAGCTGAATTATCAGTAACTTTTGTAGATAAAGAAGAAATACAAACAATCAATCGTACTTATCGCGATAAAGATAAAGTGACTGATGTCATTTCATTTGCTTTAGAAGAAGATGAACCAGAAATTGATTTTAATGATTTTGATATTCCTAGAGTTCTTGGCGATATTATTATATGCACAGATGTTGCCCAAGAACAGGCAGATAATTATGGACACTCATTTGAACGTGAATTAGGATTTTTAGCACTTCATGGATTTCTGCATTTACTAGGATATGATCACATGACTACAGAAGATGAACGACAAATGTTTGGTCGCCAAGATGCTATATTAAACGCTTACGGTTTAACGAGAGATGCATAATGAAACGCTTTAAATATGCCTTTGATGGATTGAAAGTATTATTGCAGAAAGATCACAAATTTTTATTGCATATATTTGCAATGATTGTTGCAATTGTATTTGGTTTTATTTTTAAAATTGATTCACATGAGTGGATATTTATTCTTATAGCCATTGCATTGGTGTTAACTGTTGAAGCATTAAATACTTCAATTGAATATGTCGTAGATTTAGTAACAACTGAATATCATGAATTCGCTAAGTTTGCTAAAGATATTGCAGCATTCAGTGTGCTAATGGTTTCTATTTTGGCTCTAGTCATCGGTTTAATTATATTTGTACCATATTTTATTGCTCTATTTTAGGAGGAAAATTGAATGAGTTATCAACCACATTATTTTCAAGAAGTAAGAAAAGCTCAACAGGAAGCTTATGCGCCATATAGTAATTTTAAAGTAGGTGCTTACTTAAAAGCTAAAGATGGTAGAACATTTTACGGCGTTAATGTCGAGAATGCTTCATATCCATTATCGATTTGTGCGGAGAGATCAAGTTTAGTTGCAGCGATATCGCAAGGTTATCGACCAGGTGACTTTGAATCAATGACAGTGACCGTCGATGCTGATGAGCCGTCTTCACCATGTGGCGCGTGCAGACAGGTGTTGAAAGAATTATGTGATGATGATATGCCTATCTATATGACTAATCATCAAGGTGATGTTGTAACAATGACTGTAGAAGAATTATTACCATTTGGATTTTCAGGAAAGGATTTAAAATAGATGACAGAACATAAATCAGGATTTGTATCAATTATCGGTAGACCTAATGTTGGGAAATCAACATTTGTCAATAGAGTAATTGGTCATAAAATTGCAATCATGTCTGATAAAGCTCAGACTACAAGAAATAAAATTCAAGGTGTCATGACTCGTGATGATGCACAAATCATCTTTATTGACACACCAGGAATTCATAAACCTAAACATAAATTAGGGGACTATATGATGAGAGTAGCTAAAAATACACTTTCTGAAATAGATGCTATTATGTTTATGGTTAATGCCAATGAAGATATTGGACGTGGCGACGAGTATATTATGGAAATGTTGAAAAATGTTAAAACACCTGTCTTTTTAGTTTTAAATAAAATAGATTTAGTACATCCTGATGAGCTTATGCCTAAAATAGAAGCTTATCAAAAGTATTTGGATTTTACAGAAATTGTTCCAATATCTGCTCTAGAAGGTTTGAATGTCGACCATTTTATAGATGTATTAAAAACATATTTACCTGAAGGTCCTAAATATTATCCAGATGATCAAATTTCTGACCACCCAGAACAATTTGTCGTAAGTGAAATTATAAGAGAAAAGATTTTACATTTAACTAGTGAAGAAATTCCACATGCAATTGGTGTTAATGTTGATCGTATGGTTAAAGAGAGCGAAGATCGTGTACATATCGAAGCTACAATTTATGTTGAACGAGATTCGCAAAAAGGTATTGTCATTGGTAAAGGTGGCAAAAAACTTAAAGAAGTAGGTAAACGTGCAAGACGAGATATTGAAATGTTACTTGGTTCAAAAGTTTATTTAGAGTTATGGGTTAAGGTTCAAAAAGACTGGAGAAATAAAGTTAACTTCATTCGCCAAATTGGATATATTGAAGATCAAGATTAATCTTGAGAGTGGTGAAGTACAATGCCAATGCGGCAAAAAGGCATTATAATAAAAGCTATTGATTATGGAGAATCTGATAAAGTAATTACAATATTAAATGAACATGGTGCTAAAGTACCCTTAATGGCCAGAAGAGCTAAAAAAGTTAAAACTGGCTTACAAGCACAGACGCAGATGTTTGTGGATGGTTTGTTTATATATAACCAATGGCGAGGCATGGGAACACTTAATTCTGTAGATGTGATTAATCAACACTATAAACTACAAATGGATTTATATGTAAGTAGTTATGCCTCTTTAGCTGCTGAAACTATTGATCGTTCTATGGATGAAGGAGATATTTCTCCTTATAATTATCAATTACTACAATTTGTGTTAACAAAAATTGAACAAGACACTTCAGCACAATTATTATCTATTATTGTATTGTTAAAATGTATGAATCGATTTGGTTTTACAGCGTCATTCGATCATTGTATAGTGACTGGTAATGAAGATCAATCACAATTAGTTGGTTATAGTTTCAAATTTGATGGGACAATATCTAAAAATGTAGCTCATCAAGATCCACATGCAGTTATGATATCTAATAAAACATTATACTTATTAGATATATTACAAAAGTTACCCATCGACAAAATGAATTCTCTAAATATTGCCCAAGAGCTATTAGATGAAATGTCAGATTTGTTAATCATGCTTTATAGGGAATATGCAGGCATGTTTTTTAAAAGTCAAAAATTAATTAATCAGTTAAAAAGATTAGAAAATCAATAAAAGCGTAAGACGTACCAAGAAGGTATATCTTACGCTTTTAATCATGTTATAACTTAAAACTTAATTTTTTCGGCTAAGAATGTTTCTAATTCTGAAATTGGCATACGTACTTGTTCCATTGAATCTCTATCACGAACCGTAACTTGGTTGTCTTCTAACGAATCGAAGTCAAAAGTAATACAGTATGGTGTACCGATTTCGTCTTGTCGACGATATCTTTTACCAATTGATTGAGACTCATCAAAATCGATTGAGAATTTAGAGCTTAACTCTTCAAAGATTTTAATAGCTTCACCAGATAATTTTTTGCTTAATGGTAATATAGCAGCTTTATATGGTGCTATTGCAGGGTGGAAGTGTAAGACCGTACGAGCATCTTTGCTACCTTCTACACCTTCTTCGTCATACGCATCACATAGGAATGCTAAAGTAACACGATCAGCACCTAATGATGGTTCTATACAATATGGGATGTATTTTTCATTTGTTTCAGGATCATGATATCTGAAATCTTCACCTGAATGCTCTGCATGTTGACGTAAGTCAAAGTCCGTACGACTTGCGATACCCCATAGCTCACCCCAACCAAATGGGAATTTATATTCGATATCAGTTGTTGCATTTGAGTAGTGTGATAATTCATCTTCATCATGATCACGTAATCTCATATTTTCAGTATTCATATTTAAGTTTGTTAACCAATCACTTGCAAATGTTTTCCAATAGTTTTGCCATTCGATTTCTTCACCTGGTTTACAGAAAAATTCAAGTTCCATTTGTTCAAACTCACGTGTTCTAAAGATGAAGTTACCTGGAGTAATTTCATTACGGAATGATTTACCAACTTGGCCGATACCAAATGGTAATTTTTTACGCATTGAACGTTGAACATTTTTATAGTTAACAAAAATACCTTGCGCAGTTTCTGGACGTAAGAAAATTTCATTTGTTGAATCTTCAGTAACACCCTGGAATGTCTTGAACATTAAGTTAAATTGGCGAATGTCAGTCCAATTAGCAGTTTTACTTACAGGACACACGATATTTTCTTCATCAATAATACGTTTCATTTCATCAAAGCTTAAACCATCAGCGATAAAGTTTTCATCACCTTTGACATCTTGCATATAATCTTCAATAAGTTTATCAGCTCTGTAACGAATCTTACTATCCTTATTATCGATCATTGGATCATTAAAGTTATTTAAATGTCCAGACGCTTCCCAAACTTTTGGATTCATTAATATAGCGGCATCAATACCAACATTATAAGGTGATTGAGTAATAAATTTTTGCCACCAAGCTCTTTTAATATTATTTTTTAATTCAACACCTAATGGACCATAGTCCCAAGTGTTTGATAAACCACCATAGATATCACTACCTGGAAATACAAAACCTCTATGTTTAGCTAGTGAAACAATTGTATCCATATCTTTTGTCATCATTTTCTCTCCTTATACATAAAAACGTCCCATGGAAAATAACAGTATTATTGAAAATACATTATTTCCATGGGACGAGTTATTATTTTATTTGTATTAAATACAAAATAATTTACATTTTTAACCCGCGGTTCCACCCAAATTAGTGAATACACTCGCTTTTAATTTATTATATATAGTATGCCAAAATAGTTGTTAAGCTTACACTATCCTTAACTCGCTGTACATATATTCTAATTGAAAGACATTTTAAAGGCAAGTAAAATTAATGTAATTGAGACAATCTCCAAATATAGGTATAATAATATGTGAATATAAGAGGGGTGAGGACCTATAGAACTTAATCAAAGACAAGAACGCATCATTGAAATTGTAAAAGATCAAGGACCTATTACAGGGGAACATATTGCTGAAAAGTTAAATCTAACTAGAGCCACATTGCGACCAGATTTAGCTATATTAACGATGTCAGGATTTCTTGAAGCACGACCACGCGTTGGCTATTATTATTCTGGTAAATCAAAGGATAAATTATTTAATGACAAATTAAGACAATTTGAAGTTAAAGACTATATGTCTCACCCTGTAGTTTTAAAAGAAAGTACGACAGTATACGATGCAATATGTACTATTTTTTTAGAAGATGTCAGTACATTATTTATTATTAATGATAATAGTGATTTTATTGGTGTCTGTTCTAGAAAAGATCTATTGCGAGCATCTATGATAGGTTCAGATATTCACCAACTTCCAATAAGTATAAATATGACACGTATGCCTAATGTGACATATTTAGAAGAAAGTGAATTACTTATCTATGCAGCCGATCAGATGATTGAAAAAGAAATCGATTCAATTCCGATCGTTCGTAGAAAAGGGAATAATAAATTTGAAGTGATTGGTAGAATATCAAAAACGACTATTACTAAATTAATAGTATCATTATATAAAGAATAGGCGGGGAATAATGGAAAATATTAAGATTTTAGTAGCTTCTGATTCTATTGGAGAAACTGCTGAATTAGTTGCTAGAGCAGGTATATCACAATTTAATCCAAAACAATGTAAAAATGAATTATTAAGATATCCGTATATAGAATCCACTGATGACATAGATGAAGTGATTCAAGTAGCTAGAGACACTAATGCAATTATTGTCTATACACTTATTAAACCTGAAATAAAGCAATATATGCTAGAAAAAGTAGCATTATATAAATTAAAATCAGTAGATATTATGGGTCCACTAATGGATTTATTATCACAATCAGTAGAAGAGAAACCTTATAATGAACCAGGTATTGTCCATCGCTTAGATGATGCCTATTTCAAAAAAATAGACGCTATAGAATTTGCAGTTAAATACGATGATGGTAAAGACCCTAAAGGTTTACCTAAAGCAGATATAGTATTGCTAGGTATTTCTAGAACATCTAAGACACCATTATCGCAATATCTTGCTCATAAAAGCTATAAAGTAATGAACGTTCCAATTGTTCCTGAAGTCACACCACCTGATGGTTTGTATGATATTGATCCTTCAAAATGTATTGCTTTAAAAATTAGTGAAGAAAAGTTGAATAGAATTCGTAAAGAGAGACTGAAACAACTTGGTTTGGGAGATTCAGCAAGATATGCAACTGATGCACGAATTAAAGAAGAATTAGAATATTTTGAAGGTATTGTGAAAGAAATTGGTTGTCCTGTTATAGATGTAACGGAAAAAGCCATAGAAGAAACAGCAAATGATATTATTCATTATATTGAAGAAAATAAATCGAAATGATTTCTTTTTCGCTATTAATTTTGTATAATACTATAACTACTGAGTAATGGGTGATTTAATGTGCGAATAGAACAATCGGTTATAAATGAGATTAAAGATAAAACAGATATTTTAGATTTAGTAAGTGAATATGTAAAATTAGAAAAAAGAGGACGCAATTATATCGGTTTGTGTCCTTTTCATGATGAAAAAACGCCTTCATTTACTGTGTCTGAAGACAAACAAATCTGTCATTGTTTTGGTTGTAAAAAAGGTGGTAATGTTTTTCAATTCACTCAAGAAATTAAAGATATTTCATTTGTTGAAGCGGTCAAAGAATTAGGGGACAGAGTTAATGTTCATGTTGATATAAATGACAACTCTGAACAGTCTCATGTTCAAATAGCTTCTGATGATTTGAAGATGATAGAAATGCATGAATTAATGCAAGAATTCTATCAATACGCATTAATGAAATCTGTTGAAGGTGAAAAAGCTTTAGAATATCTTCAACAACGGGGATTTACTGATGACTTGATCAAAGAGAGAGGTATCGGCTTTGCACCTGATAACTCACATTTTTGTCATGACTTCTTACAGAAAAAAGGTTATGACATAGAATTAGCATATGAAGCTGGTTTGCTTTCACGTAATGAAGAAAATTTTAGTTATTATGATAGATTTAGAAATAGAATCATGTTTCCACTAAAAAACGCTCAAGGCAGAACAGTTGGCTATTCAGGTAGAACCTATACAAATCAAGAACCTAAATATTTGAATAGTCCTGAAACACCAATATTTCAAAAAAGAAAACTACTTTACAACTTAGATAAAGCCCGTAAAACAATTAGAAAAAATGATGAAATCGTATTATTAGAAGGTTTTATGGATGTAATAAAAGCAGATCAAGCAGGTTTGAAAAATGTCGTAGCAACGATGGGTACACAATTATCAGATGAACATGTAACTTTCATAAAGAAATTGACTTCAAATATTACAATCATGTTTGATGGGGATTTTGCAGGTAGTGAAGCAACACTAAAAACTGGTCAACATTTACTTCAGCAAGGTATCAATGTCTTTGCAATTCAGTTGCCAACTGGAATGGATCCTGATGAATATATTGGTAAATATGGTAGTGATGCGTTCCAAGCTTTTATCACAAATGACAAAAAATCTTTTGTCAACTATAAAGCTAATATTTTAAAAGACGAAATTGAGCATAATGATTTGTCATACGAACGCTATTTAAAAGAACTATCCCAAGATATATCTTTGATGAAATCTTCAATTTTGAGACAAAAAGCATTAAATGATATTGCACCATTTTTTAATATTAGTCCTGAACAACTCGCTAATGAAGTACAATTTAACAATTCATCTACATCAGAGTATCCAGAAGATTATTATGATTATAACACTGTAAATGTGCCAGTTGGGATGGCACAATTTGATAATTTAAGTCGACAAGAAAAAGCTGAGCGCGCCTTTATAAAACATTTAATGAATGATAAAGATATCTTTTTAAATTATTATCAACGTGTTGATTCAAATGACTTTACAAATGCACATTTTAAGTATATATTTAGTCTTTTGCATGATTATTATGCTGAGAATGATCGTTATGATATTAGTAATGTTGTTCAATATACAGATTCAAGTGATATTAGAGAAACGCTTATTAGTTTTGAACAGTATCATTTGAATGACGAACCATTTGAAAATGAAATAGATGATTATATTAATGTTATTAATGAATCAAACGAAGAAACGGTAGAATCTTTGCAACAAAAATTAAGGGAAGCATCAAGAATAGGTGATTTAGAACTACAGAAATATTATTTAGAGCAAATTGTTGCTTTGAATAAAGCACGAATGTAATTGAATGATTAAGTTGAATGATGATTAAGTAAATCCTGTACGGGTAAAGTACTATTACCAAATTTGTATAATTGGAAATAATTAAATAATTAATAAAGTAGTTCAAATTGTTAAATAAAATTTAAAATATGGATGAATAAATTAAGAATATAGTTTAGAATAGTAATATTGAATACATTTTAACTATTCATATTTAAAATCGGGAGGCCGTTTCATGTCTGATAATACAGTTAAAATTAAAAAACAAACAATTGATCCGACTTTAACATTAGAAGATGTTAAAAAACAATTAATTGAAAAAGGTAAAAAAGAAGGTCATCTGAGTCATGAAGAAATTGCTGAAAAACTTCAGAATTTTGATATAGACTCTGACCAAATGGATGATTTCTTTGACCAATTAAATGATAATGATATTTCATTGGTTAATGAAAAAGATAGTTCAGATACGGATGAGAAACTGAATCCTAATGACCTTAGTGCCCCTCCAGGTGTGAAAATAAACGACCCAGTTCGTATGTATCTTAAAGAAATTGGACGTGTAAATTTATTAAGTGCTCAAGAAGAAATCGAATTAGCTAAACGAATAGAACAAGGCGATGAAGTAGCTAAGTCAAGATTAGCTGAAGCAAACTTAAGACTAGTTGTAAGTATCGCTAAGCGTTATGTTGGTCGTGGTATGTTATTCCTAGACTTGATTCAAGAAGGAAATATGGGTCTAATTAAAGCTGTTGAGAAATTTGACTTTAATAAAGGATTTAAATTTTCAACATATGCGACATGGTGGATTCGTCAAGCAATAACACGTGCAATAGCAGACCAAGCACGTACAATTCGTATTCCAGTACACATGGTAGAAACAATTAATAAATTGATTCGTGTTCAACGTCAATTATTACAAGATTTAGGTAGAGATCCAGCTCCAGAAGAAATTGGAGAAGAAATGGATTTACCTGCTGAAAAGGTAAGAGAAATTTTAAAAATTGCACAGGAACCAGTATCTTTAGAAACGCCAATTGGTGAAGAAGATGATAGTCATTTAGGTGACTTTATTGAAGATCAGGAAGCTCAAAGTCCTTCAGATCACGCAGCATACGAACTATTAAAAGAACAACTTGAAGATGTTTTAGATACATTAACGGATAGAGAAGAAAATGTATTACGCTTAAGATTTGGTTTAGATGATGGTCGAACAAGAACACTAGAAGAAGTGGGTAAAGTTTTCGGTGTAACACGTGAACGTATTCGTCAAATAGAAGCTAAAGCACTTAGAAAATTAAGACATCCAAGTCGCAGCAAACGTCTTAAAGATTTTATGGATTAACTAGTCATAGATTGTAATGGTTTAATTCAATAAGTCTTATAATATAGACTTTATTTTATAACTGAGGTTGATACATTTGATGATGTTTCAACCTCATTTTTATACATAAGAAGGAGAAGTAGATGATTTCTTTAAATGAACGATTAAAAATTGTCAGTAACTATATAACTCCTGGCAAACTAGTTGATATTGGTTCAGACCATGCCTATTTACCAATTTATGCGATTCAACAACATATTTGTGACACAGCTATAGCCGGAGAAGTTATTAAAGGACCATTTCAAGCGGCACAAAAAAATGTTGCAGCTAATGCATTACAAGATGTTGTAGACGTAAGGTTGGGTGATGGATTAAGTGTCATTCACCATGATGATAATGTAAATTCTATAACTATTTGTGGTATGGGTGGACCTTTAATTGCCAAAATTTTAAATGAAGGTCAGTCTAAATTAAATACACATCCACGATTAATTTTACAAAGTAATATTCAAACGCAAAGCATAAGAATAATGTTACAACAATTGAAATATGAAATTATAGATGAAATAATTATGGAAGAAAAGGGACATATATATGAAATCGTAGTTGCAGAATTCAACGAAAACTTAAAGCAATTGACTGCTGAACAATTACAATTCGGTCCAGTTTTATTAACAACAAAAAATGACTATTTTTATAAAAAATGGCAACGTGAACTGTCAGCCCTAGTTAAAATTAAATCACATCTTAATGAGCAACAACATAAAGAACGATTAAATGAATTAAATGCAGATATTGCTATTATTGAAAGGGTGTTAAAAAATGACAATTAAAGAACTAATGATGCTATTAGACAGTAAAGTCCCCTTTAATACTGCAGAATCATGGGATAATGTAGGATTATTAATTGGTGATGAGACAGAAAAAGTAAGTGGTATACTTACAGCATTAGACTGTACTGAAGCAGTTGTAGATGAAGCTATTGAGTTAAACTATAATACCATTATTAGTCATCATCCTCTCATTTTTAAAGGTGTTCAAAGCATAGAGAATAAAGGTTATGGTAAAATCATTCGCAAATTAATACAACATAATATTAATTTAATTGCTATGCATACTAATTTAGATGTTAATCCTGTTGGCGTTAATTATATGTTAGCCAAGATATTAAAATTAAATCATATTCGTCAAATTAATCAACAACAACATCATTATTTTAAAGTGCAAACTTATATACCTAAAGTAGACGTTAAAACATTTAAAGATAATTTATCACAAGCAGGCTTAGCACAAGAAGGTAATTATGAATATTGTTTCTTTGAAACGGAAGGATTAGGACAATTTAAACCAGTAGGAAATGCTAATCCACATATCGGTGAGATAGATAAAATAGAATATGTTGAAGAAGTTAAAGTAGAATTTATGATTGATTATGGACAAAAGGATTTAACAGAACAATTGATTAAATCTTATCATCCATATGAAACACCTGTTTATGATTTTATTGAGATGGTGGATCAATCAGATTATGGCTTAGGCATAATGGGAGAACTTACTAATCCTATGTCAATTCAACAATTTTCCGAATATGCGAAAAAACAACTTCAAATTCCTAGTGTTCGATTTGTTGGTCAATATAATGAACAAATTCAGACGATTGCAATTATTGGTGGTAGTGGTATTGGTTTTGAGTATAAAGCTAAAAGTCAAGGTGCAGATATCTTTGTTACTGGTGATGTAAAACATCACGATGCACTAGATGCTGCTATACAAGGAGTGAATTTGTTAGACATTAATCATTATAGTGAATATGTTATGAAACAAGGTTTAAAAACTTTATTAGATAATTGGTTTGAAGATTTGAATATAGACGTTAAAGTAAAAGCATCACTAATAAATACTGATCCATTCCATTATGTTTAATGATCTTTTGTGATTTCGTGTGTCTGAACAATTATATAAGTAACATTTATAGAGTTAGTATCATCTAATTAGCATATATATTACTATATAGTTCTAACAACGACATTGTCACTAAAAAGTACAAGTTTTAATAGTTGAAGTGTAAAAATAGCCAAGCAATCAGTTGAATTAAACAATCCTTTGATTGATTTAGGCACTAATACAAACTCGAGATTTCTAATTGTTGAAATTTCGAGTTTTTTATTATTTTTATTTAAAATAGTAGATATATACTTTATAATAGTTAAGATGAACTTATAAGGAGGCCAAATCATGGCAAAACATCCATTTGAACAATTTAATCTAGACTCTAGTTTAATTGACGCTGTGAAAGACCTTAATTTTGATAAACCAACAGAAATTCAAAATCGAATTATTCCAAGAATTTTAAAAAGAACAAATCTAATTGGTCAATCTCAAACAGGTACAGGAAAATCTCATGCATTTTTATTACCTTTAATGCAATTAATAGATAGCGACAATAAAGAACCACAAGCCATCGTAGTAGCACCAACACGTGAACTAGCACAACAATTATACGATGCTGCTAATCATTTAAGTAGCTTTAATAAAGATATCTCAGTTAAATTATTTATTGGTGGAACTGATATTGAAAAAGATAAGCAAAAAACGACAAACCAACCACAATTAATTATTGGTACTCCAACTAGAATTAATGATTTAGCCAAAAGTGGTCATTTACATGCCCATTTAGCTAGTTATTTAGTAATAGATGAAGCAGATTTAATGATAGATTTAGGTTTAATTGAAGATGTAGACTATATTGCATCTAGATTAGATGATAATGCTAATATTGCTGTCTTTAGTGCTACAATTCCACAACAATTACAACCATTTTTAAGAAAATATTTAAATCAACCAGAATTTGTTGAAGTTGATAGCAAACAGCAAAATAAAAAGAACATTGAATTCTTTTTAATTCCAACTAAAGGTACAGCTAAAGTTGATAAGACTTTGAAATTGATCGATATTTTAAATCCATATTTATGTATTATCTTTTGTAATAGTCGTGATAATGCTGATGAGCTTGCTCGTAACCTTAACGAAGCTGGAGTTAAAGTAGGCATGATTCATGGTGGTTTAACCCCTCGTGAACGTAAACAACAAATGAAGAGAATTAGAAACTTGGAATTTCAATATGTCATTGCTAGTGATTTAGCATCAAGAGGTATAGATATTGAAGGCGTTAGTCATGTCATTAATTTTGATGTACCTAACGATATTGATTTCTTCACACATCGAGTTGGTAGAACCGGAAGAGGTAATTATAAAGGTGTAGCAATTACACTATATAGTCCAGACGAAGAGCATAATATCGCATTAATAGAAGATCGAGGTTATATTTTTAAAAATGTCGATATTAAGAATGATGAACTAACAGAAATTAAAGCGCATAATGCAAGACAACGTCGTACTCGTAAAGATGATCATTTAACAAATCAAGTTAAGAATAAAGTGCGTAGTAAAACTAAAAATAAAGTTAAACCAGGATATAAAAAGAAATTCAAACAAGAAGTAGATCGTATGAAACGTCAAGAGCGCAAACAATTCAGTAAACAGCAGAGTAGACAAAAACGTAAACAAAACAAAAAAGGCTAGGTGTAGTTAATGTTATTAGGATCACATGTTTCTATGAGTGGTAAAAAAATGTTAGAAGGTTCTGCTGAAGAAGCACATAAATTTGGCGAATCAACATTTATGATATATACAGGAGCACCACAAAATACAAGACGAAAAAGTATTGAAGATTTAAATATTGAAAAAGGTCATGAAGTGATGGATAAGTATGGCTTATCAAATATTGTTGTACATGCACCGTATATCATTAATATTGCCAATACAATTAAACCGGAAACGTTTAACCTTGGCGTTGATTTCTTACAACAAGAAATTGAAAGAACACAAGCAATAGGTGCAAAAGATATTGTACTTCATCCTGGAGCACATGTTGGAGCTGGTGTTGACGCAGGAATCAACAAAATTATTGAAGGTTTAAATGAAGTTTTAACAAATGATAATAATGTTAGAATTGCACTTGAAACGATGGCTGGTAAAGGAACAGAAATTGGTCGTTCATTTGAAGAATTAGCTAGAATCATTGATGGAGTGCACAATAACGAACGTTTATCAGTATGCTTTGATACATGTCATACACATGATGCTGGTTATAATGTCAAAGAAAATTTTGATGGTGTCTTAGCTGAGTTTGATAAAATTATAGGTGTCGATAGAATAAAAGTAGTTCATGTTAATGACTCTAAAAACGAATGTGGTGCTCATAAAGACCGTCATGAAAATATCGGATTTGGTTATATAGGATTTGATGCATTAAACTATATCGTGCATCATGATCAATTTAAAGATATACCAAAAATATTGGAAACACCATATGTAGGTATTGACAAAAAAGATAAAAAACCACCATATAAATTTGAAATTGAAATGCTCAAATCACAACAATTTGATCCACAGCTTAAAGAAAAAATTATGGCTCAATAAATGATTATGCTCTCGATTAGATACAATACTCACTGTATATATCTATTCGAGAGTATTTTTTAGAATATTTTACAGGCGAAAACATTACTATTTACATAATTAACTATGCATTGTATAGTTAAATGCGAGGTGAAAATACAAATGGCACCAGTCTTTGAATTGAAAAATGTAAATTATCATTATGATGATAAGCAAGTATTAGAAAATATAAATATTAAAATAAATAAAGGTGAATTTTTAGCTATTGTGGGACCTAACGGAGCAGGTAAATCTACATTATTAAAATTAATATTAGGTTTATTACCTTTACAAAACGGTGAAATTTATGTTGATGGAATTAATTATAAAAATAAAAAATCATCAATAAAACTAAGCTATGTTTCCCAAAAAGCAAATGCCTTTAATTCTGGCTTCCCAGCAAGTGTCAAAGAAGTCGTGTTAAGTGGACTAACTAAAACTAAGAAATTATTTCAAAAGTTTAATCGACAAGATATTAATAAAGTAGAACAGGTATTACATAGGTTAAACATTGCTAATTTGATGAATAAGAACATTGCAGAACTATCTGGAGGTCAACAACAACGAGTTATGATTGCAAGAGCTCTGATTTCTGAACCAACAGTGTTAGTTCTAGATGAACCTACTAATGGTATAGATGCTAAACATGTCAACGAATTTTATGATACTTTAGAGCAATTGAAACAAGAAGGTATAACAATAATACTTGTTACCCATGATATTGGTGTAGTTGCAGATACCGCTACTGAAGTAGCATGTTTAAACAAACATTTACATTTCCACGGTACAACAGAAGATTTTAAATCGCTTGATGAAGTTGAAATATCAAAAATTTATGGTCATCCTGTTAGGTTTGTTGATCATCAACATAATCGTGAATGTTGTAGTTAAAATAAATTAATGGTAGCGGAGGAGTGGCATTATTGATTGATGCATTATTAAATTTTGATTTTATGAGGTACTCCTTAATTAGTGGTATCTTAATAGGTTTTATTGCGCCTTTAATTGGTGCATTTATAGTAGTTAGGCGCTTATCTTTAATTGCTGATGCACTTAGCCATGTGACATTAGGTGGTATATCATTTGGAATGTTTTTATTAACTATTTTACCTGCTGCATCATTTATCAATCCGATGTGGTTTGGTATCTTGTTTGCTATAATTGGTGCTTTATTAATTGAAGAACTAAGAACATCGTATAAATCTTATCAAGAGATTGCTATACCAATTATTATGAGTGCAGGTATTGCACTAAGTGCAATATTTATTTCGTTAGCAGATGGTTTTAATCAAGAAATTGTTGGACTACTCTTTGGTTCGATCAGTGCTGTTAACTTGAGTGACTTAACTACAATCATCATAATTACAGTGCTAGTATTACTATTTATTGCTTTCTTTTATAAAGAATTGTTTATTTTGTCTTTTGATGAAGAATACAGTAAAGTTATTGGAATTCCTAAATGGATTCAGTTTTTATTTATTGCGATAGTAGCTATGGTGATTTCTGCATCTATGAGAGTAGTGGGAATATTATTAGTAAGTGCACTAATTACATTGCCTATAGCTATCGCAATGCGATTGACAAAAAGTTTTAAACAATTAATTATTTTAAGTGTTATTTTAGGTGAATTCGCTGTAATTGTAGGTTTAGTTTTAGCATTTTATATGAATATTTCACCTGGTGGTGTTATTGTAGTATTATTAGTTATTCTATTAATATTAACGATGATTTATCAAAAGGTTAGAGTTAAGTTAAAAAAGGGAGTAAGTAGTAATGAATACAAATGATGCAATTAAAATTTTAAAAGATAATGGACTAAAATATACTGATAAACGTAATGATATGGTAAATTTATTTGTTAAAGAGGATAAATATATCAATGCAAAATTTATTCAACAGGAAATGGATAAAGATTATCCAGGTATATCATTTGATACAATCTATAGAAATTTACATTTATTTAAAGATTTAGGCATTATTGAAAGTACTGAACTAGATGGGGAAATGAAGTTTAGAATCGCTTGTACTAATCATCACCATCATCACTTTATTTGTGAAAAATGCGGTGATACAAAAGTTATTGAGTACTGTCCAATCGAACAAATAAAATCATCATTACCAGGTGTGGATATACATCAACATAAATTAGAAGTTTATGGTGTTTGTGAAAGTTGTCAACAATAATTTATAAAGGCTCATACAAAAAATCAATTGTATGAGCCTTTATTTTGGTTATAATAGATTATGTTTTTAGATTTATGTATAATACTCATTAAATTTTATTTTTACACGATAAAATTCATTAAAGGATTACATTTGTATAGACAAATACATAGGAAGGACTAGTATTTATTACACAAATACTAAAGCAGATTACAATTGATATAATCAATTGTATAAGTCCCATTAAATTTTATTTTTACACGATAAAATTTATTAAAGGATTACATTTGTATAGACAAATGCATAAGAAGTACTAGTATTTATTACACAAATAACAAAGAAGATTACAATTGATATAATCAATTGTATAAGTCCCACTAAATTTTATTTTTACATCATAAAATTCATTAAAGGATTACATTTGTATAGACAAATGCATAAGAAGTACTAGTATTTATTACACAAATACAGTACTTCTTTATACTCCGTTGGTATGATTTATTTAGTAATTACGACTTTTTTTCTAATAATATGTTTAAAAATTTGTCATATGAGTTATATTAAGGGTGTAGGAATAATAACAAGTAATTAATAGGCATAAACATTGTTGTTAATATTAGTGCTTGTTATTATAGATATATAGACATTTTAGGAGGATGATTATTTATGGCTTTTGAATTACCAAAATTACCATATGCTTATGATGCATTAGAACCACATATTGATAAACAAACTATGGAAATTCACCATGACAAACATCATAATACGTATGTAACAAAATTAAATGCTGCAGTAGAAGGAACTGATTTAGAATCTAAATCAATCGAAGAAATCGTAGCTAACTTAGATAGCGTGCCTTCTGATATCCAAACTGCAGTACGTAATAATGGAGGCGGTCATTTAAACCACTCATTATTCTGGGAAATGTTATCTCCAAACTCAGAAGAAAAAGGTACAGTTGTTGAAAAAATTAAAGAACAGTGGGGTTCTTTAGATGAGTTCAAAAAAGAATTCGCAGACAAAGCAGCTGCACGCTTTGGTTCTGGATGGGCATGGTTAGTAGTAAATAACGGTAACTTAGAAATCGTTACTACTCCAAACCAAGACAACCCATTAACTGAAGGTAAAACACCTATCTTAGGTTTAGATGTTTGGGAACATGCATACTACCTAAAATATCAAAACAAACGTCCTGATTATATCAGTGCATTTTGGAATGTTGTTAACTGGGAAAAAGTTGACGAATTATACAATGCAGCAAAATAATAGATGTTTTTCAGCGGTCTCTTTATGAGACCGTTATTTTTTTGTTTAAAAAGATAGAAAAATTGAACAAATTCATATATCATTTAAGATGAAAGACTTTGAATAGAGGTAGGTTGCTTTGCTAAAAAGACTAAAAGAAAAATCAAATGATGAAATTGTTCAAAATACAATCAATAAAAGAATTAACTTTATATTTGGCGTAATTATCTTTATATTTGCAATAATGATCTTGAGGTTAGGCTATCTACAAATTGCACAAGGTAGTCATTATAAACAAATCATAAAAAGTGATGAAAATATAACAGTAAATGAATCTGTTCCACGTGGACGTATATTAGATCGTAATGGAAAAGTACTTGTAGATAATGCATCTAAAATGGCGATTACATATACTAGAGGAAGAAAAACAAGTCAAAGTGAAATGCTAGATACAGCTGAGAAACTATCGAAATTAATTAAAATGGATACCAAAAATATAACTGACAGAGATAAAAAAGATTTTTGGATTCAACTTCATCCAAAAAAAGCTAAAGAATTGATGACGAAAGAGCAGTCATTACTTTTAGATGGAAGTATTAGTCAAGAACAGTATGATAAGCAATTACGCTCAAAAATTAGTAAAAAACAACTTGATGACTTATCTAAAAAAGACCTTCAAGTTTTAGCTATTTATCGTCAAATGAATGCTGGATCTGTTTTGGATCCACAGATGATAAAAAACGAAGATGTTAGCGAGAAAGAATACGCTGCTGTATCTCAACAATTATCTAAATTGCCAGGTGTAAACACATCTATGGATTGGGATAGAAAATATCCATATAAAGATACTTTACGTGGTATTTTTGGAGATGTATCTACACCGTCAGAAGGTCTTCCTAAAGAATTAACCGAGCAATATTTATCGAAAGG
Source organism: Staphylococcus simiae (assembly GCF_017357005.1). Classification (NCBI taxonomy): domain Bacteria; kingdom Bacillati; phylum Bacillota; class Bacilli; order Caryophanales; family Staphylococcaceae; genus Staphylococcus; species Staphylococcus simiae. The sequence goes on along the minus strand of NZ_CP071589.1, from coordinate 1,400,434 downwards.
TTACTCCAGAAATGATAGAGTCGGAAAATCTTATCTTGAATATCAATATGAAGATGTATTAAGAGGTAAGAAAAAAGAAATGAAATATACTACAGATAAATCAGGTAAAGTTATTTCTTCCGAAGTAATTAATCCTGGTGCTCGTGGTAATGATTTACAATTAACAATTGATATAGACTTACAAAAAGAAGTTGAATCATTGTTAGACAAACAAATTAGCAGGCTTCGAAGTATGGGTGCTAAAAATATGGATAATGCTATGATTGTTGTACAAAATCCTAAAAATGGTGACATATTAGCAATGGCAGGTAAGCAAATAAGCAAAAGCGGGAAGTTAACTGATTATGATATAGGAACATTTGCTTCTCAATTTACTGTAGGTTCATCTGTAAAAGGTGGCACGTTACTTGCTGGTTATCAAAATAATGCTATCAAAGTTGGAGAGAAGATGGTTGATGAACCATTACATTTCCAAGGTGGCTTAACGAAACGGTCATATTTCAATAAGAATGGACACATAACAATTAATGATGAAGAAGCATTAATGCATTCTTCTAACGTATATATGTTTAAAACGGCATTGAAATTAGCTGATAGTTCATATTATTCTGGTATGCCACTGCCAACTGACATTACAGAAGCTGCACAAAAACTGAGAAAAGGTTTAAATCAAGTTGGTTTAGGTGTTAAGACTGGTATCGATTTACCAAATGAAACTAAAGGACAAATTGAGCCTTTAACTAATAATCCAGGTAATTATTTAGACTTATCTATAGGACAATATGATACTTATACACCACTACAACTTTCTCAATATGTTTCAACAATTGCTAATAATGGTTATAGAATTCAGCCGCATTTAGGAATGACAATACATGATTCTACTAACAAAGACGAACTTGGACCAGTTAAACGTAAAATTAAAGGGAATGTATTAAATAAAGTAAATAATTCTGAAGAAGAAATTAAAGAAGAACAACAAGGATTCAAAATGGCTTTCAATAACAAAGATGGAACTGGCTATGCTAGCTTTAAAGATACTGTTGTGCCATCAGCAGGAAAAACTGGTACTGCTGAAGTATTCCAAGATGGAGAGCCAAGAGTAAATTCAACGTATATTGGTTATGCGCCAATAGATAATCCTAAGCTTGCATTTTCAATTGTCTATACTAACCAACCTGTGCCACCACCATGGTTACCAGGTGGAGATTTAGGTAAAGATGTGATTAATTATTACTTTAAACATCAAGGTAAAGAAAGTGCACAAAAAGATAATAATAAATAGTAAAAATAATAAATTATACTAAACTGTCTGTATGAAATTTTAACTTTGCAATTATTATAGTTATTGGTATAATGATAAAGTCGTATTTAGAAATGGTAAGGAGGAATAATCATGCGCGTAAACGTTACATTAGCTTGTACAGAATGTGGTGACAGAAACTACATTACAACTAAAAACAAAAGAAACAACCCAGAACGTATTGAAATGAAAAAGTTCTGTTCACGTGAAAACAAACAAACTTTACATCGTGAAACTAAATAATTTTTAATTATATTTAATAACAGTAAAAAGTGGAATCTCTTAATTAAGAGGTTTCACTTTTTTTATAGAACAACTAATTAAAATGAGGTTTTCTATTTTTTATAACTGATAAAAATCGAATAATTAAATATGAAATTTAATTATGTAACAGTCTAATTCGTTAGAGAACGTAAAATGAATCGAATAAATAAGTGATAGTTTAAGTAATTTCACAAGATATTATAGTTCATCACGTTAATTTATAAATTTTTAAAATTGCATATTATTATGTTTAAATTTATTACATAAGTACTGAAAGCAAAAAACTTCAACTAAAAAATAGCGCTCAAGAGGAATACAATTAGTTAGAATCTCACTAATTGCATAAGAGCTTCTAGCAATTAAAATAGCAGAAGCTCTAAAATTTCAACTTAATGACATTAAAAGTTATAAACGTTATAATAATAGTGAACAAAGTGGGTGTTTAAATGAATAAGAAGGAAATTAGACAACAAATTTTGCAACAGTTGAAAGATTTTAAAGGTACTAAAAAAATGCAAGCTGATAAATATTTAGCTGATCAATTATTTGCAACAGCTGAATATCAATATGCGCATACTATTGCTTTAGTTTTATCGTTCAATCATGAAGTGAATACTTTTCCAATTATTGAGCAAGCATTACAAGACGGTAAAAGTGTTTATGTTCCAGAAATGGATTATAAAAGTCGTCTGATGACATTCAAAGAAATAGATAATATAAACGAGATAGCAAAAGATAAAAAAGGCATATACTATACAACATCAAATGGTCAGACAACAAATGAACTTGATTTAATTGTTGTACCAGGTGTGGGCTTTCAACAGAATGGCTATAGAATTGGTTATGGTGGAGGCTATTATGATAAATTTTTAAGTGCTTTTCCAACTAGTACTATTAGTCTATTATATGATTTTCAATTAACAACTTTTGATCCGGAATCATTTGATCAAGTTGTTGATAAATTAATAATTTACAGAACTTCTTAACGGAGGAACAAATGGATATTGATAAACAATTTTGGAAGACGATATATTATTGGATTAGGTATTTAAAATTTGATGTGGTAAGTTCTGAAAAAGAAGATAGTGAAGTATGGTTAGCAAATAAAAGAAAGAAACAAATTGCCATATTTAAAAAGTCAGAGATTACTACACAAGAAATAAGGTTTGATAAAGCAAGAGTATTAGAACATAAACATGAAATAAGCCAATTTATAGATTTTGAGCCTCAAAGCGTGGATATCTATTATTTTACAGATACAGATATTATGCCTGAGCAATATAATGAAAATGGACCATTAAAAATTAACTTTAAAGTTATTAAAAATAAAATTGATTTACAAAAATTCATGCCAAATATTTTCATGTCTAAATTAATTGCTGAAGATAACGATAAGAAAACTTATATGTTTTATAAAAAGAAAGTATTATCGACAAACTTTTTAGATACATATATGCAAAAATTCACGCCAGCGACGTATTTATTAATTTTAATTAATGTTTTTATATGGTTATGTATGATTCTCTATTTGAATAACTTTTCAAATGTAAAGTTATTAGAAGTTGGCGGTTTAGTTCATTTTAATGTTGTACATGGAGAATGGTATAGATTAATTACTTCTATGTTTCTACATTTTAATTTTGAACATATTTTAATGAATTTATTATCACTTTTTATTTTTGGTAAGATAGTCGAAGCTATACTAGGTTCATGGAGAATGTTAGGTATTTACTTTATAGCAGGCTTATTTGGTAATTTTGTATCATTGTCATTTAATACTACAACAATTTCAGTAGGTGCTAGTGGTGCGATATTCGGCTTAATTGGTTCAATTTTTGCAATGATGTATTTATCAAAAACATTTAATCGAAAAACACTAGGCCAACTATTAATTGCTTTAGTTATTTTAATTGGTATGTCACTATTTATGTCAAACATTAATATAGTTGCACATGTAGGTGGCTTTATAGGTGGTTTGTTGATTACGCTGATTGGCTATTATTATCGTCATAATCGTAGTGTATTTTGGGGATTAATCATACTTTTACTTATATTATTTGTGGCGATGCAAATAAGAATTTTTACTATTAAAGAAGACAATATTTATAATAAACTCATTAAAGATGATATGCTGGATGGACAATATGATAATGCGCAAAACCTTGTAAAAAAAACTATTAATAAAAATTATGCGGATGATGAAACATATTATTTAAGTGGCTTAATAATGGCTACTGAAAATTCAAGATCAGAAGGAATGACAGAATGGGAAAAAGGTCTTAGATTATTTCCTAAGTCAGGAATCTTAAATTATGAATTGGCCGTTGCTAATAGAGCTTTGAATGACAATGACAAAGCTTTAAAGTATGCACGCAAAGCTGTTAACGTTGATCGTAGTAATAGTGACTATGTAAATTTAGAAAAAGAGTTGACGAAGACACATGACTCGAAACATTAATAATTTTTATGATGTTCAACAACTATTAAAAAATTATGGGTTTATTATTTATTTTAAAAATAAAGCTGATATGTACGAAATGATGCAACAAGAAATTAGCTCGTTATATAATTATGAGTTATTAACAAAAGATGAATACTTACAATGTAAACTAATAATCAATCAAAGAAGGAATGAAGAATAATGACAAAAATAATTTTAGCTGCAGATGTTGGTGGGACAACATGTAAATTAGGAATCTTCTCATCTGAATTAGAACAATTACATAAATGGTCAATTCATACTGATACTAGTGATGAAACTGGATATTTATTATTAAAAGGTATATATGATTCATTTGTAGAAAAAGTAAAAGAAAATAATTATGATATGTCAGATGTCATAGGTGTTGGTATGGGAGTTCCTGGACCCGTTGATTTTGAGTCAGGTGTTGTAAATGGAGCAGTCAATTTATATTGGCCTAATAAAGTCAATGTTAGACAAATATTTGAACAATTTGTAAATTGTCCAGTATATGTAGATAATGATGCTAATATTGCAGCACTTGGAGAAATGCATAAAGGTGCAGGTGAAGGTGCTGATGATGTCGTAGCTATCACTCTAGGAACTGGCCTAGGTGGTGGTATCATTTCTAATGGTGAAATTGTTCATGGACATAATGGATCAGGAGCTGAAATAGGACATTTTAGAGCTGATTTTGATCAAAGATTCAAGTGTAATTGTGGACGCTCTGGATGTATTGAAACTGTGGCATCAGCGACAGGTGTTGTTAATTTAGTGAATTTTTATTATCCTAAGCTAACATTTAGATCTTCAATTTTAAACCTAATTAAAGAAAACAAAGTTACTGCAAAAGCTGTATTTGATGCTGCAAAAGAAGGAGACCAATTCTGTATTTTTATTACAGAAAAAGTCGCTAATTATATTGGTTACTTATGTAGTATTATCAGTGTAACTAGTAATCCGAAATATATAGTTTTAGGCGGTGGCATGTCTACTGCTGGACCAATTTTAATTGAAAATATTAAAACAGAATATAATAATTTAACCTTTAAACCAGCTCAATATGAAACAGAAATCGTTCAAGCAAAACTAGGCAATGATGCAGGTATTACTGGTGCTGCAGGACTAATTAAAACATATGTAATAGATAAAGAGGGGGTAAAATAATGGCTATCGTAGATGTTGTTGTTATACCAGTTGGTACAGAAGGTCCAAGTGTAAGTAAATATATTGCAGAAATTCAAAAAAAATTAGAAGAATATAAAAAAATGGGAAAAATTGACTATCAATTAACACCAATGAACACGCTAATAGAAGGTGAATTATCAGATTTACTAGAAGTAGTTAAAGTCATTCACGAACTACCATTTGATAAGGGGTTAGATAGAGTTTGTACAAATATCCGTATAGATGATAGACGTGATAAAGATCGCAAAATGAATGACAAGCTTACTTCTGTCCAAAAACATTTAGAAAAAAGTGGTGAATAAAATGAGAATTTCTAGTTTAACATTAGGTTTAGTAGATACTAACACATATTTTATTGAAGATGATAAAAGTGTCATTTTAATAGATCCATCAAGTGAAAGTGAAAAAATCATCAAGAAATTAAACCAAATAAATAAACCACTTAAAGCAGTATTATTAACTCACGCACACTATGATCATATTGGTGCATTAGACGATATTATTGAAAAATATGATGTACCAGTATACATGCATGAAGAAGAATTCGATTTTTTAAAAGATACCAAGAAAAATGGCGCAGATAAATTCAAACAATTTGGACTTCCTAGTATAACAAGTAGTGCAAAGCCAAAAAGTTTGTCTGAAGGTTCTGCTGACATAGCAGGATTTAAATTCGATGTCTTACACACGCCTGGACATTCTCCAGGAAGCTTAACATTTGTTTTTGACCAATTTGCTGTTGTTGGAGATACTTTATTCAACAATGGAATTGGTAGAACAGATTTATATAAAGGTGATTATGAAACGTTAATTGATTCAATCCAAGATAAAATTTTTAATTTAGATGGTGACTTACCATTATTCCCAGGTCATGGTCCGTATACTACTGTTGATGATGAACAGTTAAATCCATTTTTACATGGTTAAATTAAAGAAAAATATTTCCCTCCTACGTGTATATATGTAGGAGGTATTTTTATGAAGATTTTATTTCAAACTATAGTCAATAAAGCCATAGACAAGGGGGCGAGTGACATTCACTTTATACCAGTGAAAAGTGACATTCATATTAAATTTAGGATCAATGATAATTTAGAAGAATATGAACAAATAAATCTAAATGTTTATCAGAAATTAATAGTATATATGAAGTTCCAAGCTGGATTAGATGTTTCAACATATCAAGTTGCTCAAAGTGGACGTTATAGTTATCAGTATAATAAACTTTATTTTTTAAGAATATCAACTTTGCCGTTATCATTGGGTTTAGAAAGTTGTGTTATCCGTATTGTTCCTCAATATTTACAAAACCAACAATCACCTTATAATTTTAATGATTTTAAACATTTAATGAACAAAAAACAGGGATTATTACTGTTCAGTGGTCCAACTGGTTCAGGTAAGACAACCTTAATGTATCAAATGGTTGCATTTGCCAATAAAGAATTAAATTTGAATGTTGTTTCAATCGAAGATCCAATAGAAATTCAATTACCTGGAATTGTCCAAGTAAATGTAAATGAAAAAGCAGGTATCAATTATGTTAATACATTTAAGGCAATTTTACGATGTGATCCTGATGTTATATTAATAGGAGAAATAAGAGATAAAGAAGTTGCTAAATGCGTGATTCAAGCAAGTTTAAGTGGTCATTTAGTGTTAACAACATTACATGCTAACGATTGCAAAGGTGCTATATTACGTTTACTAGAAATGGGTATTTCAGTCCAAGAATTACTACAGTCGACTAATTTAATAATTAATCAGCGCTTGGTGACAACAACATCAAATGAAAGACAGTTGGTATGTGAAATTATGACTCAGTCACAAATGCATTATTTTTTTGATAATAATCAATCTTTACCACGTACCTTTGAAAAATTAGAAAGTAAACTAAGTGATATGACAAGAGCAGGTGTCATTTGTGAGAAAACAATGGATAAATATATTTAAATTTCAATTTACAACTCGGCGATTAAGTAAAGATAAGCAAATTGATCTGTTATTAAATCTTAATAAACTATTAGCATTTGGGTTTACGTTATATGATAGTTTTCAATTTTTAAATCTACAATATGATTACAAAAATAAAAATCTTCCAAATAATATTCTTCAACAAATATCAAATGGTGCAACTTGTCATGATATATTAAAATTACTAGGATTTAACAACGCCGTGCTTATGCAAGTATATTTAGCAGAACGATATGGCAACTTAATTGATACATTAGAAGAAATTGCTAATTATTTACAAACAAATAGAGCTTCTGAACAACAATTTATCAAGACCTTACAATATCCTTTAATTCTCATCTCTATATTCATGGGAATGATCATATTGATGAATCATACGATTATACCGCAATTCCAACAATTATTTAATTTAATGAATGTGAAACTCTCTTCACTTCAACAACTTCTATTAGCTGTGATTACAGCGTTACCCTCGGTTATTTTATACTTCATATGTTTACTTATTTTAATACTCATTTCGATAAAGTTGATTTATCAACAATTTTCAGTTCGTAGAAAAATTCAATTTATAACCAAAATACCAATATTATCTAGTTATTATAAATTATTAAAAACTTATTATATTACCAATGAATTATGCTTATTTTTAAAAAATGGGATTAATTTACAATCCATTGTTGATGTTTATATAAACCATAATAACGATAAATTCAGACAGTATTTAGGTGAATTTATTTTAGTTCAATCTGAAAAGGGGCTAACGCTTCCTCAAATTATATCTAAGTTACCATGTTTTAATAAGTTACTTATAAAGTTTATCAATCAAGGTGAGAAGCGGGGTAAATTAGATATCGAATTAAAACTTTATAGTCAAATATTAATTAAACAATTACAACTCAAAATGCATAAAGATATAAAAATTATTCAACCAATTATATTTATGTTTTTAGCCGTTTTTATTATGGCAATATATTTAGTTATTATGTTACCTATGTTTCAAATGATGCAAAATATTAACTAGTAAGGAGATAATTATGAAGAAATTTTTTATTTAACATTAAAGCTTTTACCTTAATTGAGATGTTACTTGTTTTATTAATTATTAGTTTATTATTAATTTTAATCATACCTAATATAGCTAAACAAACAGCACATGTTCAAACGACTGGTTGCAAAGCCCAAGTGAAAATGGTGAATAGTCAAATAGAAGCATATTTATTAAAGCATAATAGTAATCCATCAACGATTGACGACCTTGTCGCTGAAGGATTTATTAAGGAAGATCAAAAGACGTGTAAATCTGGTGAGAAAATCACGATAAGTAATGGAGAAGCAGTTGTCAATTAACAAAATTAAAGCATTTACAATGATAGAAATGTTATTAGTGTTGCTAATGATTTCTATTATTTTATTGACGACATTGACTTCAAAAAGTCTTAGGAATCTTGAAACAGTGAATAGTGAAATGCAATTATCATCATTTATTTTACAACTGGATTATCTGAAATCTAAAGCTATCATAACCAAAAGTCCTATTTTAATTCAGTTTATTAAACATTCTAATCAAGCTAAAGTAACTGAAAACAATAAAACTTCATATTTTTTAACAATAAATAATGCTGAAATTATAAATATAAATAAAGTACATTATTTATATTTTGATAAAAGAGGTAATATTAAGCCATTTGGAAGCATAACTATTAAAGTTAATAAAGCATATTATAAAGTTATATTTCATATTGAAAAAGGTAGGGTTCGTTATGAGAAATTATAGACTTAAAGCATCATTTATATTAGATGGCTTAGCTAGTTTCACCATAATCATCATCATAACGACATTAATTGTTCCATTTGTACAACAGTTAAACCAATCTTATCGAAATCAGTTAGAGAAACTAGATGATAAAAAAATAATATTAGTAGCAGTAAGTCACTATCGCAGTGAACAATTAAAGAAAGGAGTCAGCATAGGTGTGCATCAAATAATTCAACAAGGAAATCAAGTATGCACAACTAAATATGCAACACATGAGACGACTTGCATTAAATTTTAAAATTAAAGCTTTTACCTTATTAGAAATGTTATTTACTATGGTAATTATAATTTTGATATTACAATTTATACCGCAGTTATTAATTTATAGTCAATATATTAAAGAACAAGCCAAAGAGACATATACCATTGATTACGAGTTCTTTTCAAGAGACTTTATTAAAGAACTTAAAGACATTGATCATAAGCATATAAGCATCAGTAATAACTCAATTTATGTGAATAATGGTAAAGATAATATTGAGTATAAGTTGTTAAATCATAAAATTATTAAAATTATAAATCATAATGGCAATATCACATTATTGAATAACGTAGAGAAATTTAAGGCTACAGTATTAAATAAAAATGTAATTAAAATAGATATTGAAATTAATAGAGGAAGGTATTTCAAAAATCAAACAATTTATTTATAACAAACCTGCTTATTTTACGCCTTTTTCACTTATTTTATTAGCTATTTATTTTTCGATTTTCACTTTTTATATTAGTCAGTATAGTTTAAAATTAAAAACAATACATAATCTTGAAATTGATTACGATGAACAAATAGTAAAGTCGTTGAAAGAAGGAAGTAAGTATGAAAAAGTTCGATAATACAATGATTTTAATTGGTTTTATGGGTAGTGGAAAAACTACGATAGGTAACGATTTTGCCCAAAAGCAAAATTTATCTTTTGTCGACTTAGATCAATATATAGAAAGACAAGAAAGCAAGACAATACCTGATATATTCCATGAATATGGTGAACAATATTTTCGTCAATTAGAAAGTGAATATTTACAAGAGTGTATTACTAAGTTTGAAGTTATAGCCACTGGTGGAGGTATAGTTGAAAGTGAAGACGCATTTAAGCTATTAAAGAACCAAAAATATGTTATTTGGTTAGATGCTAATATTAAAACACTTTATGACAGAGTAATAAATGACCCACATCGACCTAATGCCCAAAATAAAACGTTAGAACAATTAAATAACTTGTATTCATCTAGATATTTAAGATATAATGAAATCGCATTCACGAAGTTGCAAAGTGATTTACTAACAACTTCAGAAATATATAATGAATTGCTAAATTTAATAAAAGCGACTGATCAATATTAGAGAGAATGACTTTGAAACATGACTAGCAAGTTTCAAGGATCATCGCCGAAGGTGCAAGTAATTACTACGAAACTCTCAGGCAAAAGGATAATATTGTAACGCGTTCCTGAATTAGTGATTTTAAACAGGGTAGCTTAAGCTACCCTGTTTTTTTAAAATTTAAGGGGGTATTTCAATGTCAAGCGATTTAAAACAAACACCGTTATATCAAAACTATGTTGATAGAGGAGCGAAAATTGTAGAGTTTGGTGGATGGGCAATGCCTGTTCAATTTTCTAGTATTAAAGAGGAGCATAATGCTGTTCGATATGAAATTGGTCTATTTGATGTAAGTCATATGGGAGAAATAAAAATATCTGGACAAGATGCTAGTGAATTTGTGCAATACCTTTTATCTAATGATACAAACATCTTAACTGAATCTAAAGCATTATATACTGCACTGTGTAATGAAGAAGGTGGAGTAATAGATGATTTAGTAATATATAAACTAGCTGACAATGACTATTTATTAGTCGTAAATGCTGCAAATACTGATAAAGATTTTAATTGGATTAAAAAAAATAATAAAAATTTCCAAGTTGAAATTGAAAATGTTTCTGATCAATTCGGTCAATTAGCTCTACAAGGACCAAAAGCACGTGACTTAATGAACCAATTAGTAGATGTTGATGTTTCTGAAATGACGATGTTTGAATTTAAGCAAAATGTAGAGTTATTTGGAACAAAAGTGATACTTTCTCAATCTGGTTACACAGGTGAAGATGGTTTTGAAATATACTGCGATATTAATGATACTGAAAAAATTTGGGATGGTTTATTAGAGTATGATGTAGTTCCTTGTGGTTTAGGCGCAAGAGATACTTTAAGACTTGAAGCAGGTTTACCATTACACGGCCAAGATTTAACTGAGTCAATAACACCATATGAGGGTGGTATTGCTTTTGCAGCTAAACCATTAATTGATGCTGATTTTATTGGTAAATCTGTATTAAAAGATCAAAAAGAAAATGGTTCACCTAGACGTACAGTGGGACTTGAACTTTTAGAAAAAGGGATTGCTAGAACTGGCTATGAAGTTATGGATTTAGATGGTAAAGTTATAGGAGAAGTGACTTCTGGAACTCAATCACCATCATCTGGTAAATCAATTGCTTTTGCTATTATTAATAGAGATCAATTTGAAATGGGTAGAGAGTTACTTGTTCAAGTAAGAAAGAAACAGTTAAAAGCAAAAATTGTCAAAAAAAATCAAATTGAAAAATAATTTTACTAAGGGGTGTGCATTGTGAGTCATCGTTATATACCTTTAACTGAAAATGATAAAAAAGAAATGTTACAAACAATAGGCGCAGAATCAATAGGCGAGCTTTTTGGTGATGTTCCAGGGGATATATTATTAGATAGAAATTTAAATATTGCTGAAGGTGAAGCAGAAACAACTTTACTAAGAAGACTGAATAGAATTGCTAGTAAAAATATAACAAAAGAGACGCATACATCGTTTTTAGGAGCTGGAGTATACGACCATTATACTCCTGCTGTAGTAGATGCTATGATTTCTAGATCAGAATTCTATACGGCCTATACACCATACCAACCAGAAATTTCTCAAGGTGAACTTCAAGCTATATTTGAATTTCAAACTTTAATTTGTGAATTAACTAATATGGATGTAGCCAACTCATCTATGTATGATGGTATGACAAGTTTTGCAGAAGCATGTATTTTAGCATTTAGCCAAACTAAAAAAAATAAAATTGTCGTTTCAAAAGGACTACATTATCAAGCTTTACAAGTATTAAAAACGTATGCTAAAACTCGTGAAGAGTTTGAAATAGTAGAAATAGATTTAGATGGTACTGTGACTGATTTAGATAAGTTACAGCAAGCTGTAGATGATGATACAGCAGCAGTAGCAGTACAATATCCTAATTTTTATGGTTCAATAGAAGATTTAGAGAAAGTCCATAGTTTCATTGAAAATAAAAAAGCTTTATTTATAGTTTATGCAAATCCATTAGCATTAGGATTATTAACACCTCCAGGTTCATTTGGTGCGGATATAGTAGTAGGAGACACACAGCCTTTTGGTATCCCAGCACAATTTGGTGGTCCACATTGTGGATATTTTGCTACAACTAAAAAATTAATGCGTAAAGTACCTGGTCGTTTAGTTGGTCAAACACAAGATGACGAGGGTAACAGAGGTTTCGTATTGACATTACAAGCTCGTGAACAACATATTCGTCGTGATAAAGCGACTTCAAATATTTGTTCAAATCAGGCTTTGAATGCACTGGCATCATCAATAGCAATGTCAGCTCTTGGCAAACAAGGACTATATGATATTGCTGTTCAAAATTTTGAGCATGCAAATTATGCTAAACAACAATTTAAAAATAAAGGTTTTGAAGTTTTAGATGGTACCTCATTTAACGAATTTGTCGTTAAATTTAATAAACCTATCCATGAAATTAATGAAGAATTAGTTAAGTTTAACATGATTGGTGGTTTTGATTTAAGTGTAGTTTCTGAAGACTTCGATAACCATATGTTAATTGCAGTAACAGAATTAAGAACTAAAGAAGAAATTGATACATTTGTTGAGAAAGCTGGTGAGCTAAATGATAAGTAAATCAAGCCCATTAATTTTTGAGAGATCAAGAGAAGGTAGATATGCCTACTCATTACCACAAAGTGATATTAATGATAATGCTGTTGAAAAATTATTAGATGATAAATTTATTCGTAAAGATAAAGCTGAATTTCCTGAAGTTGCTGAATTAGACTTAGTGAGACATTATACAGAACTATCTAATAAAAATTTTGGTGTAGATAATGGTTTTTACCCATTAGGTTCATGTACTATGAAATATAATCCTAAAATTAATGAAAAAGTAGCTAGAATACCAGGATTTAGTGAATCACATCCTTTGCAAGATGAAGAACAAGTGCAAGGATCATTAGAAATTATTTATAGCTTACAAGAAGAGCTAAAAGAAATCACTGGTATGGATGAAGTAACATTACAGCCAGCAGCTGGTGCTCACGGAGAGTGGACTGCATTAATGATTTTTAAAGCTTATCATCAAAATAATGGTGAAGGACATCGTGATGAAGTTATCGTTCCTGATTCTGCTCATGGTACAAATCCAGCATCTGCATCTTTCGCAGGATTTAAATCTGTAACTGTAAAATCGAATGAACGCGGTGAAGTTGATATAGAAGATTTGAAAAGAGTTGTAAATGAAAACACAGCAGCTATTATGTTAACTAATCCTAATACATTAGGAATTTTCGAAAAAAATATAATGGAAATTCGTGAAATTGTTCATAATGCTGGTGGATTATTATATTATGATGGTGCTAACTTAAATGCCATTATGGATAAAGTTCGTCCTGGAGATATGGGATTTGATGCAGTTCATCTTAATTTACACAAAACATTTACAGGTCCTCATGGTGGAGGAGGTCCTGGATCAGGTCCGGTAGGTGTAGTGAAAGAACTTGCTAGTTATTTACCTAAACCAATGGTAATTAAAGATGGAGATACTTTTAAATACGATAATGATATCAAGAATTCCATAGGTCGTGTTAAACCATTTTACGGTAATTTTGGTATATATCTAAGAGCTTATACGTATATTCGAACTATGGGTGCTACAGGGTTAAAAGAAGTATCTGAAGCAGCAGTTCTAAATGCTAATTATATTAAGGCACGTTTATCTGAACATTTCGACATTCCATATACTCAATATTGTAAACATGAATTTGTATTAAGTGGATCAAAACAAAAAGAATTCGGTGTTAGAACCTTAGATATGGCGAAGAGATTATTAGATTTTGGTGTACATCCACCAACTATTTATTTCCCACTTAATGTAGAAGAAGGTATGATGATTGAGCCAACTGAAACTGAATCTAAAGAAACATTAGATTACTTTGTACATACATTAATTCAAATAGCAAATGAAGCAAAAGAAGATCCAGATAAAGTTTTAGAGGCGCCTCATACAACGATTATTGATCGCTTAGATGAAGCCACTGCAGCACGTAAACCTATTTTAAAATTTGAAAATCTGAAAAGTGAAAAAGAGTAACAAAAATGACGATTAAATTTTAAATAAAAGGATTACACAATATTATATGACCTATTACCGTGTTTACTATGGTAGTAGGTCATTTTTGTTTTGAAATTTAATAGACTCACAAACGAGTTTGTAAAATGACACATTTTTGCAATAATGTTGTTGTTAAAATGTTTCTGTAAACGAACATCATTATTACAAGAAAAATAAAAAGTCAATGAATATGGCATAACCAATTCACTGACTTTTAATGTACCTTAATAATAATTTTTAATAACTAAATTTTAATTGGAATGAATAATTAATGCTCAAGCTACTTTTTAGACTTAATTTTACCAGTCCATTTTTTGTAACCGCCTTTAAGCATATAAATATCACTATATCCATTCTTTTTAAGAATACGGGCAGCTCTGTAACTAGCTATTCCATTCGCATCACATAGATAAATCGGTTGGTCTTTACGTAAACCTTGAAATCTTTGTTTAAACATTGTAATCGGAATGTTACGGGAACCGTTAATATGACCATAATCATAATCTACTTTTTCCCTGACATCAATTACTTGAGCTTTTCTTAGACCTTCATGGAATTCATTTTGATCTAACTCTTTAACAGCTCTTTTGTTAAGAATTTGTTGGACGATCATGTAAACAATAATTGCTACAACTAGAATTATTGCAATGTACAAACTAGCACTCATCTTGCATCCTCCCTAATTAAACGATAATATAATTATAAGGCTGTTAAGTTAAATTATCAAAATATTTCACTAAAGTTTTGAAATAATTTCTATTGATAAACAATAATTAGCGAAATAAAAATAAATCATTTTGTTGATAGGGGATTTTTCAATGACTGAAACTTGGAATTTTATTAATACTGGAAGTCAAGATCCATACTATAATATGGCAATGGATGAAGCTTTATTAAACTTTGTCTCAAGAGGCGAGATTGATCCAGTAATTCGATTTTATACGTGGAATCCAGCGACATTATCTGTTGGATATTTTCAACGCTTACAAAAAGAAATAGATATTGAAAAAGTGAAAGAAAAAGGCTTTGGTTTAGTAAGACGTCAAACTGGTGGCCGAGGTGTCTTACATGATAAAGAATTGACATATAGTGTAATCGTCCCAGAATCACATCCAAATATGCCTTCGACGGTTACAGAAGCATATAGAGTTATTTCTCAAGGTTTACTTGAAGGTTTTAAAAACCTTGGGTTTGAAACGTACTTTTCTGTACCTAAAACACCTGAAGAAAGACAAAAATTAAAGCAACCTAGAAGTTCTGTTTGTTTTGATGCTCCAAGTTGGTATGAGTTAGTTGTTGAAGGTCGCAAAATCGCCGGGAGTGCACAAACAAGACAAAAAGGTGTTATCTTACAACATGGTTCAATTTTGCAAGATATAGATATTGATGAATTATTTGATATGTTTATATATAAAAATGAAAGATTAAAACAAAAAATGAAAGATGCATTTATTGAAAAAGCAGTTGCAATAAATGATATTTCCGAAGAACATGTAACTATCGAGCAAATGGAAAAGGCATTTGAACAAGGATTTAAAACAGGTTTAAATATTGACTTGAAACCACTTAAATTAACTGAGCAACAATTGAAAGAAGTGGAAGAACTAGCTGAAAAATATCGCTCAGATGAATGGACTTATAGAAAATAGTCAAGATATTTATATTGTAAAGTACTAATTAACAATTGAAAATTAATATAAAGCACCATTAGACAAAGACATTTCAAGGAAATAGCAATACAACTTAAAATGAAATCGTTTTTTCTTAGTTGATTAATTTCTATGATAGAATAGTAGTTATTATTAATCTAAGAACGAAGATGATTTTTTATAGTAAATGCTAAATATTTGAATAAGCCAGAATTTAAATTTCGGTTACATAGACTTTATGAAACTGGTAGGACACGAACTGTAATTATATATAAATATGAATTGGTCCTTGGGCATTAATTTAGTGTAAAACATAAATAAGCAGCAAAAGAAATGTATTTTTATGATTCATTCCTTTTGCTGCTTTATATTATTTACGTCTTTGATTTTTTTTATATTTTCTCACAGCTTTACGATATTTTCGTTGATCTTCTGTAAGGAAGAAGAAATAATAAATTAAATATATAATTCCTGCTATAACTGCTAAACTAATTAGCATTCTTGCAATAGAAAATAAAAATTGATCGATATTCATCACAAGACCAATAGCAGCAATAATTAAAACTATATAAAATAATATGTTACGCATAATAAAACTCCTATTTTTATTGTGAATTTATATTAAGTTTAGCTAACTTTTTTTGACCTCTTTGTATTTGCTTTTTATCTTTATTTTGATAACCAGTGGAAATATCATCAAAAGCTGATGTTAAATTTTTGTTTAACTTATTGATAACTTTAGAGTCATTCTTTTCGTCTTTACTTAATTTATGGCCGTCAATGTCTTCTGTATATTGATCATGTGCATCAGTAATATTGTTTGATATTTTATCCAGCTTTTGTTGGATGCTTTTTTGACCTTTATTTTTAGAGACGTCTTGTTCGATATTTTTATAAGATTGAAGCGCGGTTGCCAGACTATCATAATAATGTGATGTTGCATTTAATTTCTTGATTTTAGTATTATTAGTTGCTGTTTTTTTACTATCTTTTTTATCTTTTTCTAAACCTTGGATTTTTGATTTTGAATCACTTATTTGTTGATTTAATTCTTGAATATCAAGTTTGAGCTGATGGTTGCTATCACGTAAGTCAGTTGTTTTATCTTCTAATGGTGCTAAGTGTTGTGTACCACATCCGGCAAGTAAAAAAGTCACACCAACAATTGAAATCAATTTTTTCATTACAATCTCCCTAAACCAAAATCTGTTATTTATTTCACGTATTATGATATTATTTTAATGTAAAAAGGTGGAATGCACAAACATTTCACAAGGAGGATATAAATATGACTAGAATAAGTAAAGTAAGAGAAATATTAAATCAGAAGCATCTTGATGCAATTATAATTATGTCAGATTATAATCGTAGATATTTATCTGGTTTTACAGGTACTAGTGGTGCATTAATTATTTCGAAAGATGAACAATATTTAATTACTGATTTTAGATATATTGAACAAGCTTCGTCTCAGGCTAAAGATTTTACTATAATTAATAGAACAAATTCAATAATCGAGGAAGTTAAAAAATTATTACATGACAACCAATATGATGATATCGGATTTGAAGGTCATGATGTAACCTATGACACTTATGTTGAACTTAATAAAAGTCGTTTAACATTAATCAGTATTTCTAACGCTGTAGATAAAATACGTGAAGTTAAAGATAAAGAGGAAATTGCTTTAATTAAGAAAGCTGCAACAATCGTAGATGATACGTATGATTATATTTTAACAATAGCTAAAGCAGGTATGACAGAAAAAGAATTGAAAGCCAAACTTGAAAGTAAAATGCTTGAATTAGGAGCAGAAGGCCCTTCATTTGATACTATCGTTGCATCTGGTTATAGAGGTGCCTTACCACATGGCGTTGCAAGTGATAAAGTGATTGAGCAAGGTGATATGGTTACCTTAGACTTTGGAGCGTATTATAACGGTTATTGTTCAGATATTACTCGCACATTTGCTATTGGTGAGCCTGATCCAAAACTTAAAGAACTCTATCAAATAGTATTAGAATCACAACAAAAAGCTATTAATGAAATAAAAGCAGGTATGACTGGCAAAGAGGCTGATGCATTAGCAAGAGATTATTTGGAACATAAAGGCTATGGTAAAGAATTCGGACATTCATTAGGACATGGTATTGGTTTAGAAATTCATGAGGGTCCTATGCTTGCTAAAACGGTTAATAATAAATTGCAGGTTAATAATTGTGTGACAATTGAACCAGGTGTCTACATTGATGGTTTAGGTGGTATAAGAATAGAAGATGATATTTTAATTACAGAAAATGGCTGTGAAGTCTTTACTAAATGTACAAAAGACCTTATAGTTTTATCATAAGCGTGTATAATGAGGAGGAAACTGAATGATTTCGGTTAATGATTTTAAGACTGGTTTAACTATTTCTGTGGATAATGCAATTTGGAAAGTAATTGATTTCCAACATGTTAAACCTGGTAAAGGTTCTGCATTTGTACGATCAAAATTACGTAATTTAAGAACTGGTGCAATTCAAGAAAAAACATTTAGAGCTGGTGAAAAAGTAGAACAAGCAATGATTGAAAATCGTCGTATGCAATATTTATATGCTGATGGTGACAATCATGTATTCATGGATAATGAATCATTTGAACAAACAGAACTTTCAAGTGACTACTTAAAAGATGAATTAAACTACTTGAAAGCAAACATGGAAGTTCAAATTCAAACTTATGAAGGCGAAACAATTGGTGTTGAATTACCTAAAACTGTTGAATTAGAAGTAACTGAAACTGAGCCTGGTATTAAAGGTGATACAGCAACAGGTGCTACAAAATCAGCTACAGTTGAAACTGGATATTCATTAAATGTTCCATTATTCGTTAATGAAGGCGATGTATTATTAATTAATACAAGTGATGGAAGTTATATTTCAAGAGCGTAACAATCTGATCAAACTAGCAATTAACATTGCACATAAATTACAATGAATTCTCGTGATAATATTATTATTGATCTTTAATGGTCATAATGATATTGTTGCGAGATTTTTTGCTTAAAAGTACATTATCAATTAAAAAAATATATAAATTCGAAATAGAAATCGTAGTATTTAATTTATAGTATCATATAGATTGAAGTATCAGTTTGCGTTATAAAACGTTGATAAATCTACTGTTTAAAATACTAATCAGTCTTGTTAGATAGTCCTATGATATAAATCGTTCCAAAAATCATTTCTAATATTGTCGTTTTTATCATCTAATACATAATACTTAAAAAATATCTTTTAGATTTATGCTATGATGAACTACTATATGAACATGCTTGAATTGACGCTAAGTCTCAAGTAAAATAAGTGGGTAGATGAAAACAAACTGAAGGAGTCAGTACTAATGAACTTTAAAGAAATAAAAGAATTAATAGAAATTCTTGATCAATCAACTTTGACAGAAATTAATATTGAAGATACAAAAGGCAGTAAAGTGACTTTGAAAAAAGAAAAAGAAACAGAAATTGTTACACCACAAATATCACAACCTGCAATGCAAAATGTAGCACCGCAAGTACAGCAGTCACCATCTGTAGATAATAGTGTTGACGAATCTAAACATACAGTAACTGATAACCATAAAACAATTAATGCACCAATGGTAGGTACATTTTATAAATCACCATCACCGGAAGAAGAAGCTTATGTGCAAGTTGGTGATTCAGTTTCAAATGATACGACAGTATGTATTTTAGAAGCAATGAAATTATTTAATGAAATACAAGCAGAAGTTTCTGGAGAAATTGTAGAAATCTTAGTAGAAGACGGACAAATGGTAGAGTATGGCCAGCCGTTATTCAAGGTGAAATAATGAAAAAGGTTCTAATAGCAAATCGTGGCGAAATAGCAGTAAGAATCATTCGTGCTTGTCGCGATTTAGGTATTCAAACAGTTGCTATCTATTCTGAAGGGGATAAAGATGCGCTACATACTCAAATTGCTGATGAAGCATATTGCGTAGGTCCAACTTCGTCTAAAGATTCTTATTTAAATATACCTAATATACTATCAATAGCGACTTCTACAGGTTGTGATGCTTTACATCCTGGTTATGGCTTTTTAGCTGAAAATGCTGATTTTGCAGAACTATGTGAAGCATGTCAAGTTAAATTCATTGGACCTAGTTATAAATCAATACAAAAAATGGGCATTAAAGACGTTGCTAAAGCTGAAATGATTAAAGCAAATGTTCCAGTAGTTCCTGGTAGTGATGGTTTAATGGAAAATGTTGAAGAAGCTAAAAAAATTGCTAAAAATATTGGTTATCCAGTCATCATAAAAGCAACTGCTGGTGGCGGTGGTAAAGGTATACGAGTAGCTCGTAATGAAAAAGAATTAGAAACTGGCTTTCGTATGACTGAGCAAGAAGCGCAAACTGCCTTTGGTAATGGTGGATTATATATGGAGAAATTCATTGAAAATTTCCGCCATATAGAAATTCAAATTATTGGTGATAGTTTTGGCAACGTTATACATTTAGGAGAACGTGATTGTACAATACAACGTCGTATGCAGAAGTTAGTAGAAGAAGCACCATCCCCAATTCTTGATGATGAAACTAGACGTGAAATGGGAAATGCAGCGGTAAGAGCTGCTAAAGCAGTGAACTATGAAAATGCAGGTACAATTGAATTTATATATGATCTTAATGATAATAAATTTTACTTTATGGAAATGAATACACGTATTCAAGTAGAACATCCTGTAACAGAAATGGTAACTGGCATTGACTTAGTTAAATTACAATTACTAGTTGCTATGGGGGAAGTATTACCTTACAAACAAGAAGACATTAAATTGAACGGACATGCTATTGAATTTAGAATTAATGCAGAGAATCCATACAAGAATTTCATGCCTTCTCCTGGTAAAATAACGCAGTATTTAGCACCAGGTGGATATGGCGTACGTATAGAATCAGCATGCTACACTAATTATACGATTCCACCATATTATGACTCAATGGTTGCTAAATTAATTGTTCATGAACCAACACGTGAAGAAGCAATCATGGCAGGTATTCGTGCGTTAAGTGAATTTGTCGTTTTAGGTATAGATACAACAATTCCATTCCATATTAGATTATTAAATAATGATATATTTAGAAATGGTAGATTTAATACTAACTTCTTAGAGAATAATAGTATTATGGACGATGATGACAAATAGGAGGTTAATCTATGGTTAAAGTAACAGATTATTCAAATTCAAATTTAGGTAAAGTTGAAATAGCACCAGAAGTATTATCTGTTATTGCAAGTATAGCCACTGCAGAAGTAGAAGGTATAACTGGACATTTTGCTGATTTAAAAGAAACAAATTTAGAAAAAGTAAGTCGTAAAAATTTAAGTCGAGATTTAAAGATTGAAGCAAAAGACGATGGTATATACATTGATGTTTATTGTGCTTTAAAACATGGTGTTAATATTTCAAAAACTGCAAATGAAATTCAAACATCAATTTTTAATTCAATTTCAACTATGACTGCGTTAGAACCAAAACAAATTAATATTCATATTACACAAATTGTTATAGCAAAATAATAAAAATTTGTGATATAAAATTATAGAAAACTTTAAGTGTCCGAAGGAGTCAAAAATGAGTCGTAAAGAATCTAGAATGCAAGCTTTTCAAACTTTGTTTCAATTAGAAATGAAAAATAGTGATTTAACAATAAATGAAGCGATTAGTTTCATTAAGGACGAAGATCCAGATTTAGATTTTGACTTTATTCATTGGTTGGTTTCTGGAGTGAAAGATCATGAACCAGTACTTGATGAAACAATTCGTCCTCATTTAAAAGATTGGACAATTGAAAGATTATTAAAATCTGATCGTATTATTTTAAGAATGGCGACTTATGAAATATTGCATAGTGATACACCTGAAAAAGTAGTTATAAATGAAGCGGTCGAATTAACTAAGCAATTTAGTGATGATGACCATTATAAATTTATTAATGGTGTGCTAAGTAATATAAAAAAATAAAATTGAGTTGATGTTATATGTCTGATTATTTAAGTGTTTCAGCCCTAACTAAATATATTAAATATAAATTCGATCAAGATCCACACTTACAATCTATCCTTTTAAAAGGAGAACTTTCAAATTTTAAAAAACATTCAAGTGGTCATCTATATTTTAATGTTAAAGATAAAGAAAGTGTTATAAGTGCGATGATGTTTAAAGGTAGTGCTTCCAATTTAAATTTTGAACCTAAAGAAGGGGATGAAGTTTTATTAGAGGCACGAGTATCTGTGTATGAACGTCGAGGAAATTATCAAATCTATGTTAACAAGATGCAGTTAGATGGCATTGGTAATTTATATCAAAAATTAGAACAGTTAAAAAAGAAATTATCTAAAGAAGGCTATTTTGATAATAGTAATAAAAAAGCTATACCTAGATTTCCACATAAAATAGCAGTGTTAACTGCAGGTACAGGTGCAGCAATTAGAGATATTCATTCAACTATTAATAGTAGATTTCCTTTAGTTGAACAAATTCAAATTAATACATTAGTTCAAGGTGAAAAAGCTAAAGAAGATATTATTGAAAAAATTCAATATGCAGATAGTTTAGGTGTAGATACGATCATTGTTGGTCGAGGTGGTGGATCTATTGAAGATCTATGGAATTTTAACGAAGAAGAAGTTGTTAAAGCTATATTTAATTGTCAAACACCAATCATATCTGCAGTAGGGCACGAAACAGATTTTACGTTGAGTGATTTTGTTGCTGATGTAAGAGCGGCAACACCTACACAAGCAGCTGTGATTGCTACACCTGATCAATTTGACCTAATAGAGCAAATTAAACAGTATCAATTCACGTTAACGCGACATATTAAAAAGTATATCGAGCAGCAACAAAAACATGTTGATTATTTAGCATCATATTATAAATTTAAACAACCATCATTGTTATATGATCAACAAATTCAACGACGTGATGATTTAGAAAAAAGGTTGAATCAAAACATTATAAATACAATCGAACAACAACGTCATAAGTTGTTGTTAACTCAACAAAGATTTAGTTTAAAAGACTTGCAATATAATGTTTATGAAAAAGCCAAGAGTAATGACCAATTGAAAGAACAACTTATCAAAATCTTAAATAATAAAGTCATGACTTATCAGAATGAACTTAAATATAAAGTGGAAAATTTAAATAATTTGAGTCCGACGAATACAATGTTGAGAGGTTATGCAATAATTAATAAAAATGAAAAAGTCATTACCAGTACTAAAGACTTGAATGTTGATGATAATATGACATTAACAATGAAAGATGGTACTGTAGATGCAAAAGTGACGAAAGTAAGGTGTAATGATGACTAAAGAAACACAAAGTTTTGAAGAAATGATGCAAGAACTAGAAAACATTGTCCAAAAATTAGATAATGAGACTGTTTCATTAGAAGAATCTTTAGATTTATATCAAAGAGGTATGAAATTATCTGCAGCTTGTGACACAACATTAAAAAATGCCGAAAAAAAGGTGAATGATTTAATTAAAGAAGAAACACAGGATGATGATAATGACAATGATACCGATGAATAAATTAATTGATGAAATCAATGAATCTTTAGACAATTCAATTCAAATGTCGAATTTATCAACGCCGATTGAAGAAAGTATGCTCTATTCTTTAAATGCTGGAGGTAAGCGAATCAGACCAGTATTATTAATGCTAACTTTAAATGCTTTGAATAAAGATTATCGCTTAGGATTACAAAGTGCTTTAGCTTTAGAAATGATACACACTTATTCTTTAATTCATGATGATTTACCTGCAATGGACAATGATGATTATAGACGTGGCAAACTTACTAACCATAAAGTTTATGGTGAATGGACTGCTATATTAGCTGGAGATGCATTACTGACAAAAGCTTTTGAATTGATAGCATGTGATAAAGCATTAAGTGATAAGCAAAAAGTAGATGTCATTAAAAGATTATCAATTGCAAGTGGCCACATGGGTATGGTAGGTGGTCAAATGTTAGATATGCAAAGCGAAGATAAAAAAGTAGGCATAGATATACTTGAAGCTATTCATGAAACTAAGACAGGTGCATTATTACAATTTGCAGTATTAAGCGCTGCTGACATTGCTGAAGTGAATGACATCACACATAGTCATCTAGAACATTTTAGTTATCATTTAGGACTAATGTTTCAAATTAAAGATGATTTGCTTGATTGTTATGGTGATGAAACAAAGCTAGGTAAAAAAATTGGCAGTGATATTGAAAATAATAAAAGTACATATGTAAGTTTATTAGGTAAAGACGAAACTGAAAATAAACTCAAGTATCATAAAGAACAAGCGCTAAATGAATTAAGACAATTAGATGATGACTATGATATTTCACAGCTAGAAAACATTGTAGAATTATTCTTCAATAGAGATCACTAAGACCTGAGACAATTAATGTCTTGGGTTTTATTTATTTTTAACATCTGTTTATATAGACTTAATTTTTTAGGCTCTTTGTCAAATTCGGTTGATAAGATAATTTTAAAGATATCTTACCGACCCAATTTATTATAGGGCCATTTTTTAGAGTTTCTTTTTTTGCACTAATAAATATAAGATGTCTACATTCTGTTAAACAAATTAAGTTATGAGCTTTTAAGTGTAACCTTTTAAATAATAAAGAAACATATATTTAAATTATTTGAATTTCTTTAAGTATATTACACAGATATTCATTTTTATACATTTGAAAATGTATAACTTTAATGTAATATATTCAGCTTTATAAACCATTTATTGAAACAATCAACTATGTTTACCCTTTTATTGCAAAAGTGATTAGTAGTAGTAAAAGAAGGCATATGTTAAAATAACTGTATAAATATTCGTAATCAGAGGTGTTTGTTGTGCCCAAAAAATCAGTTAGGCATATTAAAATAAGAGAAATTATATCAAATGAACAAATTGAAACACAAGATGAATTAGTAAAAAGATTAAATGATTATGATTTAAATGTTACACAAGCGACTGTTTCACGAGATATTAAAGAATTACAGTTAATAAAAGTACCTATTCCATCAGGTCAATATGTTTATAGTTTACCAAACGATCGTAAATTTCATCCATTAGAGAAATTAGGTCGCTACTTAATGGATTCATTTGTAAATATAGATGGTACAGACAACTTATTAGTACTTAAAACCTTACCTGGTAATGCACAATCTATTGGAGCAATTTTAGATCAAATTAATTGGGAAGAAGTATTAGGAACTATTTGTGGTGATGATACTTGCTTAATTATTTGTAGAAATAAAGAAGCTAGTGAAGAAATTAAAACAAGAATTTTTAATTTGTTATAAGGAAGCGATGTTTATATGTTACAAACCTTATCAATCAAACAATTTGCCATAATCGAGGAATTAGAAATTAATTTTTCAGATGGTTTAACCGTGTTAAGTGGTGAAACGGGTTCAGGTAAATCCATTATTATCGATGCTATAGGACAATTAATTGGTATGAGAGCATCATCTGATTTTGTTCGGCATGGTGAAAAGAAAGCTATAATTGAAGGTATATTCGATATTGATGATAGTAAAGACGCAATTCATATACTTAACGATATGGATATAGAAATTGATGAAGATTTTTTATTGGTTAAGAGAGAAATTTTCAGCTCTGGTAAGAGTTTGTGCAAGATAAATAATCAAACAGTGACATTATCAGATTTAAGAAGAGTAATGCAAGAATTACTAGATATACATGGACAACATGAAACGCAATCTTTACTAAAACAGAAATATCATTTAACGTTACTTGATAATTATGCAGAAAAACGCTATCAAGATTTAATCGATCAATACCACAATACTTATCAAACTTATGTTAATAAAAAGAAAGAATTAGAAGAGTTGGAATCTGCAGACCAAGCATTATTACAAAGGCTTGATTTAATGAAGTTCCAATTGGAAGAGTTAACAGAAGCTCAACTGAAAGATGGAGAGATTGAACAGTTAGAAGTTGATATTAAACGAATTCAAAATTCAGAAAAGTTAAGTTTAGCACTTAATAATGCGCATCAAACGTTAACAGATGAAAATGCGATAACTGATAGGTTATATGAATTAAGTAATCATCTTCAAATTATCAATGATATCGTTCCACAAAAATATGAAAAATTAAAAGAAGATATCGATCAATTTTATTATATTTTAGAAGATGCCAAGCATGAGTTGTATGATGAAATGGCAAATACTGAATTTGATGAACAAACGTTAAATGAATTTGAATCTCGTATGAATTTATTAACAAATTTGAAACGAAAATACGGTAAAGATATTTCAGAATTAATTTCATATCAAGAAAAATTAACAAATGAAATAAATAAAATTGAAAATTATGAACAAAGTACAGCAGAATTGCGAGCACAAATTGATTCCCTATATAGTGAAGTCTATAGTGTGGGTGAATCATTGTCACAAGAGCGACGTAAAGTAGCTCGAGAACTTAGAGACCACATCGTAGCAGAAATACAGAATTTGCAAATGAAAGATGCTAATTTAGAGATTTCATTTAAACCTTTAGATGAACCTAATAAAGATGGCATAGAATTTGTTGAATTTTTAATTAGCCCTAATAAAGGTGAACCTCTAAAAAGTTTAAATAAAATTGCTTCTGGTGGGGAATTATCAAGAATAATGCTAGCTCTGAAAAGTATCTTTGTTAAGTCACGAGGACAAACTGCAATATTGTTTGATGAGGTTGATTCTGGTGTGTCTGGACAAGCTGCACAAAGAATGGCTGAAAAAATGAAAGATATTGCTGAATTTATTCAAGTCATTTGTATTTCTCATTTACCACAAGTCGCATCTATGAGTGATCATCATTTATTGATTTCGAAATATACTAAAGATGACCGTACGATAACTCAAGTAAAAGAATTAAAAGATGAAGATAAAGTGGATGAAATTGCGCGTATGATTTCGGGTGCTAGTGTAACTGAATTGACGAGACAAAATGCTAAAGAAATGATTGACCAGAATAAAAGACAATAAATATTATTTCAATAATGTAAATTTTTGTAAATTGACTTAAATAAATATATTAAATTAATTTTCTACGACCTACATATGATGTAAAATGATTTAGTATGCTTGTCTTAGAAAATTAGGGACAACAATGGCAAATTGTCATGTCCATAAATAGTTAGGAGTAAAGTCATGTCTGAAAAACAATATGATTTAGTCGTTTTAGGTGGAGGAACTGCAGGTTATGTTGCCGCAATTCGCGCATCTCAACTTGGAAAAAAAGTCGCAATTGTAGAGCGTAGTCTATTAGGTGGAACATGTTTACATAAAGGTTGTATCCCAACAAAAGCACTGTTGAAATCTGCTGAAGTCCTGCAAACGGTTAAACATGCATCAACATTCGGTATAAATGTTGAAGATTATGATATTAATTATGACAAGATGTTTGCACGTAAAGAAGAAATTGTAAAACAAATGTATCAAGGTGTAGAACATTTAATGCAACACAATCACATTGATATTTATAACGGTACAGGTAGAATCTTGGGAACTTCAATATTTTCACCACAGAGTGGAACAATATCAGTTGAATACGAAGATGGAGAATCTGACATTTTACCAAATCAATTTGTCTTGATTGCTACTGGTTCTAAGCCTTATGCATTACCATTTTTACCATTTGATCATGAAAGAATTCTGTCTAGTGATGATGTATTAGCATTAGAAACGTTGCCATCAAGTATAGGCATAATCGGTGGTGGTGTCATTGGATTAGAATTTGCGTCATTAATGGTTGATCTAGGTGTAGATGTTACTGTGATTGAAGCTGGACCTTCCATCTTACCGACTGAAAGTACCCAAATTGCTAAAGTTTTAAAAACTGCTTTAACTCAACGTGGCGTTAAATTTCATGAAAATGTCAAACTTGCCGAATCAGATGTCAAAGTAACTGAAAGTGATGTACGCTTATCACTAAATAATGACAACATTGTCGTAGACAAAGTATTATTATCTGTTGGTAGACAACCAAATACAGCTGATATTGGTTTGAATAATACTAAGATTAAGCTGTCAAAAAGTGGTCATATTGAGACAAATGAGTTTCAACAAACTGAAGACAAACATATATATGCTGCTGGTGACTGCATTGGTAAATTACAACTTGCACATGTGGGTTCTAAGGAAGGTATTGTTGCAGTTGAACATATGTTTGATGCTGGACCAATTCCAGTAAATTATAACTTAATGCCTAAGTGTGTCTATACTCAACCTGAAATTGCTTCCATTGGTTTAACTATTGAACAAGCTAAAAAACAAGGTATTAAGGCACGAGGTTATAAAGTACCATTTAAAGCAATTGGCAAAGCGGTTATTGATAGTAGTGATAGTGAAAAAGGATATTGTGAAATGGTTGTTGATCAGTTAAACCAAGAGATTATTGGCATTAATATGATTGGTCCACATGTAACAGAATTGATAAATGAAGTTTCATTATTGCAGTTTATGAATGGTTCTTCACTAGAATTAGGTTTAACAACTCATGCACATCCTTCTATTTCTGAAGTATTAATGGAATTAGGATTAAAAGTTGAAGATAGAGCTATTCATGTTTAAATTGGAGGATAAAAGATGATTGATTATAAATCACTAGGCCTTACTGAACAAGACCTAAAAGAAATCTATAAAGCAATGGATTTAGGTAGAAAAATTGACGAGAGATTATGGTTGTTAAACCGTGCTGGTAAAATACCTTTTGTCGTAAGTGGACAAGGCCAAGAGGCTACACAAATTGGTATGGCTTATGCTATGAAAGAAGGGGATATTTCAGCTCCTTATTATCGTGATTTAGCATTTGTTACATACATGGGAATTTCAGCATATCATACTTTTTTAGCAGCATTTGGTAAAAAAGAAGATATCAATTCTGGTGGTAAGCAAATGCCATCTCATTTTAGTAGTAGAGAACATAATATACTATCACAAAGTTCTCCAGTAGCAACACAAATTCCACATGCGGTAGGTGCTGCTTTAGCATTAAAAATGGATGACAAACAAAATATTGCCACTGCCACTGTAGGAGAAGGTAGTTCAAACCAAGGTGACTTCCATGAAGGTCTCAATTTTGCAGGAGTGCATAAATTGCCAATGGTTTGCGTTATCATTAATAATAAATATGCCATCTCAGTTCCTGATTCGTTGCAATATGCTGCTAAAAATTTATCAGATAGAGCGATTGGTTATGGCATGTTTGGTGAGCAAGTAGATGGAAATGATCCACTCGCTGTGTATAAAGCGATGAAAGAAGCTAGAGAACGTGCACTTGCTGGTGAAGGTGCTACTCTAATTGAAGCTGTTACAAGTAGGATGACTGCCCATTCTTCTGATGATGATGATCAATATAGAACAAAAGAAGAAAGAGATAATTTAAAAAAAGCTGATTGTAATGAAAAATTTAAAAACGAACTGTTAGCAAATGAAATTATTGATGAACAATGGTTACAAGAAATAGAACAAGAACATAAGGAAATTATTAACCAAGCTACAAAAGCTGCTGAAGAAGCACCTTACCCTGATGTTGAAGAGGCTTATACTTATGTTTATGAAGAAGGGAGCCTTAATTAATGACAAAGTTATCTTATTTAGAGGCGATACGCCAAGCACAAGATTTAGCACTACAATATGATAATAATACATTTATTCTTGGCGAAGACGTAGGTAAAAAGGGCGGCGTATTTGGCACTACGCAAGGTTTACAAGAAAAATATGGAGAAAATAGAGTAATTGATACGCCATTAGCAGAGTCAAATATCATTGGTACAGCGATAGGTGCAGCAATGTTAGGTAAACGACCAATAGCTGAAATCCAATTTGCTGATTTCATCTTACCCGCAACTAATCAAATTATTAGTGAAGCAGCTAAAATGAGATATCGCTCAAATAACGATTGGGGATGTCCACTAACTATTCGCGCGCCATTTGGTGGAGGGGTTCATGGAGGCCTTTATCATTCACAAAGTATTGAAAGTATTTTTGCTTCAACACCAGGATTAACAATAGTCATTCCTTCGACTCCGTATGATGCTAAAGGATTATTATTATCATCTATAGAATCAAACGATCCTGTTTTATACTTTGAACATAAAAAAGCTTATCGTTTCTTAAAAGAAGAAGTACCTGAAGAATATTATACTGTTCCTTTAGGTAAAGCTGATGTTAAACGTCAAGGTGACGACTTAACTGTATTTTGTTATGGCTTAATGGTTAATTATTGTTTACAAGCTGCTGATATATTAGCTGAAGATGGTATTAATGTAGAGGTTGTAGATTTAAGAACAGTTTATCCTTTAGATAAAGATACAATTATTGATCGTGCGAAACAAACTGGAAAAGTATTATTAGTTACTGAAGATAATTTAGAAGGTAGTGTAATGTCAGAAGTGTCTGCAATTATTGCTGAACACTGTTTATTTGATCTTGATGCTCCAATTATGAGATTAGCTGCGCCAGACGTACCATCAATGCCATTTTCACCTGTTTTAGAAAATGAATTAATGATGAATCCAGAAAAAATCTTGCATAAAATGAGACAATTAGCAGACTATTAAGGAGGGAAAAACATGGATATTACAATGCCTAAATTAGGTGAAAGTGTTCATGAAGGTACAATAGAACAATGGTTAGTTTCTGTTGGAGACCATATAGATGAATATGAACCTTTATGTGAAGTCATTACTGATAAAGTAACAGCTGAAGTCCCTTCTACGATTTCTGGTACCATTACTGAAATAACAGTAGAAGCAGGTCAAACTGTAGCAATTGATACAGTGATATGTAAGATAGCAACAGCTGATGCATCTTCAAATACTGACCAAACTATAGATAATACGATTGACAATGTTGAAGAGCAAAAGGTTACGGTCGATAAAGCATCTGACAATAACAATAAAATCGACACAATAAATGACCAACTTACGGAACAACAACCAAGAAATAATGGTAGATATTCACCAGTCGTATTTAAATTAGCATCAGAACATAATATAGATTTAGCACTAGTACATGGTAGTGGTTTTGAAGGACGAGTAACTAAGAAAGATATACTTAAAGCTATTGAAAATGGTACATCAGAAGCTACACCAAATAGTCCATTGTCTAATGATAATAACAATAAAACAACTGAAAAAATTAATAATGATGTGACAAATCATAACCAAACATCTAGTTCAATACCAGTTAATGGTGTAAGAAAAGCAATTGCTCAAAATATGGTCAATAGTGTTACTGAAATTCCACACGCTTGGATGATGATTGAAGTAGATGCAACAAATTTAGTAAATACTAGAAACTATTATAAGAATAGTTTTAAACAAAAAGAGGGTTATAATTTAACGTTCTTTGCCTTTTTTGTAAAAGCTGTAGCAGATGCCCTAAAAGCATATCCATTACTAAATAGTAGCTGGCAAGGTAATGAAATAGTGTTACACAAAGATATTAATATTTCAATTGCCATTGCTGACGGTGACAAGTTATATGTTCCTGTTATTAAGCATGCTGATGAAAAATCTATCAAAGGCATAGCTAGAGAAATTAATGAATTGGCACAAAAAGCGCGTAATAAATCATTAACAAACGCAGATATGCAAGGCGGAACATTTACTGTTAATAATACGGGTACATTTGGTTCAGTTTCTTCAATGGGAATAATCAATCATCCACAAGCTGCAATTTTACAAGTGGAATCTATTGTGAAGAAACCAGTAGTTATTAATGATATGATTGCTATTAGAAATATGGTTAACTTATGTATTTCAATAGATCACCGTATTTTAGATGGCTTACAAACAGGTCAATTTATGAACCATATCAAGAATAGAATAGAGCAATATTCTGTTGACAATACAAATATTTATTAATTGTTAATTTAAATATTAAGTAACGATACAATAATACAAGAATGAGACATTAGCGTTTCATTCTTTTTTAATGACAGTATCACGACGACTATGTTATCTCAAAGCTTATATGGCAAAGCATTTTGCTTAATTAAAATTAAAGCTATAACTAACACATAAAGTGATCATTAATAAAGTGAAATAACAAGTGTAACGAAAAATGAATTAAAAATAATATGATATCAGTTAAAATTAAAATAATTATAAACTAGTTTATTGAACAAAGTGATATTAATTAGTAGAATGTAGATAGTTTAAATAATAGGTTAGGGAAAGGTGAATTGACTTATGGATATGAATTTTGATTTATATATGAATGGTGTAGTTGAGCAAGCAAGAAATGAAATTGAATCTGCTGGCTACGAACAATTAACAACTGCAGAAGATGTAGATAAAGTACTTCAACAAGATGGTACGACATTAGTAATGGTTAACTCTGTATGTGGTTGTGCAGGTGGTGTAGCACGTCCAGCGGCTGCACATGCCTTACATTATGATGTATTACCTACACGTTTAGTTACTGTTTTTGCAGGACAAGATAAAGAAGCAACTCAACGTGCAAGAGATTATTTTGAAGGATATGCACCTTCAAGTCCATCTTTTGCGTTAGTAAAAGATGGTAAGATTCAAGAAATGGTAGAAAGACATCAAATTGAAGGTCATGATGTTATAGATGTAATTAATCAACTACAAACGTTATTCAATAAATATTGTGAAGAAAGATAAGAGGCAATAGCCCATGTTACAGTTAAATCCTTATAAGATTGGATTTAGAACTATAAAAACAGCAGTGGGTATGACTTTAGGCGTAATTATCAGTAAACTATTAGGTTTAGATAATTACGCCTCTAGTGCTATATTGGTCGTTCTATGTATTAAACATACTAAAGTACATTCACTTCAAGCGATTAACTCAAGACTAGTGTCTTGTTTCTTAGTTTTATTTTTAGGTTCAGCGATATTTAGTTTGTTAGGCCAAAATGCTATAGTTCTAGGGCTTATTGTTTTGTTATTTATACCGTTAACCGTAGTATTAAAGGTTCAAGAAGGTGTAATTACAAGTTGTGTTATCTTACTACATGTATTTAATGCAAAAGCGATTAACTTACATTTAATTATTAATGAAACATTATTATTAATCATTGGTTTAAGTATCGCTTTTATAATGAATTTAATGATGCCTAGCTTAGATAAAAAATTGGATCAATTTAAATGTCAAATTGAAAATCAAATTGCAGATATATTTAATCAATTTAGTTATATTTGTCAACAGTATAACGAAACTATTGCGTTAGAATTTGATGATTTATTATTAAAAATCAAAAAAGCTAAATCAATTGCATTTAGAGATGTTAAAAATCATTTTGTCAGAAATGAGAATTCATACTATCATTATTTTGATATGAGAGAAGAACAAGTAGAATTATTAATAAGAATGAAACCACTTCTTGAAAATATAAGTCATCATGATCCATTACTAAATGATTTGTCAAAATTGTTAACAGAAATCGGACAAAACGTAAATAGTAATGACTATACTGCAATGAGACTACATAATTTATATGAGTTACGTTTGAAATTAGATCAATTACCGTTGCCTACTTCTCATCAAGCACTTAACTCTAGAGCAAGTGTAATCCAAATTTTGAATGAATTAGAGGAGTATTTACAAATTAAATCTCAATTTGGCTCATTAAAAATGCATAGCGAAATAACCTGAACATAGACATATTTAAAATAGTTCAAATATTGATCATGTACATGAATCAACAATATTGTGCTAACTATCAAGACAGATTTTATAATGTTAAACAAGCCAGTAAATGAATTGTTAATAACTCATTTACTGGCTTGTTAGTTTAATTTTTATAAAAGTAGATTACATAATAGGAATTAAACTCGTTAATATAAGTGCTAATACTACTGAAACTAACATAACAATTATAATAATTCTTAATATTTTGTTATTCATAGTCAACCTCCGAAAATTTAAAAAATGATGTTGTCATCAATGTAATATATTTTAATCATTATACGATAAGTTGAAATTAGCAATCAATATATTTTTATAACTTAATTATATGAGTTAGAATTATATTAATAATTAAAAAGGGGTTTTTCGGATGATTAATGAGCAACGTTTGTTAGACACATTTTTAGAATTAGTTAAAATTAATTCTGAAACTGGACACGAAGAACAAATACAGCCAATTTTAAAAGATAAATTTTCATCATTAGGACTAAAAGTAGTTGAAGACCAAGCAAGTCAACATGATAAATTAGGAGCCAACAATTTAGTTTGTACGCTAGCTAGTAATATTGCATATGATACGAATAAAATATATTTTACTAGTCATATGGATACAGTTGTACCTGGGCTTAATATACAACCAGTAATTAATGAAGACGGTTATATTTACTCAGATGGTACTACAATTCTAGGTGCTGATGATAAAGCAGGACTAGCAGCTATTATTGAAGTGTTAACTGTGCTACAAGAACAACAACTTCCACATGGCCAATTACAATTTGTTATTACTGTTGGTGAAGAATCAGGCTTATTAGGAGCTAAACAGTTAAATCCTAACCTATTAGATGCAGATTTTGGTTATGCTATTGATGCTAATGTAGATGTTGGTACAACAGTTGTAGGAGCACCAACTCAAATGTTAATTTCAACTAAAATTACTGGCAAAACGGCCCATGCAAGTACGCCTAAAGAAGGCATAAGTGCTATCAATATTGCAGCTAAGGCCATTAGTAGAATGAAATTAGGCCAAGTTGATGAAGAGACAACTGCTAATATTGGTAAGTTCCATGGTGGTTCAGCAACTAATATTGTGGCAGATACTGTATTTTTAGAAGCAGAAGCACGATCTCACAATGATGACAGTATCAATGCCCAAGTAGAACATATGAAAGACATTTTTGAAAGTACAGCTGAAGAATTTGGTGGCAATGCTGAAGTAACGATTGAACAAAGCTATCCTGGCTTTAAGATTAACAACAATGAACCAGTAGTTGACATTGCTAAATTGAGTGCTCAGAATCTTGGACTACCAAATGATACTGTGATATCAGGTGGAGGCTCAGATGGTAGTATAGTTAACACTTTAGGTATTCCATCAGTGATATTAGGGGTAGGTTATGAAAATATCCATACTACAAATGAAAGAATGCCAATAGCATCTCTTAATTTATTAGCACAACAAGTGTTAGAAATAATAAAAATAGTAGCACGCGAATCAAACTGATTTAGTGAAGTGAAGAGCACATTTGTGATACAATACTATTGAAAATTTGAACAAGTGAGGTAAGTAATATGACACAACAAATTGGAGTTATAGGTTTAGCTGTAATGGGTAAAAACCTAGCTTGGAATATTGAATCACGTGGATATAGTGTTTCAGTTTATAATCGTTCAAGTGAAAAAACAGATTTAATGGTAGAAGAATCTAAAGGGAAGAATATTCATCCTACTTATTCCTTAGAAGAATTTGTAAATTCATTAGAAAAACCCCGTAAAATTTTATTAATGGTAAAAGCAGGTAAAGCGACTGATGCTACAATTGAAAGTTTATTACCATTACTAGATGATGACGATATTTTAATTGACGGTGGTAATACAAACTATGAAGATACAATCAGACGTAATAAAGCATTAGCTGAAAGTGGTATTAACTTTATCGGCATGGGCGTATCAGGCGGTGAAGTTGGTGCATTAACTGGTCCATCATTAATGCCTGGTGGTCAAGAAGAAGCTTATAATAAAGTTGCTGACATTTTAGATGCTATCGCTGCTAAAGCAAAAGATGGTGCTTCATGTGTCACTTATATCGGACCAAATGGTGCAGGACACTATGTTAAAATGGTGCACAATGGTATTGAATATGCAGACATGCAATTAATAGCTGAAAGTTATGCCATGATGAAAGAATTATTAGGCATGTCACATGATGAAATTGCACAAACATTTAAAGATTGGAATGCTGGTGAATTAGAAAGTTATTTAATTGAAATTACAGGTGATATTTTCACTAAATTAGACGAAGATAACGAACCACTTGTTGAAAAAATTCTTGATACTGCTGGACAAAAAGGTACAGGAAAATGGACTTCAATTAATGCGCTAGAATTAGGTATTCCATTGACAATTATCACAGAATCAGTATTTGCTCGTTTTATTTCATCAATTAAAGAAGAACGTGTTAATGCTTCGAAAGAATTAAATGGTCCACAAGCGTCATTTACTGGTGACAAAAAAGAATTCCTTGAAAAAATTCGTAAAGCATTATACATGAGTAAAATTTGTTCATATGCACAAGGGTTTGCTCAAATGCGTAAAGCAAGTGAAGATAATGAATGGAATCTTAAACTTGGAGATCTAGCAATGATCTGGAGAGAAGGATGTATCATTCGTGCACAATTCTTACAAAAAATTAAAGATGCATATGATAATAACCCAGGATTACAAAATTTACTATTAGATCCATACTTCAAAAATATTGTAACTGACTATCAAGACGCATTACGTGATGTTGTAGCAACTGGTGTACAAAATGGCGTTTCAACTCCAGGATTCTCATCAAGTATTAATTACTATGATAGTTATCGTTCAGCTGACTTACCAGCAAACTTAATTCAAGCACAACGTGACTACTTCGGTGCTCACACATACGAAAGAAAAGATAAACCAGGTGTCTTCCATACACAATGGGTTGAAGAATAATAATGAATGAAGCGGATAGCAAATAGCTATCCGTTTTTTTGTTTTCTCTACTTTTAGGACTGATTAACTATTTATATTATGGTATGATAACTGTCATAATACAGAAACAGAGGAATTTTATATGGATAAATTGAATCAAGTAATGCTATATGTGGATAATGTTGAACAAGCTAAATTATTTTGGACAGAAACATTAAATTTTGTCATTATAAGTGAAACGAATTTAGTAGAAGATTATAAAGCAATTGAAGTTGCACCAACGACAACAGCCGAGACTTCATTATCAATCATGTCTAAAGAATTTATTGAAAAATATAGTCCTGAAGTTAATCTTGGAACGCCGTCACTAATGTTTAAAGAAACCCATTTTGATGCATTATATGAAAAATTGAAAAGTTTGAATTTGACAGGTCACGATGTTATTGAAATGAATGGTGCACGTGTGTTTAATTTCCAAGATGGTCAAGGTAATTATTTTGCTGTCAGTGATTAAAACGCACGCATTTATAGCATTGATAAGTTATATTTTAAATAACTAACACTGAAATAATAATTATAAGTCTCTTACAAACATGGGTAAGAGATTTTTTATTAGTATTTTGTGCAAACGTTTGCACAAATGTTTTGACTTTTTAAATGTTGATAGCTAAACTGAAATTGTAGTTGAAAACGTTTACCTATTATTTTAGAAAATAAAGAGGTGATTTTACGGTCACACTTAAAGATGTTGCAAAATTAGCTGGTGTATCACCCTCAACTGTATCAAGAGTCATAAAGGGTAATTCACGCATCAGTAAAGAAACAGTAACTAAAGTATCACAAGTAATGGAAAAATTGGATTATTATCCTAATTCAGCTGCAAGAACTTTAAAGACAAATCAATCATATAAAATTGGACTAATATTAAAAGGTTCAGATGAACAAATACGCTTAAATCCATTTTATATCAATGTATTGTTGGGTATTTCACAACAGTGTAATCAACGTGGTTATGGGACACAAACAACAGTATCTAAACAACTAGATGATATTGTCAATGAAGTTCATATAATGATTAAACAACGAATGGTAGACGCATTTGTGTTGTTATATTCAAAAGAAGATGACCCGGTTAAACAGTTATTAAGTTCAGAAGGTCTACCTTTTGTCGTCTTAGGCAAACCTGTTAATGATGAAGATTTAACTATCCCTCATATTGATAATGATAATATTATAGCTTCACAGCGTTTAACTGAACATATTATTTCACAAGATATTGATGAAATCATTTATATATGTGAGCCAGCTCATTTTGAAGTATTTAAAGATAGAAAATTAGGCTTTGAAACAACTGTGATGAATCGGCAGATAAAGCATCAAATTGTCGAACTAGATATCAATAGAGATAAAATCATGACATATTTTAAAGAAAATATTGTTCTATTAAAAAGGAATAAGTTAGCAGTGATCACCTCTGATGCCATGTTGCACCTAGCAGTTCTAAGTGTTTTATATGAACTTAACATAT
This sequence comes from Staphylococcus simiae, assembly GCF_017357005.1. Lineage (NCBI taxonomy): Bacteria > Bacillati > Bacillota > Bacilli > Caryophanales > Staphylococcaceae > Staphylococcus > Staphylococcus simiae. The sequence goes on along the minus strand of NZ_CP071589.1, from coordinate 1,362,074 downwards.
CTATTCCGAACGATGTTATAACAGCAACATTTAATGACTCATATTTAACTGCTAATGCATCGCCACCACAAACTACCATAGATATTCAGCCACAAGAGTTAGGTAAGTTAGCAGGTATAGCAGTATTAAATATGCTAAATGATACACCACAACCCAAGGCACAATATACATTAGTTGATACTAAATTAAATATACGACAATCGACACAAAGATAAAGGAGTTTTAAAATGACTAAACAATGGTGGAAAGAAGCAGTTGCATATCAAGTTTATCCTAGAAGTTTTAATGATAGTAATAATGATGGTATTGGTGATTTACCAGGTCTTATTGATAAATTAGACTATTTAAAAGACTTAGGTATTGATGTAATTTGGTTAAGTCCAATGTACAAATCACCGAATGATGATAACGGTTATGATATCAGTGATTATATGGATATTATGGATGAATTTGGAACAATGGCTGATTTTAACCAGCTATTAAATGAAGTTCATCAAAGAGATATGAAATTAATATTAGATTTAGTGGTTAATCATACATCTGATGAGCATCCTTGGTTTATTGAATCAAAATCTAGTAAAGATAATCCAAAAAGAGATTGGTATATTTGGCAAGACCCTAAACCAGATGGCTCTGAACCTAATAATTGGGAAAGTATTTTTAATGGTTCAACTTGGGAATATGATGCGCATACAGGACAATATTATTTCCATTTATTTAGTAAAAAACAACCAGATTTAAATTGGGATAACCCCGATGTTAGAAATGCTGTATTCGATATGATGAATTGGTGGTTTGATAAAGGTATTGATGGTTTCAGAGTAGATGCCATTACCCATATTAAAAAAACATTCGAAGCAGGTGACCTACCAGTACCAGAAGGTAAAACATATGCACCGGCTTTTGATGTTGATATGAATCAACCAGGAATTCAGGATTGGCTTCAAGAAATGAAAGATAAATCATTAAGCCAATATGACATTATGACAGTTGGAGAAGCTAATGGTGTCAGCCCTGATAATGCAGATGAATGGGTTGGTGAGCAAAATGGTAAATTTAATATGATATTCCAATTTGAACATTTAGGCTTATGGAATAGTGGGGACTCTAAATTTGATGTTAAATCTTATAAAGATATTTTAAATAGATGGCAAAAGCAACTCGAAGGTAAGGGTTGGAATGCATTATTTATTGAAAATCATGATCAACCAAGACGCGTATCAACTTGGGGAAATGATGAGCAATATTGGTATGAATCTGCAACAAGTCATGCGGCAGTATACTTCTTACAACAAGGAACACCATTTATTTACCAAGGACAAGAAATAGGCATGACAAACTATCCTTTTGAGAGTATTGAAACATTTAATGATGTTGCAGTTAAAAATGATTACAATATTGTTAAAGAACAAGGTGGAGATGTTGAGGCGTTATTAGCTAAATATAAAGATGAAAATCGTGACAATTCACGCACTCCTATGCAATGGGATGATTCTTTAAACGGCGGCTTTACTAAAGGACAACCATGGTTCCCGGTCAATCCTAATTATCGTACGATCAACGTTGCTCAACAATTAAACGATGATCATTCAGTATTACAATTTTACAAAGACTTAATACAATTACGTAAATCAGATGATATTTATGTATATGGTACATTTGATTTAGTAGATGCTGACAATAGAAACGTATTTGCCTATACGAGAACATTAAATGATAAGAAAGTATTGGTTGTAGGAAATTTAACTGCAGAAAAATCAAAACTTAATACTACATTTAATGAGTCAGACTTAACGATAAAACTGCATAATTATGATAATAATATTGATTTAAATCATCTACAGCCATTTGAGGCATTTGTAGCCGAAATTAACGACTAAATTTAGAATGTGTAACGATAATAAACCATATACTTAGCTATAAAATTAAATATTATTCATAACATAGAAGCTATATTTGACACAGAATAATGTCGCTATAAATCAACGCATATTAACTAGTAATAAATAACCTCAGAAAAGTTAAAATCCTTTTCTGAGGTTATTGTTATATTATTTAATATCATCTTCATCGATGATTTGCATTGCAACAAACTTAGCAATATTATTACCACTTGAAGCAGCGTCAATCAATTGTGAAGGTCTAATCGTTGATGATTCGCCAGCAACGAACACACCTCTAACTGATGTTTCTCCAAATTCATCGATATCAATACTATCATCATCTGCTCGTTTTAAATTTAATGATGTTAAAAAGTTGAAATGGCTATCCAATTCAATACCAACTAAATCAGCAGAACGTGTGATAGTCTTACCATCTTCAAAAATAACATGACTTAGTTGACCATTATCATGTTCAAAGCGTTTAATTTTTCCATTTATAAGTTGGATTTTTTTATTTTGAAAGTACTGTATGTCCTCTTGAGTTAAATGGTTGCCATCAGAAGGGTTCATCACAATATCGCTAACCCAATTTGAAATTAATTTTGCCATAAACCTAATATGTTCAGATGGAACAGATACGATTAACGATTGATCTTTGAGTTCATAACCATCACACCATGGACAGTAAAAAACAGATTTGCCATAACAATCTTCAATACCTTCTATAGTAGGTAATTTTTGTTTTAAACCAGTACAAATCATTATTTTACGTGCTTTAAATGTTGAATTTAAAGTTTGTACTTCAAAATATTGTTCAATCTTCTTAATATCAATAACTGTGTCGTTAAGTCGTTCTACGTCAGCATATTTGTCAACATCGTGTTGTGCGCTTTGACGTAAAGTACTAGGTGTAACACCATCTTGAGTTAAAAAAGCATGCGAATGTTCAGTAACTTTATTTCTTGGACTATCGTTATTAATAACTAAAGTCGTTTTAAGTGCGCGTCCTAATGTTAAGGCGCTAGCAAGACCTGCAGGCCCCCCCGCCAATTATGATGACATCATACATATGTAAACATCTCTCTAATTTTCAATTTGTTAATAATAAAAAGAGTAGTGTAAAAAACTACTCTTTTAGTTAATTGTTAATATTCATGATATGAACCTTGTTTAACAGGTACCCACAATTGTATTTTAGTAAATGAATCTTCAAATGTGATATCAAGAGGATAGACCTCAACATATAAACTATTGCGTTCATAAGGTAATGTTAATTGTAGACTAGATTCAATATAGTACCAAGCTTCATTTGTTGCATAATCAATTTCACCTTGTAAATTAAATTTAGCATAATGTCTGCTAGGTAAATATCTACTTTCTAAGTGAGCAGGGTACCTTTCACTTGGAACGCCTACAAAAATTTCTAAACCATCATCCAAAGGACAACTAACGACAAAAAGTTCGAAAGGGCTGATATCATTATAACGCCTTAACTCTTTTATCTTACCATCGATGAGCAAGTCTTCTAAAAAATCGGGTACGTTGAAAGGATGCGATAAATCCTTTGTTTCAATAAAGCGAACATAGCCAACTAATGAAATATCTTCTGTTTTTTCTAATCTATAGCGATAAGGAGCTCTTTCAGTAGTGGATAGTTTAATATATAATCTCTTTTGAATTTGTAACTCATCTTTTTTAGTTGATGCTTGAATAGGAGATACACCATGAAAATCACTGAAATCATTAGCGAAATCATTAGAATTCGCGTAATGATACTTTTTTGCGATATCCATTAAGCGTGTTGCACCATTTACTACATCATTAGCTGCCAAAGTCATTTTACGAGCTCTTGCATAAGCTTCTGGTGATAAGCCGACAATCATTTTAAAAGATTGATCAAGATGATAAGGCGAAAGCCCAACGTAATCACTTAATTCTTGCAAATTGAACGGCTCTAATAAACGATCTTCAATATAAACAATTGCCTGTTGTATTTGCTTGATAACGTCCAAAACTTTCACTCCAATTAATTCAATCATTTACCTATATTTTACATTATTTTTAAGTAATATACACCTATAAGTTAGTGGTTTGTTAAATTAGTTTACTAATCATAAGTTATATAGAAAAAGCGAGTAATAGAAAATAGTATATAATCGATGACTATACTATTTCTATTATTCGCTTGAACATTATAAACATTAAATTAATGAATATCGTCCCACCATTGATTACCATCACGTGATAATAATAAATCACTTTCTAGTGGACCGTTAGTACCTGAAACATAATTAGGGAACTCTGGGTCAATCATATTCCATTGATCTTGAATGGCATCTACAAATTTCCAAGTAGATTTAAGTTCTTCCCAATGCGTAAAGTTAGTCGCATCACCTTTTAGACAGTCGAATAATAGATTTTCATACGCATCTACTGTGTTCATTTTGTCTTGTGCACTCATAGAATATGATAATTGTACTGGTTCAGTTTCTATACCTTGAGTGTTTTTCTTAGCATTTAAATGCAACGATACACCTTCATTAGGTTGGATATTAATGACTAATAAATTAGAATCAAGACGTTTATCAGTTTCATAATATAGATTCATAGGGACTTCTTTAAATTCAACAACGACCTGAATCGTTTTAGTTTTCATACGTTTACCTGTTCGGATATAGAAAGGAACACCAGCCCATCTAAAATTATCGATCGTTAATTTACCAGATACAAATGTAGGTGTTTCTGAATCATCGGCAACACGATCTTCATCACGATATGCTTTAACTTTTTCACCATCAATATAGCCTTCACCATATTGTCCGCGAACAAAGTTCTTCTTAACATCTTCAGGTTGTAAGTGGCGTAATGATTTCAATACTTTAACTTTTTCAGCACGGATATCGTCACTATTTAAACTAATAGGCGCTTCCATAGCTAATAAGGCAACCATTTGTAACATATGGTTTTGTACCATATCTTTTAAAGCACCACTTGATTCATAGTAGCCTCCACGATCTTCAACTCCTAATACTTCTGAAGACGTAACTTGAATATTTGAAATATATTTATTATTCCATAATGGTTCGAACATAGCATTTGCAAATCTTAATACTTCAATATTTTGTACCATATCTTTACCTAAATAATGGTCAATTCGGTATATTTCTTCTTCTTTAAATGATTTACGAATTTGATTATTAAGTGCTTCTGCAGATTTCAAATCACTACCAAAAGGTTTTTCAATGACTAAACGTTTAAAGCCATTTGTTTTAGTTAAGCCAGATGATTTTAAGAAATCTGAAATGACACCAAAGAATTGTGGCGCCATAGCTAAGTAAAATAGGCGATTACCTTGTAATTTAAATTCTTCATCTAGCTTATTACTAAATGTTAATAACTCTTGATAACTTTCTTCTTCACTGACATCATGCTTATGATAAAAAACATGTTCCATAAAGGCATCTATTTTATGTGTATCTTTAACGTGCTTTTGAATTGATGATTTAACTTGATTTCGGAAATCATCATTAGTAAGGTCACGACGTCCGATACCGATGATTGCTATATGTTCATCTAAATTATCCTGTTGATAAAGATGGAAAATAGATGGGAATAATTTTCTGTGACTTAAATCACCAGTTGCACCAAAAATTGTGATTAAACAAGGAATATGTTTGTTGTTAGTACTCAAGATTAAAACCTCAATTCTTATTTAGATATATAATTTAATATTATAAGGTAAAAGCGACACAAACGTCATATAATTTGCTTGAAGAGACTGCGAAAATAGCATACATGATTTAATATTAAGCGATTGACAGTTATCGTCGGGACAATCAAACATTTTATAAATCAGACAGTTACTACCAAATGCTTGCATCTAAGTGTGAAATATTTTTATCTCAGGCCCACTGTGCCACTAACGACACAAGACGCAACAACTTTCAAAATATGATGGTCATTAACTTTATTATAGTGGTTAACTTCCAAAAATAATCTTAGTATCACTAGTATAACATCGAACACGAACAAATCATTAACATACTATGCTGAGAGTATTGCACTTAAATAAAAGTCGCTATGAATGTATTAACTTTTATTAAAATATAATTACTTATAATATTACAAAAAATTGTTATTACTGCTTAGTATAACTCAAGTTACTGTGTATATATAGTATGAGCTTACATCAAAAGTAGTTGTCATTAAATATGGTGCGATTGATAATAGCTGTTTGATCGTTAAGATGTTGATGAATGAGCTTTTATAAAATTAGTCAGTCATACAAAGATGAGACGATGTCATTTATTTACCACTAAAATGGCTTCTTTTACGTTCCTTAGACGTGTGACTATACATCTCATAGATATAGTTAGTAAAAATTTTAAATAAAATTTAAAATAATAACGACCGTAAATTTCAAGTTTAAGTTAGCCACTTATATTTTTTAAGTAGTACTAACGTTTTAGGCTCTTTTCTGTTTTGTAAACCCAAGATGAGTGGTAGATATTCTATCTATGACTCATCTTGGGTTAGTAACAGCTAAAGTATTTAGCTGTTAAATAACTATAATAGATTTAATACTTTTAATGCTTGAGCCATTCTATGATGAGCTGTGTCATAGCCTAGGATTTTTCTAGGATAATCATTCATAAATTGTTGCACTTGTTTTAAGCGACATTGACTCACGGTTGATAGATCAGTTCCTTTAGGTATAAATCGACGTAACATTTTATGTTGATTTTCACTGGTACCACGTTCAAATGATGAAAATGGATGTGCGAAATAAATATTGATGTCATGACCAAATTCTTCATATAATGATGCGAATTCTGAGCCATTATCTGCTGTGATTGATTTGAATATATGTGGTGTGAGCGACTTTAAATGCTTAAATATTGATGTTAATCCTTGTGAGACTGAATGAGCGCTTTTATCATTAATCAGCTTTAAGATTTCAAAACGTGTAGCACGTTCAACGAGTGTTAAGATGACAGGTTTAGATTTATCTTTGGTACTGATGACAGTATCGATTTCCCAATGTCCAAAGGTTTGACGAGATTGGACGTCCTGTGGACGCTGTTCAATACTTGGACCTAAAATACGACGATGTGTACGATGATAAGTTTGATTAGACATTCGACGTTTTAACTTCTCTAAAAGATGGATATTTTTAGTCGCCATGATATTATCATTAATCCAAGCATATAAAGTTGTCACACATGGTATTAAATCTTTACGGAATACATTTTCACGATGAGCACATGCCACAACAGCTTCAGGTGACCAACGTTGTTGAATCATTAAGTCATCAGCCCAAGCTATAAAATGAGGATTTTTCCGCCATAAAGATTGTGCGCCACAACGTTGTCGATTCTTGTAGTAATTTTGTTGTGCGAGTGATGGAATATATTGGAATTGTTCATATTCATAAACTTTATCTTGATATTTTTGGCGTGAAATTTGACGTGTAGTACCGCGTTTTATTTCATTATGGATAGTTTGAGGCGCACGTCCTAATTCACGTGCAATAGCACGATTAGAAAAGCCTAAATCTTTAAGGGTTTCGATACGAATGCGTTCTTCATAAGTTAGGTGTGTTCCTTTATGTTTTATCGTGTTACAATGATTTTGCGTCATGTGAATTCATCCTTTATTGAAGAGTGTGAGAGCCTCAATAATAACATGAAATTCACGTGACGTTTTTTATTTATAGGTGGCTAAGTTGATTATAAAATCCACCAAATAATAACGACCATGATTTTATGATAAAATAAATTGAAGAAAAGGAGGGGCATATATGGATGTTACATTTTTTGGTACGAGTGCCGGTTTACCTACAAAAGAAAGAAATACACAAGCAATTGCATTAAACTTAGAACCGTATTCTAATTCCATATGGCTGTTCGACGTTGGAGAAGGCACACAACATCAAATTTTACATCATTCTCTGAAATTAGGAAAAGTGAGCCATATTTTTATCACACATATGCATGGTGATCATATTTTTGGCTTACCCGGCCTACTTTCAAGTCGATCATTCCAAGGAGGCGATGGAAAGCCCCTTACATTAATAGGGCCAAAAGGTATTAAAGATTTTGTGGAAATGTCACTATCATTATCAGAATCTCATTTAAATTATGCTATTACATATATTGAAATTGATGAGGACTTATCATATAGTCATGAAGGTTTTACTGTAGAAGCACGTATCTTAAATCATGGGATACCATCATATGGTTATCGTATTGAAGCCCCAGAAACAACAGGTACCATTAATGTACAGGCGCTAAGAGCTATTGGTTTAGAACCTGGCCCTAAGTATCAAGAAGTTAAATTACAAGATACATTTGAATATAATGGACATCTTTATCAATCACAAGATTTTAGAGGACAATCAAAAAAAGGTCCTATTATTGCTGTTTTTGGTGATACGAAACCTTGTGCCAATGAACAATACATAGCACAAAATGCAGATTTAATGATACATGAAGCGACTTATATAGAAGGTGAAAAAACACTCGCTAATAATTATCATCATAGCCACATTGATGATGTTTTTGAGCTGATAAAGAAGGCCCAAGTAAAACATAGTTTAATCACGCATTTAAGTAACCGTTACAATGTTGAAGATATCGAACAAATTAATCAAGAATTACAGAATAGTGCAGATACACCACACTTTAGCTTTGTTAAAGATTTTGATAGTTTTAAGATATAAATTTACTTTGAAATCAATATAAGCACTTACTTTATTAATTACAATTAAATATAGTCAACTTACTGATTACAAAACAATAAATAAGGGAGCGATATTAAGAAATAAGTTTTCAAAAATGTATTTCTTAATATTACTCCCTTAAAATGGTTCTCTACTTTTTAGGACTGATATATAAAAAATGAATAATTTAAAACGAAAATTAATTTGAAGCCGAGACTCCTAAGGGAGCAGTGCTAGTCGAAGACTACAGGCTGAGATAGCACCCTAGGAAGGGACCCAACACAGAAAAACTGGTTGTCCAGTTTTTTCATGCAATGCAGGTTGGGCATAGCGAGGCTTGAAAATTTAATTATGTATCAGTCTGATTTGTTAGAGAACCCTTAAAATTTAGTTTATGAGGAATATTTATAGTGATTAATCTTCAACATTAGATAATTCAATACTTCGTTCAACTGCAGCATTTAAACAGTCTTCAAAATTGGCCACGATATCATATTGAGATAATGTGTCTAAGCCAGCTTGAGTTGTACCACCTTTGGAGGTAATATTTTTACGTAATTGAGCCATACTTAAATCTGAACGCTCAATCATCTTACTTGTCCCTATAATTAAATTTCTAATAGATTCTTCGACTTGTTCTTTTTCTAAACCTAATTTTGTACCAGCTTTAACATATTGTTCAAAGACATGATATAAAAATGCTGGACCGCTTCCAGTGATGGCAGTAACTTGATGTAAGTGATCCTCAGACACTTCAATAACAGAGCCAAAAGCTTTAACTAGGTCGTTCACTTCATCTTTAGATTTGGGATCGAAATTAGTTGAAAAACTGATTCCAGTTACGGAATGACCAACTTGTGCATTAGTATTTGGCATAATTCGTGCGATAGGATTTTTACAATTTAATTGTTGTTGAATGTAATCTATAGGTATACCAGCCATGATAGAAATGAAACGATTACTTTCACTAACATGTTCAGTTATACGTTCAGCAAGCGCATCAAAATCATGAGGTTTAGTCCCTAAAAATACATAATCAGCATCTTTTAATAATTGTTTATCATCATAACTATAATTAACACCTAGTTTAGTAGCAAAATCTTTCAACGCTTGTTCGTTAGACTTATTTGTTAAGTAAATATCATTAGGATCTAAATTACTAGAGTTAATGATGCCAGTAAATATTGCTTGAGCCATGTTTCCAGCGCCATAAAATACAAGTTTCATTAATGCCACATCCCTTTAATTTTTGATTTGTATTGTCTAGTTACTTATTATAATAATATATTAACATAATGAGTCTCATTGTCATGTAAGTAATAATAAAAATAATATAGAGTATAGTTATAGCAGAAAAGGGGGAAGTAACTTGATAGGACAACATTATGTTGTTACAGGTGGAACAAGTGGACTTGGTAAAGCACTTGTCTTAAAATTGTTGGCCAAAAAAGTTCATGTAACATTGTTAGTGCGTGATACAAACAAAGCACATCAATTATATAAAAATCAATATCCCGAGTTAATAAAAATTGTATCATGCGATTTAACTTGCCAAGAAGACATACAACATTTAGCTAATATTTTCGCATCATTACCCAACATAGACGGCTTTATCTATAGCGCTGGAATGGGTTACTTTAAAGCTATAGACCAACATAATGATAAAGAAATGATTAATACATATCAATTGAATCTTATAGCTTTTAATTTATTGTTATCTGTATTACGACCATTTATCAATGATGATGGCCATATTGTTGGCATTACAAGTCAAGCAGCATTTGTTACTCAAGCATATGCGGCTCACTACGGTGCCTCAAAAGCAGCAATTTATGCATTATTAAACGCTTTAAGATTAGAAGAACCAACATTGCATATTATGACAGTTAACACTGGGCCAATAGCCACACCATTTCATCAAAAAGCAGATCCTAGCAACACATATGCTAAAAAAGTTGAAAAATTAATGATTAATGCGGATGAGCTTGCAGATAAAATTATTAAAGGTATTCTTAATAGACAGTTAGAAATTAATGCGCCTCGTTGGATGCATTATATGTTGAAAATGTATCAACTGGCACCACGATTTGCTGAAAAAAATTTTAAAAGACTGTTTAGTAATAAAGTTGACAAGGGGGAGTAACATTGATTTGTAGTATAGAAGGGATAGTTCAACAAGCTATAACAAATGCACAAGATAAAAAAGCTTTTGAAGCGTTTCAACTTCGTGATTTGATTGGCCAAGAATGTTTTAATTCTTTAAATTCAACAGAACAACAGTTTATTGCAGAGAAATTTAAGTTATTGGTGCTACAAAATCAAGTCCTAGGTGTGGGTATTAACCAGCAATCAAAAGATTGTGATGTTTACGATATTATCTATAAAAAGCAATATTAATAGGTTCTCTATTTTTTTGACTGATAAAGAAAAAGTGAATAATTTAAAATATAAATTATTTTGAAGCCAAGACTCCTAAGCTGGGGTACGAGGCTTGAAAATTTAATTATGTATCAATCCGATTTGTTAGAGAACCTAAAAAACCTTCTATATAACTGAAAATAGTTAGCTATATAGAAGGTTTAAATTATTTTGACTTATCTAAAAATGATTTGAGCAATGATCTAAATTTGGTTGCTATATTTCAAGTAAAACAAAGTAGATATCAATTTAACTGTAATAATAGATGTTAGTTGATTAAATGATTTGTATATTGTAAATCTTTAACGCGTTCTCTTGCAGCTTTGATTTGATCTAAACTAACATTTTTGTAGTAATTTTCAATATTTTCATCAAGTTGCTCAACAGTGCTAGCACCCACGATAATTGAGCCTAAAGCATCGTGTGATGTTAAATAATTGAATGTTAAAGCAGTTAAATTACTTTCAATTTCTTTGATAGACGCAATCGTTTCTCCTAACTCGTCGTGAGTATAGTCAAATATACCGTCTTTAAACTTTTGGTCAAGTGCATCAACGCTATTCGCTGTTAGTAACCCTTTAAATACTGGGCCACGAGCAAGAACTTTAACATTTTTATCATGGATAGCATCTAATAAATCTTCTGGTCGGTTATCTATAAGATTAAACTGAGACATAATCGTTTCAATTTGACTATGTTTCAAATAGTAATCAATGACATTTGGTCTAATTGATGAAATACCATAGGCACGTATAATACCTTCTTGCTTCAATTCATCAAAAGCACTAATTGTTTCATCTAATGGGTCATCAATTGTACCACCATGCAATTGATATAAATCTAAATGATCTAAGCCTAATCGTTTAAGAGAGCCTTTGACTGCTTCTTTAATATATGCTTTTGAAGGATCCCAAGTCGTATCACCATTGTTGGTTAAACGATTCCCCACCTTTGTTCCTATAACAATATCATCTCTTTGTTGGTACTTTTTAAGTGCACGTCCAACTATTTCTTCGTTAACACCTTTATCGTACATATCAGCAGTATCAAAGTAAGTAATACCTTGTTCGATAGCTCGTTCTATAATAGGTTGAGCCTTTTTAAAATCAGTGCCTAAGCTCATACAACCTAACCCTAATTCAGATAATTCAATGCCGCTTTTTAATATATTTTTTTGCATGAATGTTCTCCTTTCGATACACTTTAACTAACAATGCTAGTTTATCAATTAATAAAATAAAATTAAAGGAACGTGATTATAAATGTCTTTTGAAGAAAAAACAATTGATCGCACAGTGATTTATAATGGACATATTATTGATTTAGAAGTACACAAAGTTGAGTTGCCAGATGGTCAAACATCGACTAGAGAGTTAGTTTATCATAATGGCGCAGTCGCAATTTGTGCTGTAACACCGAATAATGAAGTATTGTTAGTAAAACAATATCGTAAAGCTGTTGAGCAAACTTTATTAGAGATTCCTGCTGGTAAATTAGAACATCAAGAAGAAAGAGAAGAAGCAGCCAAACGAGAATTAGAAGAAGAAACAGGATACAAAACAAATGAATTAGTACATATTACTGACATGTATGGTTCTCCTGGATTTTGTAATGAGAAACTATCTATATATTTTACTGATAAATTAATAGAAGGAACGTTAAATTTAGACGACGATGAATTTGTTGAATTATATAAAATTCCAATTGATAATGTTAGAAACATGCTTGATAACAAGGAAATTGAAGATGCTAAAACAGTTATCGCCTTACAATATTTGTTACTAAATTATAATCATTCTAAATAACAATTGAGAAATGCTTGCGTTTTATTGAGAAAACTGTTAATTTTATACATGAAGTAAACAATAATTTGTAATGATTTTAATTATTAGTAGAGGAGTGGACATCGTTGGAAGAACGTTTAAACCGTGTTAAACAACAATTACAACAATCCTCTTATAAATTAACTCCGCAACGCGAAGCTACTGTAAGAGTTTTAATTGAAAATGAGAAAGATCACCTTAGTGCTGAAGACGTATATTTAAAAGTAAAAGATAAAGCACCAGAAATAGGTTTAGCAACTGTGTACAGAACATTAGAACTATTAGCCGAATTAAAAGTTGTCGATAAAATCAACTTTGGTGATGGTGTCGCTCGTTTTGATTTACGCAAAGAAGGTGCCAAACATTTCCATCATCACTTAGTATGTATGGAATGTGGAAAAGTTGATGAAATCGATGAAGATTTATTACCTGAAGTTGAAAATAGAGTTGAATCAGAGTTTAAGTTTAAAATTTTAGATCATCGTTTAACGTTTCATGGTGTTTGCGAAGAATGCCAATTGAAAGGTAAAGGATAACAGTAATTGCGTAGGTTAATATAACCTTCGCAATTTTTTAGAGGTGTTCGGATGGATACAATCATTGAAGAATATTTAAAATTTATTCAATTGGAAAAAGGTTTAAGCGCTAATACAATTGGTGCTTATAAAAGAGATTTAAAAAAATATCAAGAATATATAGAAGAACAACACATTGCTCATATTGACTTTGTTGATAGACAAGTCATTCAAGAATGTTTAGGCTATTTAATTGATCAAGGTCAATCTGCTAAATCGTTAGCGAGATTTATTTCAACAATTCGCAGTTTTCATCAATTTGCATTAAGGGAACGCTATGCAGCAAAAGATCCAACAGTGTTGTTAGAATCACCTAAATATGAAAAAAAGTTACCTGATGTCTTAAATGTTGAAGAAGTACTAGCCTTATTAGAAGCACCAGATTTAAATAAATTAAATGGTTATAGAGATAGGACCATGCTTGAATTATTATATGCAACGGGTATGCGTGTATCCGAAGTCATTCATTTAGAATTAGATGATGTTAATTTAATGATGGGCTTTGTAAGAGTATTTGGTAAAGGTGATAAAGAGCGTATCGTACCTCTCGGAGATGCCGTGATAGATTATTTAACTACATATATAGAAGAGACTCGTCCGCAATTATTGAAAAAGACGGTAACGAATGTATTATTTTTAAATATGCATGGTAAACCATTATCCCGACAAGCTATTTGGAAAATGATTAAACAAAATGGTGTCAAGGCTAACATAAATAAGACATTAACACCTCATACGCTGAGACATTCATTTGCGACACATCTATTAGAGAATGGTGCTGACTTAAGAGCAGTGCAAGAGATGTTAGGACATTCAGATATTTCAACAACACAATTATATACACATGTATCTAAGTCTCAAATTAGAAAAATGTATAATCAATATCATCCAAGAGCATAATAAAAGATGGATAAAGTATATAAACCCACTGTATTAAGGAAAGTGAGACAGTATAAGTTTAGCAATAGAATGCCACACTTATTGTATGTTAGTCCTTAGAGCAGTGGGTTTTGTGTTGTCGTTCGCGAAGTCGTTGTGCTAATGCCATCTCTTTATTGTGAATAACTTCTGAGCGATCTCTTTCAAGATGATGATTAACAATATAACTATTGGTAATGATACGTCGATTAAAATAATAATCAGCATACTGTTGTCTAATTATAAATTCAAATTCAGCATAAATAGGTAATTTTACAGGTTGATATGCTTCATTTTCTTGAATGCTATATAATAAACGATCAATGAGTAATTGAAGTTGTTTAAGATCAAGATGTAATTTAGCACTATCAGTTGCAGTAGCTAAAATATGCTTGGCTTTAATAAAAGATTTTTCAGCACCTTTAATATTATGTCGACGATAATGATAACAAGCAGTTGTAAACAATATCAAACCAACAATAGCATCGCTTTTGGAAAAGTTTGCTTGTTCTTTCCAAGCATCCTCTAAAATATCATGACATAAAAAATAATGTTGATGAGTATGGAATTGATAATAAAACTTGATAAGTGCTTGTTGCATTTAATTACCACCCTAATTTAAAAGTTTCATATATTCATGCTATAATATTTTAGTGAATGATGCACATATAACGCGCAATTTGAGGTAGATAATATGTATGAAGTGAAATTAGATGCATTTAATGGGCCATTAGATTTATTACTGCATCTTATCCAAAAATTTGAAATTGATATTTATGATATCCCAATGAAAGCATTAACTGAGCAATATATGCAATATGTTCATGCGATGAAACAACTGGAAATTAATTTGGCAAGTGAATATTTAGTCATGGCATCTGAATTATTAATGATTAAAAGTAAATTATTATTACCTCAATCAGGAAATGACATTGATGTTGACGATGATCCACGTGAAGACTTGGTTGGTAGATTAATAGAATATCAAAATTATAAAGAATATACTGTAATATTAAATGATATGAAACAGCAACGTGATTTTTATTATACGAAGCGACCAACTGATTTGAGTCATTTAGAAAGTGATGAATCTTGGGATCCAAATCACACTATAGATTTAACGGAATTAATCGTAGCATATCAAAGAGTTAAAAATAGAGTTGAGTTAAACACGCCTAAAGTTGTAGAAATAAGAAAAGAGACCTTCACGATACAACAAGCAACAGATCAAGTTCGTACAAGACTAAAAGATAAAGAACATTTTAATTTTTTCAGTCTTTTTACATTTACTGAACCTATTGAACAAGTAGTTACTCACTTTTTAGCGATTTTAGAAATGTCAAAATCAGGAATTATTAATATTGAACAGCAACGTAATTTTGAAGATATTAATATTGTAAGAGGAGTGAACTACAGTTTTGAATAAACAAGGAATATTAGAAGCATTACTCTTCACTGCTGGTGATGAAGGTATTGAGCATAAACAACTATTAGAAATATTAGATGTTACTGAACATGACTTAGAAAATTTAATTACTGACTATCAATCTAATGGTTTGATGATTCAACAATACGGTCGAACGGTTATATTAACAACGAAGAAAGAAGCTGCTAGTTACATTGAACAATTAATAGAACATAAGTCTCAAATGAAATTGTCTCAAGCTGCGATGGAAGTACTATCAATTATAGCTTATAATCAACCGCTTTCCAGAAGTGACATTGAAATGATTAGAAGTATTAACTCAGATGGTGCAGTAAAAACATTAATAGCCAAAGGATTAGTAGAAGCCAAATTGGTTAATGGAGAACGAAGTCAACAACTCATTACTACTGATTTATTTTTAAATGTTTTTGGCATCTCAAATATTGAAGATTTACCGACAACTGAGGAAGACGAAGAAGAAATGGATGACTTTTTCAGTAATTTAGTCAATCAAAAAGGAGAAAATAATGACTAAGGAATTAGAAAGATTACAAAAACGTATTGCTAATAGTGGTTATACATCAAGAAGAAAAGCAGAAACATTAATTACTGATGGCAAGGTACAAGTGAATGGTCAAGTGGTAACTGAGCTTGGTACAAAAGTTAAACCTTCCGATGTAATTGAAGTTGAAGGTATTAAAATAGAACTAGAAGATAAAATTTATATGTTGTTTCATAAACCAGCTCAAGTTATTTCTAGTGTATCTGATGACAGAGATAGAACAGTTGTTACGGATTATTTTCCAGAAATTGAAGAACGTATTTATCCTGTGGGTCGTTTAGATTACGATACATCAGGTTTGTTATTACTAACAAATGATGGTGAATTTACTAATTTAATGACACATCCTAGATACCAAATCAAAAAGAAATATGTTGCGAAATTAAAAGGCTATTTAATGAGAGAAGAAGTTAAAGCTTTAGAAAAAGGTATAGAATTAGAAGATGGTTTAACGCAACCAGCCATAGTTAAAGTGAAAAAGCAAGATAAAGATAAAAATACAACGTTAGTTGAAATAACAATTACTGAAGGACGCAATCGACAAGTTAGAAGAATGTTCGAACATTTTGGTCATCATGTATCAAAATTAAGCCGTATTGAATATGGTCCTTTAAATATTGTTGGTCTTAATGCTGGAGATAAGCGTGTGTTAACACCTCATGAAGTTAAAGTGATGAGACATTTAGCAGAGCATGGCAATTAATGTATAAAAATATGTATTAAACAAAAAGTTTGAGATTTTTTTCACAAATTTTATATTTTTAATAACTGAATACGTTTTCCTATGCTATAATATGTATGTAATGAAAAGCACAGTGTGGGAGGTAGAACCTGTATGTCAAACGAAATACTTATCGTAGATGATGAGGATAGAATCAGAAGATTACTAAAATTATATTTAGAAAGAGAATCTTTTGAAATCCATGAAGCAAGTGATGGCAAAGAAGCTTTAGACCTTGCTATGGAAAATAATTATGCCTGCATACTACTCGATTTAATGTTGCCTGAGATAGATGGTATAGAAGTGGCAACTAAATTGCGTGAACATAAACAAACACCAATCATCATGTTAACTGCTAAAGGAGAAGAAACTAACCGTGTGGAAGGTTTTGAGTCTGGTGCAGATGATTATATTGTTAAACCATTTTCACCAAGAGAAGTCGTCTTACGTGTTAAAGCACTTCTTAGAAGAACGCAATCTACAACTGTAGATCAAAGTGAACCTCACGCGCGAGATGTAATAGAGTTTAAACATTTAAAAATAGATAATGATGCACATCGCGTACTTGCTGACGGAGAAGAAGTTAATTTAACACCAAAAGAATATGAATTATTAATTTATTTGGCCAAAACACCAAATAAAGTTTTTGACCGTGAACAATTATTAAAAGAAGTATGGCATTATGAATTTTATGGCGATTTACGAACGGTAGATACACATGTTAAACGTTTGAGAGAAAAATTAAATCGAGTATCTCATGATGCTGCACAAATGATTCAAACTGTGTGGGGCGTTGGTTATAAATTCGAGGTAAATGCGAATGATGAACCGACTAAATAGTGTCGTAATTAAACTGTGGTTAACTATTATTTTAATAGTAACGACAGTTTTAATTTTCTTAAGTATTGCTCTAATTACATTTATGCAATACTATTTCACTCAGGATACTGAAGATGCTATAAAAGAAGATGCTAAACGCATAAGTTCACTGGTCGAAGAATCACATAATAAATCAGAAGCAATTAAATACAGCCAAACTTTAATTGAAAATCCTGGTGGTTTAATGATTATAAATAATAAACATAATCATCGAACAAAAGCATTGTCTGAGACAAAAGTTAAAATGTTAAACGAAATTACTAAATATAATGATTTCGATGATGTTTTCGATAAAGGTAAATCAATTACTAAAAATGTCACAATTAATGACAAAGGTAATTCTAAATCGTATATGCTTGTTGGTTATCCAACTAAAGCACAAAAGAATAGTAACAGTAATTATAGTGGTGTCTTTATTTATAAAGACTTAAAATCTATCGAAGATACCAACAACGCTATTACAATCATTACAACTATAACTGCAGTAATCTTTTTAATTGTCACAACAATTTTTGCCTTCTTTTTATCTACACGAATTACAAAGCCATTGCGTCATTTAAGAGATCAAGCGCAACGTTTAGCCGCAGGGGATTATACGAACAAAACTACTGTCGCAACAAACGATGAAATTGGACAATTATCTAGAACTTTCAACCAAATGAGTACAGAAATAGAAGAACATATTGATGCACTGTCTACATCGACAAATATTCGAGATAGTCTTATCAATTCAATGGTTGAAGGTGTTTTAGGAATTAATGAAAATAGAGAAATTTTACTTTCGAATAAAATGGCTAAAGATATAACTTTAAATATGGATGACATGACCAAAAATGCATTGGAACAACAAATAGAAGATACGTTTATATCACAACAAACAGAAATACGTGATTTAGAAATGAATACAAGATTTTATGTAGTTATCACATCATATATCGATAAAATCCAACAAGGTGGTAAAAGTGGCATCGTTGTAACAATTCGAGATATGACAAATGAACATAACTTGGATCAAATGAAAAAAGATTTTATTGCTAATGTATCACACGAATTGCGAACACCTATATCATTGTTACAAGGTTATACAGAATCTATTGTTGATGGTATTGTTACAGAACCTGAAGAAATACGTGATTCCTTAGCAATTGTGTTAGATGAATCTAAACGCTTAAATCGATTAGTTAACGAATTGTTAAATGTAGCACGTATGGATGCAGAAGGTTTAACCGTAGTTAAAGAAATACAACCTATTGCAATATTATTAGATAAAATGAAAGTAAAATATAGACAACAATCTATAGATTTAGGTTTAACGATGACTTTTGATTATTGCAATGATAAACTTTGGGATTATGATATGGATAGAATGGAACAAGTATTAACCAATCTTATTGATAATGCCTCAAGATATACTAAATCGGGTGATAGTATTACTATAACTTGTGATAGTGAAAACGATAAAGATGTGCTATATATCAGTGATACTGGGACAGGTATTGCACCTGAGCATTTACAGCAAGTATTTGAAAGATTCTATAAAGTAGATGCAGCAAGAACTAGAGGTAAACAAGGTACTGGCTTAGGATTATTTATATGTAAAATGATTATTGAAGAACATGGTGGAAGTATTGATGTTGAAAGTGAATGGGGTAAAGGTACAACCTTTATCATTAAATTGCCGAAAGCCCATTCTTAAATAGAACTATAGTAAAAGGATTAAAGTGTTGTTTCAGAAATAACATTTTAATCCTTTTTTATATAATATAGTCCTATCAAAGTTATCTTTGATTCAAAATGTGTTAGTGCATATTTCAACTTTTAACTAATTAAAATCACTAAGTTAAAGTTGGAGCAAAAGTATTGAGATATAAAATGTTATGGGCTATGATAAATAAGTAAAAAATAATTGAAAATTCATCTTCGGGGTCGGGTGAAAGTCCCAACCGGCAGTAATTTAAGCCTGCGACCTGCTATTTCGATTGAAGTAGTGGCTGATCTAGTGTGAATCTAGAGCCGACAGTATAGTCTGGATGGGAGAAGATGGAGGTCTATTGTTGTACAATTTTCCTCCTATTCTGTACGAGATGAATGGAAGGAGAAAATTGAATATGCAACAAAATAAACGACTCATTACTATAAGTATGTTAAGTGCAATTGCTTTTGTATTGACTTTTATTAAGTTTCCAATACCATTTTTACCACCGTACTTAACTTTAGATTTTAGTGATGTACCATCATTATTGGCAACTTTTATTTTTGGTCCAGCTGCAGGTATTATTGTAGCTCTAGTCAAAAATTTACTAAACTATTTATTTAATATGGGTGATCCAGTCGGCCCATTAGCTAACTTTTTAGCAGGTATAAGTTTCTTATTAACTGCTTACGCTATTTATTATAATAAACGTTCAAATAAAGCATTAATAACTGGTTTAATAGTGGCAACAATTGTGATGACTATTGTACTAAGTATATTAAATTACTTCGTGCTACTACCATTATACGGCATGATTTTTAACTTAGGTGATGTTGTAAACAATCTTAAAGTTGTTATTGTGTCAGGTGTTATTCCATTTAATATTATAAAAGGTATTATTGTTTCTGTTATATTCGTCTTGTTATATAGAAGACTTAAAGGCTTTTTACAGAGAATATAATGAGTAACACCACTAATAAAAAATATAATAATAAACGAGATAATCATAAATTTTTATGGTTATCTCGTTTTTGTGGTTCTCTTCCAAATTGGACTGATACATAATTATTTTTTAAGCCTCGCTTTCCTAGGGTGCTGTCTCAGCCTGTAGTCTTCGACTAGCACTGCTCCCTCAGGAGTCTCGGCTTCAAAACAATTTATATATTAAATTATTTATTTTTTATTTATTAGTCCTGATAAATAGAGAACCCGTTTTGTTTATTGTATGCATTAAAATATCGGTTAATTCATTTTATTACATGAATTTGATAAGGGGAGTGGGACAGAAATAGTTGTTTTAAAATAAATTCTGTTATTGAATCGTCCTAAAGCCATTTAAATTAGTAACTTATAACAAAAAAAGAGTGTTCAGAACATGATTGTAGTCTGAACACTCTCTTAATTGTTAGCAAAACTAACCCGACATAATACTATCTATAATTATTCAAATTTTAATGCGTCACCATCAAATGGCTCGTCTGCAATTTTTATTGAATCTGTTGGACAACCATCTAGTGCATCTTCCATATCTTCATATAATTCTTCTGGTACTTCAGCAGTACCTTGATTATCATCTAGGATTACGAATGCAATACCTTCGTCGTCGTAATCATATATATCAGGAGCAGCTGCACCACATGCACCACATGCAATACAAGTATCCATATCAACGATTGTATATTTTGCCAAAATCTTCGCCTCCTTTGATAAAAATGCTAAAATAGAAACATATCATTAATTTTAAGCATCCTATCGTGTATTTTCAATTTAAAAGTTTTACAGAGTGAGGGTTTAACTTGCAACATATTATAAAAACAGCGCAACAGCTAACGCATAACTATAAAACGAATAAAAGCATATTTAATATTTTAAGTGGTAAGAAATCTCACCAAACATTTTTTGACGCTTGTAGTCAACAACAGTTGTCATTATATCATAGTTTACCGCATTTAAAATATCCGTCTTTTGAGCGATTTTTAGAACAATCGCAACAAAATATTAAAAATTTTAATATCATAACACATCCTAGATTTACATTTGATAGTATGGCGCAAACGTTCAATGCCTTGCAGTTATTAGTCCAAACGATTTCAAATACTGAACAGGAATGTTATAAATTTATACCTATAGCACATAATAATAAAATTCAAGAAACTGTCAAATATGTGTATAACGATATTGTAAAACACAATCAAACAAATGAATTTAAACAAGAATTATATCAACTGTTTGAGGCCATTAGTCAACAAGGGACATGCTACTTACATTATTATTTGCAAGGATTTGAAGAAGCAATGTATACAAGACAACAAGTTAGTTTAATTGAAAATATTAATCCTCTTGAATTGTATGAGTTTGAAATGAACAATTTAGTTACTATGATGTTTGAATTAGAAAAATCAAACTATCCTATTTTAAGGAAATTAATTGTCAAACCGACGTTATTGAATCAAACATATGAAACTTATAAAAAATTATTAGCAAGTTTTACCATGGAACAGATAGCTAACCAACAACAAGTTAAAATTAATACAATAGAAGATCATGTATTAGAAATTTTAATTAAAGGTTATATGACTAATTATGATGATTACTGCTCATCTTCACAACAACAATTGTTTATGGATTTTTATCAATCTAAACGGGGAGAACGTTTAAAGATATATAAGGAACACTTCGAAAATTTATCTTATTTTCAAATAAAAGTATTAATAGTTGGTATTGAAAGAGGTGAAATCAGTGCTTCATAAATTTTTACAACAAAAATTTGGCTTTGATCATTTTAAACCAGGACAGGAAGAAATTATTGATAGTGTGCTATCAGGTCAACATACATTAGGTATATTGCCTACTGGTAGTGGTAAAAGTTTATGTTATCAATTACCAACATATATTAATGAAAAGCCGACACTTATCATTTCGCCATTAATTTCATTAATGGATGATCAAGTGATGCATTTGAAACTAAATGGTGAAAAACAAGTGGCATGCATACATTCAGGTATGGATGAAGTCGAAAAACGGCATAATATTAAAATGTTACAGCATAGTCGCTTTATATTTTTAAGTCCGGAATTTATATTACAACCGTTCAATTTTAAACTAATTGCTACTATTGATATTGGACTCATTGTGCTGGATGAAGCACATTGTCTCTCTGAATGGGGATATGATTTTAGACCACATTATGCACTTATTGGAAAAGTAACAAAACATTTTCATAAAGCAACAATATTGGCATTAACAGCAACAGCTCCATCTCATTTACGTGATGATTTGAAAGACATGTTAGGCGTAGACTTTGAAGTTATCAAAACGACGATGAATAGACCTAATATTACTTTTAGTCATCTTAATTTTAATGATGATAGTGATAAAATTAATTGGTTACTATCTTTTTTAGAATATTCAGGCCCTACAATCATCTACGTATCTTCTAAAAAATTATGTCATCAACTTGCACAACATATTTATAATCATGGATATTTAACTGGCATATACCATGGAGACATGAATTATCAAGAACGACAAACAGTACAACAACAGTTTTTAAATAATGAAATTCCAGTGATTGTAGCTACAAGTGCCTTTGGTATGGGTGTCAATAAGAAAGATATTAGAACAATTGTTCATTTTCATTTGTCATCCAGTCCGTCAAACTATTTACAAGAAATTGGAAGAGCTGGTAGAGATGGACAACCAAGTCAGGCAATTAGTTTATATCAACCAGATGATAGTTTTATCCTGGAAACTTTATTATTTAGTGATATGATCACTGATGAAGATATACACCAATTTTCATTAGGCCAACTATTATCAGAAGAAAAACAGAACATATTAGCTACACTTGCATCATATTATAGTATTAATGCCTTAACACTTATTTTTAATCAATCATTTAAAAGAAAGCAATTAGGATTTTATAGAATGTTAGGTTATACCAACTTAGATCAGTGCCGACGTCGTTATTTATTGGAATTTTTTAAGGAGGTTCCTCCGAAACAGCAACAATGCTGTGATATTGATGATGACATTGATAGAATTAACATTAAAAATAAAAAAGAAGTAGTAAGAAAGTTGGATGTTAAAGAAAAATTACAAAATTTGTTCTGAAGTTAGGTATTGCTTTACTAAAGGAAAAAAAGCAAGATATAATTACATTATAAGCAACAAATAAAATTTCAAATAATATTGATAAACATACATAAGTCAGGCATAAAAGGGTATATGTTATGTAAAATTAATAGTTAGAAAGGAAAATGGCAATGTCTAATAATAATTTTAAAGACGATTTTGAAAGAAACCGTCAGTCAATTGAACCAGAACAGCATTCTGACCATTCAGAAGAAACGCAACAAGATCAACCTGATTCAACAAATGAATCAACTCAGGAAAAAGCAGAACAACATTTTCCGCCGAGAAATCAACATAGAAGAAAAAGACGTCGTGATTTAGCAACAAATCATAATAAAGAAGATCATGAATCAGAACAAGTGGCTAATGATACTAATAATGATTTTCAAAATGAAGATTCAAATACTCGTGAGGAAACTGGCACTCTAGATGATCGTTACGATAACTATGATTTACATAATAATCATCAAGATGAGGTGAATGCTTCTAAGGATCAATCAAAAACTGATCAAACAGCAGAACCTAAGTCATCACGTGTTAAAAAAGGCGTTGCAGGTGGAGCTGGTGTTGCTGGAAATGCAGATGACAATCATTTTAATGATGACAGACGAGAAAAAGAATCAACTAAGGCTGATCACAGCGTAACTAATCACCGTGATAACGATGCTCATGGTGAGCATGATGATCATCATAAAGATAAAAAAGCAGCGGGTATAACAGGTGCAGCAGGAGTAGGAGCAGTTGGTGCTAGTGCACTAGGTAAACATGAACATGATAAACATAAAAAACATCATGATCATAAAGACGAATCTAATCATCATGCCAAACATGAAGAAGATACAGTAGATAAACAAACTGATATTCATGGTGAGCATGATAACCATCATAAAGGTAAGAAAACTGCGGCAGGAGTAGCTGGAGCGACAGGTGCAGCAGTCGGTAAACATAAACATGATTCAGACAAAAACTCACATGATAAACAAGACAAAAATCATAACAATAAACAAGATAAGAACCATAAAGGTAAAAAAGCAGCTGCAGTTGGTGCGGGTGCAGCAGGAGTAGCTGGAGCAAGTGCTGCAATGGCTAAAGGCAAAGGTTCACAACACCATAATTCTAAAGTTGATGAACATGAAGACCATGATCATAATGGTAAAAAGAAAAAAGGCGGTTTAATGAAAGTATTGTTACCATTAATCGCTGCAGTATTAATTATTGGTGCTATAGCTATTTTTGCTGGTATGGCTTTAAATAATCATGATAATGGTTCTAAAGATAATAAGATTGCTAATACTGATAGTAAATCTAATGATTCAAAAGATAGTAAAGATAGTAAGTCAGATAAAGATAGTAAAGATAGCAAAGATAGTAAATCTTCTGACAAAGCCAAAGACGATAATAAAGATCAATCAAGTGATGACAATGCTAATCAAGCAGCAACTACTGATGCTGATAATCAATCAGATGATCAATACAGTAATGATACAAACCAAGCAATGACAAATCAAAATAATAATCAATCACAACAACAAAGTAATCAAAATCAACAAAATAACGCTCAAAGTAATAGTAATGGTCAATCACATACAGTTTCTGGACAAGAGAATTTATACCGTATAGCGATTCAATACTACGGTTCAGGATCTCCTGAAAATGTTGAAAAAATTAGACGTGCTAATGGTTTGAGTGGTAATAATATCCATAATGGACAACAAATTGTTATTCCGCGATAATATATCATTTTAGATAAGTAACAATAATTACGATATAACATTATTATTGTATAAAATGAAACTGCCAACAGAGTATAAATCATGTTGGCAGTTTTTTTGTTTTGTAATACGCAAGTTGGGTAATGCAGGGACCCGCCATAGAAAAAATTTAATGATTACAGTTGCACTATCAGTATAACTGCATTGGGACCCAACACAGAGAAACTGTGAAACAGTTTCTACAAGCAATGCAGGTTGGGCAGGAGCTAGTAAAGATTAAAAATCTAAAATAAAGGTTTACACTTGATATAAAAAAGGTTTACAGTTTATTAATTCATAATAAACTGCATAAGATTTTCCAGCTATCAAGATAGTAGAAAATCTAATTGTTAAAGAAGTTAAACATAAAAATATTTTATAGTTGTCTTATTACAATTAATATTATTTTTGGTTATTAAGGTAAGCTAATTAGAATAGAATAAATAAAATGTCATGAATTTATCATAAATAATCAAGCACAGTCTTAGCTAACACAGATACAAACTGTTATAATTATTTGGGATTAAAGGAGGCCGAAACAATGCAAAAAGTAGAAAGTATTATTATTGGTGGAGGGCCATGCGGATTAAGTGCGGCCATTGAACAAAAAAGAAAAGGTATTGAAACCTTAGTTATCGAAAAAGGAAATGTTGTTGAATCAATTTATAATTATCCAACACATCAAACATTCTTTTCTTCAAGTGATAAATTAAGTATTGGAGATATTCCATTCATAGTTGAAGAAAGTAAACCTAGAAGAAATCAAGCACTCGTTTATTATCGTGAAGTTGTTAAACAACATCAATTGAGAATCAATGCCTTTGAAGAAGTCTTAACAGTTAAGAAAATGGATAACAAGTTTACTATTACTACAACTAAAGATGTTTATGAATGTCGTTTCTTAACAATTGCTACTGGTTATTATGGTCAACATAATCAATTAGAAGTTGAAGGTGCTGAATTACCAAAAGTATTCCACTATTTCAAAGAAGCACATCCATATTTTGATCAAAACGTTGTGATCATTGGCGGTAAAAACTCTGCAGTAGATGCAGCCTTAGAATTAGAAAAAGCTGGTGCGAATGTGACAGTTCTTTATAGAGGTAGTGATTACCCTTCAGCAATCAAACCATGGATTTTACCTAATTTTACAGCGTTAGTTAAACATGAAAAAATTGCTATGGAATTCAATGCGAATGTGACTCAAATTACAGAAGATACTGTTACTTATGAAGTGAATGGTGAAAGTAAGACAATAGCAAATGATTATGTCTTTGCTATGATTGGCTATCACCCTGATTATGACTTTTTACAATCAATAGGTATCGATATTAATACGAATGAATTTGGCACTGCGCCTGTCTACAATAAAGAAACTTACGAAACAAATATAGATAATTGTTATATCGCAGGTGTGATTGCAGCTGGTAATGATGCGAATACTATTTTTATTGAAAATGGTAAATTCCATGGTGGTATCATAGCTCAAAGTATATTAAGTAAAAAACAAACACCACTAGAATCATAGAATGTCATAAATTAAACCGAGATGCTAACGATAAAGTTAATATCTCGGTTTTTTAATTATGCTTCGAAATATGTTTTAATTTGTTGGTAGTCAAGACCATTACTAATACTGACTAATAATTTTAATCTTGCTTTTGGTCCATTTAAACCATTGGAAAATATCAGACCTTGTTTGGCTAACTGATAGCCACCACCTTCATAGGCATATAACGGGCTGACAATACCATTAAAGGATCTGGATACTAAGACAATTGGTACATTTTGTTGTACAAGCTGTGTCAGTCCTTTTAAACAACTTGGAGGTAAATTACCTTGTCCTAAAGCTTCAATAATCATACCATCAACGCCTTGAGTACTATAAAAGTCAAAAATATCACTAGATAATCCCATATAAGCTTTAACTAAAGGGACATTTAGCCTGTCATTTATGTCAGGGTATGAAGCTTCAAGATATGGTGAATGATGAAACTGAACACGATCTTTAGTTAATACCCCAAGCGGTCCATGGTTAGGACTTTGAAATGTATTAGTATTTGATGTATGAGTTTTAGTAACATTGCGAGCGGTATGTATTTCATCATTAAATACCACCATCACACCTTTATTTTGTGCTTTGGCATCAGAAGCAACCCGAATTGCTGAAATATAATTATACAAACCATCAGCACCAATTTCATTAGACGAACGCATAGCACCTGTGATGACAATAGGTAAATGAATGTCTATTAATAAGTCTAATAAATAAGCCGTTTCTTCTAATGTATCGGTGCCATGAGTAATCACAAAACCATCATATTGTTTTGTATTAGCATATTGTAAAATTATATTTTTTAAGTCATTTACATGGTTAATAGTTATATGTGGAGAAGGAATATTAAAAGGACTCAATTCGTCTACTTGAGCATATTGTTTAATGATATCTTCATGTAATGATATTGGATTAATATCATTAGTTACAACTTTATTTGATTGATCTTGTGACATACTGATTGTGCCACCTGTATGAATAACAAGTAGATGTTTCATAGATTTCCTCCTTATTTCATTTACTTAATTATGATAAAATATTATTCATAAAACAACAAGGAAGGGAAATAGAGCATGAGAGCGATTAATATTGCAATTGATGGGCCGGCAGCTGCAGGAAAGAGTACAATAGCTAAGAGAGTGGCAAGTGAATTATCAATGATTTATGTAGATACTGGCGCAATGTATAGAGCCATAACTTATAAATATTTGAAATTAAATAAGACTGAAGATTTTTCTAAGCTTGTTAATTACACGACATTAGAATTAGTCTATAAAAAAGATAAAGGTCAATGTATCATTCTTGATAATGAGGATGTTACGGATTATCTTCGTGAAAACGATGTTACACAACACGTTTCTTACGTAGCGTCTAAAGAGCCAGTTCGTACCTTTGCTGTTAAAAAGCAAAAAGAATTGGCAGCTGAAAAAGGTATTGTTATGGATGGTCGAGATGTTGGTACGGTTGTGTTACTAGATGCAGACTTAAAAGTATACATGATAGCATCTGTTGAAGAACGCGCAGAACGTAGACTTAAAGATAACAATCTAAGAGGTATAGAATCAAATTTTGAAGGTTTGAAAAAAGAAATTGCTGACAGAGATCACTATGATATGAACAGAGAAATTTCTCCATTGAAAAAAGCTGACGATGCAATCACATTAGATACCACTGGAAAGTCAATTGAACAAGTCACAGCAGAAATTTTAGCACTTGTTAAAGAAATTGCAGATTAAAGCAAGAAACAATTAAATGACATTGAATCATTAAGTCATGAGAGATCAATAGGTTATAAGAATAGCTTATTAGATTTTTATTAATCTCATGGCTTTTTGTTTTATAAAAGTATAATTTTTTACTATAATAGTATATGTAAAGATAGATACGTAGCATCTTAATAGAATAAATAAAATTTTTAGACAAACTTTATATACAAAATGTATAAAGTTGACTATTTATGACAACATTAATTTCAAACTGAGCATGGACATTAACAATATGGTGGTAATTAGGTGACATATTTATGGACATTGTGAATTTGATAATGCTAATGTAGATAGAATTTCTTGACAATTCTGTCAGTTTATAAGATGTTATAAATATGTAGTGTATAAGGAGGCAATCAAGATGACTGAAGAATTCAATGAATCAATGATTAATGATATTAAGGAAGGTGACAAAGTCACTGGTGAAGTACAACAAGTTGAAGATAAACAAGTTGTTGTTCACATCAATGGTGGCAAATTTAATGGTATTATACCAATAAGTCAACTTTCAACACATCATATTGACAGCCCAACTGAGGTTGTTAAAGAAGGTGACGAAGTAGAAGCTTATGTCACAAAAATAGAGTTCGATGAAGAAAATGATTCTGGTGCTTACATTTTGTCTCGCAGACAATTAGAAACAGAAAAGTCTTACGAGTACTTACAACAAAAATTAGATAATGATGAAATTATTGAGGCTGCTGTTACTGAAGTAGTTAAAGGTGGCTTAGTTGTAGACGTTGGTCAAAGAGGTTTTGTTCCAGCATCATTAATCTCTACAGACTTCATTGAAGATTTCTCTGTATTTGATGGACAAACAATTCGTATTAAAGTAGAAGAATTGGACCCAGCAAATAATAGAGTCATTTTAAGCCGTAAAGCAGTAGAACAAATTGAAAATGAAGCTAAGAAAGCTGAATTATTAGATTCATTAAATGAAGGCGATGTTATTGACGGTAAAGTTGCTCGTTTAACACAATTTGGTGCTTTCGTTGATATAGGCGGAGTTGATGGTTTAGTACATGTTTCAGAATTATCTCATGAACATGTTAAATCACCAGAAGAAGTTGTATCCGTTGGTCAAGAAGTCAAAGTTAAAATTAAATCTATAGATAAAGATACTGAACGTGTATCATTATCAATTAAAGATACGTTACCTACGCCATTTGATAATATCAAAGGACAATTCCATGAAGATGATGTTATTGAAGGTGTTGTAGTAAGACTTGCTAATTTCGGCGCTTTTGTTGAAATCGCACCAGGCGTTCAAGGTTTAGTGCATATTTCTGAAATTGCACATAAACATATTGGTGCACCTAGTGAAGTATTAGAACCAGGACAACAAGTGAGCGTAAAAATTCTTGGTATTGATGAAGAAAATGAGCGTGTATCATTATCAATCAAAGCTACATTACCAAATGAAGATGTCATCGAAAGCGATCCTTCAACAACTCAAGCATATTTAGATAATGAAGATGAAGATAATCCAACTATTGGTGATATGTTTGGAGACAAACTTAAAAATCTTAAATTATAATATTTAAGCTGACTATAATACTCCGTGCGTAAAATATACGTGCGGAGTATTTTTCTGTAAAAATTTGTTTAATGATATACACAGTTTGATTAACAACGGTCATGTGATAAAATTAAAAAGATATAAGAAAGAGAGGAAGTTAGTTTATGACTAAACCTGTAGTAGCAATTGTAGGTAAACCCAATGTGGGGAAATCTACAATTTTTAATAGAGTAGTTGGAGAACGTGTTTCAATCGTTGAAGATACACCAGGTGTAACAAGGGACCGTATTTACTCATCTGGTGAATGGTTAACACATGAATTTAATATTATAGATACAGGCGGTATAGAAATTGGTGATGCACCTTTTCAAACCCAAATTAGAGCGCAAGCTGAAATAGCAATCGAAGAAGCTGATGTCATTATATTTATGGTGAATGTGCGTGAAGGTTTAACACAAAGTGATGAAATGGTTGCTCAAATTTTATACAAATCTAAAAAGCCGGTCGTATTAGCTGTAAATAAAGTAGATAATATGGAAATGCGTAATGATATTTATGATTTTTATTCATTAGGCTTTGGAGAACCATATCCAATTTCAGGTTCACACGGTTTAGGTCTAGGAGATTTATTAGATGCTGTTGTAGAACATTTTGGTGAAGAGCAAGAAGACCCTTACGATGATGATACAATAAGATTATCAATTATTGGTCGTCCTAATGTTGGGAAATCTAGCTTGGTTAACGCTATATTAGGCGAAGAAAGAGTCATTGTGTCAAATGTAGCAGGCACAACAAGAGATGCTGTCGATACTGAGTATTCATACGATGGCCAAGACTATGTTCTAATTGATACAGCTGGTATGCGTAAGAAAGGTAAAGTTTATGAATCTACTGAAAAATATTCAGTATTACGTGCTTTAAAAGCTATTGAACGCTCAAATGTTGTATTAGTAGTTATTGATGCTGAACAAGGCATTATTGAACAGGATAAGCGTGTTGCAGGTTATGCACATGAGCAAGGTAAGGCAGTTGTAATTGTAGTTAATAAGTGGGATACAGTCGAAAAAAATAGTAAAACAATGAAAAAGTTTGAAGATGAAGTACGAAAAGAATTCCAATTTTTAGATTATGCGCAAATTGCATTTGTTTCTGCCAAAGAGGGTACTAGATTAAGAACATTATTCCCTTATATTAATGAGGCAAGTGAAAATCATAAAAAACGTGTTCAAAGTTCAACTTTAAATGAAGTTATCACAGACGCTATCTCAATGAATCCTACACCGACAGATAAAGGAAGACGATTAAATGTTTTCTACGCTACACAAGTTGCGATAGAACCGCCTACATTTGTGATTTTTGTGAATGATGTGGAATTAATGCATTTTTCATATAAAAGATATTTGGAAAACCAAATCAGAGCGGCGTTTGGTTTTGAAGGAACACCAATTCATTTAATTGCAAGAAAAAGAAACTAATAAACGGGGGTAGAATAATGACTAAAGTAACAGTATTTGGTATGGGAAGCTTCGGTACAGCCTTAGCAAATGTGTTGGCTGAGAATGGTCATGATGTGCTGATGTGGGGTAAAAATCAACAAAGTGTTGATGAATTAAATTTACATCATATGAATAAAAAGTATTTAAAATATGCTAAGTTGAATCAAGCAATTACGGCTATTACAGATATGGATCAAGCAATTAATTTTGCCGATATTTATTTAATGGCCTTACCAACAAAAGCAATGAGAGAAGTTACGACTTTAATTGATAGTAAATTAACTTCTAAAAAGACATTTATTCACGTGGCTAAAGGAATTGAAAATGAAACGTTTAAACGAGTATCAGAAATGATAGAAGATTCAGTGTCCCCAGAACATAATGCAGGTATTGGAGTATTATCAGGACCTAGCCATGCTGAAGAAGTAGTCGTTAAGCAACCAACAACTGTAGCTGCATCTTCTAAAGATGAACAAATCAGTCATTTAATTCAAGACTTATTCATGAATGATTATTTAAGAGTCTATACTAATAATGATTTAGTGGGCGTAGAATTAGGTGGTGCATTGAAAAATATTATTGCAGTAGCAAGTGGTATTGTTGCAGGTATTGGTTTCGGAGATAATGCTAAAGCAGCATTAATGACACGGGGATTGGCTGAAATCAGTCGTTTAGGTGAAAAATTAGGTGCAGATCCGATGACTTTCCTTGGTTTAGGCGGTATAGGTGATTTAATTGTTACATGTACTTCAACACATTCAAGAAACTATACGCTAGGATATAAATTAGGCCAAGGTGAATCAATGGAACAAGCATTAGCAGAAATGAATATGGTCGTTGAAGGGGTATATACAACTAATTCTGTCTATCATTTAGCAAAGGAACAACATGTCGATATGCCAATCACAAATGCATTATATCGCGTCCTATTTGAAAATATTTCTGTTAAAGAGTGTGTTAAAGAACTAATGGAGCGTGACAAAAAAGCTGAATAAAAAGGGAATTATTACACATAATTGCTTTTTTATAACAATTTATTTATAGAAATGGCTTAAATTCAACGTTTTTGCTATATAAATGATTGCGATTTATACAAGGCATGTGTTAAAGTTTTAGCATAATGATATAATATCATTATTAAACCTCAGGAGGTGTATGTCTAATGAACAAAACAGATTTAATCAATGCAGTAGCAGAACAAGCTGATTTAACTAAAAAAGAAGCTGGTTCAGCAGTAGACGCTGTATTCGAATCAATCCAAAACTCACTTGCTAAAGGTGAAAAAGTACAATTAATTGGTTTCGGTAACTTTGAGGTACGTGAGCGTGCTGCTCGTAAAGGTCGTAACCCTCAAACTGGTAAAGAAATTGATATCCCAGCAAGTAAAGTTCCAGCATTCAAAGCTGGTAAAGCATTAAAAGATGCTGTAAAATAATTTTACTTAAAAAAGCCCTTGTTTAAGGGCTTTTTATTTTGTCCTTTTAACTTTGACATTCACAGAATATTGTATGGATATGGAGTTTGATTATCCAATAAACAAATGGGTCTTATAAAAAAGGAATCGATAATGAGTTTGTAGTGATTGGTCATAATTGTCGTACTGATACAATGTTGAAAAACAATGTTTTATCATTCTAGTCAGTCTTGTCGGAGTGGTGGGATTACGACATAATAACTACAAAATAATTATTTTTGTCTTACTCCCATCGCTATATTGAGCTAACAAAGCAGATAGATAATGAATGAATGCTATAATCTAATAGTAATTTATTTTAGTGTCATTGTTATCACAGAAAATATAATATGATTAAAAAAACTAGCTATTGCAAAAGTAAATGCCATTTATTTTCATGAAAATATTAAGTAATATATATGTTTCAAAATATTTTAATTTGTGACATATAATGTTAATATGAATAGTGATAATAACGTGAGGTGTAGACATGGAAACAACTATCAGCAAATTAGACAAGCAAATAGAAGAACGTTTGAAGGGTGTTAATGATTATGAACCAATACGTATGAATCAACGTTTAGGTCAATTATTAGATAACTATGACATCCCAGACGTTGCTAAATTGGCATGCCTCACAATTGACACTTCAATGAGACATCTTGACGATGTAACTTATAATCAACTATCTAAACATTCTATTTTGATAGGAGATTTACTTAGTGCCCATTTTTATACGCTATTGGCAGAAATAGACGACTCTAATTTTCAATATAAAATTAGTAAAGCTATAGTAGAAGTGAATGAATTAAAATCATCACTACATCAACAAGTATTAAATCGTGAAGAAATCATGCAAGCAATTATTAAGATAGAAACAGTATTTCCTTATATAACAATTAGCCATTTTGGTATTATTGAAGATGAAACAACAATCTATAACTATTTGTTTGAAGATATGTCAGATTACTATCCATCATACTTCAAAGAATATAAACAAAGTGAAGTTAAGGAATACTTAAGCACCATCCAAAAAAGTTATTTGAAAAGTAGAGGTAATTAAGCATGGCTGACAATAAAGCAAATAAAGAACAAGTACATCGCGTATTTCAAAATATTTCTAATAAATATGATCGATTAAACAATATCATTAGTTTTGAACAACACAAAGTGTGGAGAAAACGCGTCATGAAAGAAATGAATGTTCAAAAAGGTGCATCAGCATTAGATGTTTGCTGTGGTACTGCAGATTGGACTATTGCTTTAAGTAAAGCAGTTGGTCCCACTGGGGAAGTCACAGGACTAGATTTTAGTGAAAATATGTTGGCTGTAGGTAAAGAAAAAACAGCAGATATGGAAAATGTCAATTTAGTACACGGTGATGCCATGGACTTACCTTTTGAAGATAACTCATTCGATTATGTGACAATCGGTTTTGGTTTACGTAACGTACCTGAATACCTAGTTGCATTAAAAGAAATGAATCGTGTCTTGAAACCAGGAGGTATGGTAGTTTGTCTTGAGACTAGTCAACCTACTTTACCAGTTTTTAAACAAGTGTATGCACTATATTTTAAATTTGTGATGCCAGTTTTTGGTAAATTATTTGCTAAATCAAAAGATGAATATGAATGGTTACAGCAATCAACATTTAATTTTCCTGGTAAAGAACAATTAAAGAGAATGTTTGAGCAAGCCGGTTTTACAAATATAAAAGTTCGTAGCTTTACAGGTGGCGTTGCTGCAATGCACCTTGGCTATAAAGAAAAAGATACTACCAAAGGTGATTAACGTGGCAAAGTTAAACATGAATAGTGAAATAAAAAAAGTAGAAAAACGTCTTGAAGCGGCAATTAAAAGTAAAGACCACGTTTTACAACAATCTTCTTTACATTTGTTATCATCTGGTGGTAAACGTGTGAGACCTGCATTTGTGATATTGAGTAGTCAATTTGGTAAAGATCAAGAAACATCTGAAGAAACGTATCAAGTTGCTGTGGCCTTAGAATTAATTCATATGGCAACTTTAGTTCATGATGATGTCATCGATAAAAGTGATAAACGCCGTGGTAAATTAACTATCTCTAAAAAATGGGACCAAACAACAGCTATTTTAACAGGAAATTTTCTTTTAGCATTAGGTTTAGAACATTTAATGGCAGTTAAAGATAATCGTGTACATCAATTAATTTCACAATCTATCGTAAATGTTTGTCGCGGTGAGTTATTTCAATTCCAAGATCAATTTAATCACCATCAAACGATTACTAATTATTTAAGAAGAATTAATCGTAAGACAGCATTATTAATTCAATTATCAACAGAAGTTGGGGCGATAACGTCTCAAGCAGACGTAGAAACTGTGCGTAAATTGAAATTAATTGGTCATTACATTGGTATGAGTTATCAAATCATTGACGATGTACTTGATTTCACAAGTACGGAAAAGAAATTAGGTAAACCGGTCGGCAGTGACTTAATGAATGGTCATATTACATTACCAGTATTACTAGAGATGCGTAAAAATAATGCATTCAAAGAAAAAATTGAGCAATTAACGCCAACGAGTGATGTTAATCAATTTGAAGATTGCGTGCAAATTATTCGTCAATCTGACAGTATAAATGAAGCAAAAGAGGTAAGTAGTAAATACTTAACAAAAGCATTAAACTTAATTGAAGAACTTCCAGATTCACAAGGTAAATCTTTATTAAAATCATTAACTAAAAAAATGGGATCTAGAAATACTTAAGTCATGTAAAAAGTATTGAAAGCGCTTTACTAACCTGGTACTATAGAATAGTAATATACATAACTTGCTATTATTATTTAAACACAGGGGGATACATAAAGTGGAACGAACATTTTTAATGATTAAACCAGATGCAGTACAACGAAACATGATTGGTGAAGTGTTATCTAGAATTGAACGAAAAGGACTTAAATTAGTTGGTGGTAAATTAATGCAAGTACCTATGTCATTGGCAGAAACGCATTATGGCGAACATAAAAGTAAGCCGTTTTATAATGATTTAGTTTCTTTTATAACATCAGCACCAGTATTTGCAATGGTAGTTGAAGGGGAAGATGCTGTCGCAGTGTCTCGACATATTATTGGTAGTACTAATCCTTCCGAAGCGGCTCCGGGTTCAATTAGAGGAGATTTTGGATTAACAGTAGGTAGAAATATTATTCATGGTTCTGATTCAGTTGAATCGGCTCAACGAGAAATTAGTTTATGGTTTAACGAAGAAGAAATCACTAGTTACGATTCACCAAGAGATACTTGGTTATATGAATAAATAAAATTTAAAATATGATAAAGCAAAAGTTGAGATAAATTATTCGTTTGTCTCAACTTTTTTCTGTACATAAATAAAAAACGATATATGTTCATAGCAATTTTTATATTATAATTGTAATAACTATTCAAAATTTAGATAATTCTGATATTAGGAGTAACATCAATTGTTAATATCATTGTTGAATTGCAAACAGTTATGAAAATACTGTGAATATGATAATATTAACAACATATTGTATAGAAACCGTGGAATTGTAGAAAGGAGCGAGTGTATATGAGATATCTGACTTCAGGTGAATCACATGGACCGCAATTAACAGTAATTATAGAAGGTGTTCCAGCTAATCTTGCTATTAAGGCTGAGGATATTAATAAAGAAATGTTTAAAAGACAAGGTGGCTATGGTCGAGGTAGACGTATGCAAATTGAGAAAGATACGGTTGAAATTGTCTCAGGTGTAAGAAATGGTTATACACTTGGTAGCCCAATTACTATGGTAGTAACTAATGATGACTTTTCACATTGGAGAAAAATCATGGGTGTTGCACCGATTAGTGACGAAGAACGTGAAGCGATGAAACGAACAATTACTAAACCACGCCCAGGACATGCAGATTTAATCGGAGGAATGAAATATAATCATCGCGATTTAAGAAATGTATTAGAACGTTCATCTGCAAGAGAAACAGCTGCCAGAGTAGCAGTTGGTGCTTTATGTAAATTAATGTTAGAACAACTTAATATTGATGTATATAGCCGTGTAGTTGAAATTGGTGGTATTAAAGATAAAGACTTTTATGATAGTGAAACTTTTAAAGCACATTTAGATCAAAATGATGTACGTGTTATTGATGACACTATTGCACAATCAATTAGAGATAAAATTGATCAAGCTAAAAAAGATGGTGATTCAATCGGTGGTGTTGTACAAGTAGTCGTTGATAATATGCCTGTTGGCGTAGGTAGTTATGTACATTATGACCGTAAACTAGATGGCAGAATTGCACAAGGTGTCGTTAGTATTAATGCTTTTAAAGGAGTTAGCTTTGGAGAAGGTTTTAAAGCTGCTGAAAAACCAGGTAGTGAAATTCAAGATGAAATCTTGTATAACAGTGAAATAGGTTATTATAGAGGGTCAAACCACTTAGGTGGCTTTGAAGGTGGTATGTCTAATGGTATGCCTATTATTGTTAATGGCGTAATGAAACCAATACCTACACTTTATAAACCACTAAATTCTGTAGACATTAATACTAAAGAAGACTTTAAAGCAACAATTGAACGTTCTGATAGTTGTGCGGTTCCAGCTGCAAGTATCGTTTGTGAACATGTCGTAGCCTTTGAAATTGCTAAAGCATTGTTAGAAGAATTTCAATCAAATCACATGGATCAACTACAACAACAAATCAAAGAACGCAGACAATTAAATATAGAATTTTAATTTGTAAAGATTGAGGTATGACTATGAAATTACAAACAACGTATCCTACAAACAATTATCCAATCATTGTAGAACATGGTGCTATTCAACAGTTAAATCGTTTTGTGGCTAATTATGATCAAACATTTATCTTAGTAGATGAACACGTCAATCAACTTTTTGCTGATAAATTAAATGATTTATCAAAGTTACAGCATATTCATAAAGTAATTATCCCAGCAGGAGAACAAACAAAAACATTTAAACAGTTTGAAGAGACACTAGAATTTATTTTATCCCACAGTATTACGAGAAATACTGCGATTGTTGCAATTGGTGGAGGTGCTACAGGTGATTTTGCTGGGTATGTAGCTGCTTCTTTACTTCGTGGGGTTGCTTTTATTCAAGTGCCAACAACAATACTTGCACATGATTCAAGCGTAGGTGGCAAAGTTGGAATCAACTCTAAACAAGGTAAGAACTTAATTGGCGCCTTCTATAGACCCACAGCAGTTATATATGATTTAAACTTTTTACAAACTTTACCATATGAAGAAGTGTTGAGTGGTTATGCCGAAGTATATAAACATGCACTTCTAAATGGTCAACAAGCTACATTACAAATTGAACAACATTTTGATTCACAACAGTCATTATCACAGTTAGCTGGGATAGATCAATTTATAATAAATGGTATTAAAACGAAGCTAAATATCGTAGTGTCAGATGAAAAAGAACATGGTGTACGTAAACATTTAAATTTAGGACATACGTTTGGTCACGCAGTAGAGTACCAACATAAAATTCCGCATGGCCATGCAGTGATGATTGGAATAATTTATCAATTCATTGTTGCGAATCAGTTATTTGATTCTGGTCATGATATTAAACATTATATTGATTATTTCTTAGCGTTAGGTTATCCATTAACAATGATAAAAGATTTTGATTTTGAAACGTTATATCAATATATGTTACGAGATAAAAAGAATGATGTCCAAGGCGTGCAAATGGTACTTATTAAACAATTTAATGATATAGCTGTGCAACATGTTGAAGAATCAGTTATACATGATGCATTTTGCGAATTGCAATCTTATTTTAAGTAGGTGGAATTATTGGTAAATGAACAACAAATTGTTATTAATGGACCTTTAAGAGGAGAAATTGAAGTTCCAGGAGATAAATCAATGACACATCGTGCCATTATGTTAGCGTCGTTAGCTAAAGGTGTCTCAACGATTTATGAGCCATTATTAGGTGAAGATTGCAAGCGAACAATGAACATATTTCGTTTACTAGGTGTTGAAATTACAGAAAATGAAGACAACATAGTCATAGATTCTCCTGGATATGCAGCGTTTACGACACCGCATCAAGTATTATATACAGGTAATTCAGGAACAACTACGAGATTACTTGCAGGTTTGTTAAGTGGTCTAGGTATTGAAAGTGTACTTTCAGGAGATGAATCTATAGGTAAACGCCCGATGGATAGAGTGATTAAACCATTGAAAATGATGCATGCTAATATCGAAGGTGTGGATGGTAATTATACCCCATTAATTATTAGACCGAGTGAAATTAATGGTATAAATTATCAAATGGAAGTTGCAAGTGCTCAAGTGAAAAGTGCGATATTATTTGCAAGTTTATTTTCACACCAACCATCTATTGTCACCGAATTAGATATTAGTCGTAACCATACTGAGACGATGTTTCAACATTTTAATATTCCTATTACGGTTCATGGAGATACGATAACAACTACAGCAAATGCCATTCAACATATTAAAGCAGCAGATTTCCATGTACCTGGAGATATTTCGTCAGCAGCATTTTTCATTGTTGCTGCCTTGATAACACCCAATAGCGATATCACAATTCATAATGTTGGAATCAATGAGACGCGTTCAGGTATTATAGATATCGTACGTCAAATGAATGGTAATATTGAATTATTGAATGTTACACATGGAGCGGAACCAACTGCTTCTATTAGAGTTCAATATACACCTAATTTAACTCCGATGACGATTGAAGGTGACTTGGTACCTAGAGCAATCGATGAGTTACCGGTTATAGCTTTATTGTGTACGCAAGCAACTGGAACAACTATAATTAAAGATGCTGATGAATTAAAAGTGAAAGAAACAAATAGAATTGATACGACAGCAGACATGTTAAATTTACTTGGTTTTGATATTCAACCAACCAACGATGGTTTGATTATTCATCCTTCTGAATTTAAAACGAATGCAGTTGTCGACAGTTTAACTGATCATCGTATAGGTATGATGCTAGCAGTCGCATCATTACTATCAAGTGATCCGGTAACGATTAAACAGTTTGACGCTGTTAACGTATCATTTCCAGGATTTTTACCAAAATTACAGTTTTTACAAAAAGAAAATGAGGGATAAATTCAAATGGAAGATATCTATAAACTTATAGACGATATCAATCTACAGAAATTAGACAATTTAGATACGCGTGTCAATGAAGCATTGACAACAGATAATGATGATGCGCTATTTATATTAGGAGAAACTTTATATAGTTTTGGATTAATGCCTCAAGGTTTAGAAGTCTTTAGAGCGCTATATCATAAATATCCAGATGAAAGTGAGTTATTAATCTATTTTATTGAAGGATTAATGGCAGAGAATCAAACGGATGAAGCATTAGAGTATTTGAGTTATGTAGAGCAATCACCTGAAAAGCTAATGCTTGAAGCTGATTTATATCAACAAATAAATATGATTGAAGTTGCGATTGATAAATTGCAACAAGCTATCGAAATCGAACCTAATGATCCTATTATTCATTTTGCATTGGCTGAAATTTTATATTATGACGGTCAATACTTACGAGCTACAACTGAATATGAAACAGTGTTAGAAACTGGGGAATATCAAGTTAATGGTGTCAACTTATTTTCACGTATGGCTGATTGTAGTCTACAAAGCGGGAATTATAGTGATGCGATTCGTTTGTTTGATGAAATTAGCGAGGATGAAATGACATCTGAAGATTATTTCAAAAAAGCTATCGCATATGATAAAAATGATTTAACTCAAGAAGCTATTAAAATTATGACGTCATTATTATCAAAAGATCCTGACTATATTCAAGGATATCTTTATTTACAATCATTATATGAAAATGATAAAAACTTTGCGGATGCAATTGAAACAGGTAAAGAAGGCTTACGCTTAAGTCAATTTTACAAAGAATTAATGTATAGCACTGGAAGTCTTGAAATTGAACATGGAGATGCTAATGAAGGTGTGATGTTATTGAAACAAGCGCTGGAAGTAGATAACGCCTACCAAGAACCTCTGTTAATGTTAAGTGATTTATACCGTAATGAAGAAGATTATGACGAAATCATTAATTTATTAACATTTGTAGACGAAGAAGACTTAGATCCAACGTTTATGTGGCATTTAGCATTTGCCTACGGTCAAGAAGAGCGAGATAAAGAATCACAACATTTCTTCGAATTAGCTTATCCAACATTGAATACGAATATTGACTTTATGAGTGACTATTATTTCTATTTAATTGAGATAGGTCATAAAGATGAAGCGTTAACTGTCTTGAATAAATTACTTGAACTTGATTCTAGTAATGAAACATGGCACGATGAATTAATGAGAATACAATCATAAAGGAAGTATTGTATGACAGAGACACTCGTTAAAATGAAACAAAGTTTTATGGAATATTTATTATTTCATTATCAATTTAAATCACGTATCGCCATATGGACTTTAAACTTTATTAAAGCTAGTGAGCAATTAACGCGTCAAATTCATTTTGTAAAAGATAAAGTAGCTGGACATGAAACATTAGAGATTGCAGAAGCGGGTAGTAATGCTTCTGCAATTCGATTTACTAAGGATAATATAACATTACTTAATACCAATGAAATATTTGATTATATTAGTCATACTGATAAAGCATTTGATATACAAATTCATTTTTCAAATCAAACGTCCAAAGAACGTCGTCTTGATGATATTATTATTGCTCAATTAACTGAATCACCTAAGTACGATTTATATTTACATGACTTACAATCAATGTCTTTAAATCAAGTGAAACAAAGTTTATTAATTGAACGTATTTTGGATAATATTGATCTTAGTTTGCAAATGAATGAAGAACATCGTTTCTATCAATTAACACGAATACTAAATATAATAAAAGCCAAAGATAACGGAGGACAATAGCGATGACATTTAAGGAATTATGGTCACTATCACTTTATAATCGTACATGGCTATTGTTATTATTAGTAGGCAATATATTAGGCACCATTTATGGTTATATATGGTATGGTAGTCAGTTACAACAGACTCCTTGGTATTTTTTAATTTTTGTCCCAGATAGTCCTACAGCATCGTTATTTTTATCTATTTCAATTTTACTTATGTTGATGAATAAACATAATAGTCTCATTGATACATTAGCTTTTATTATGCTAGTGAAATATGGTGTCTGGGCAGTGATTATGAATATTATTTTGTTCATAGTGCATCATGATATCACTTTAACTGGAATCATGTTATTATTGTCCCATGCATTTATGGCTTTACAAGCATTGTATTTTTATCCGAGAATGACGCAATCAACATTAGCATTAGGGATTGCTATCGTTTTCGTATTGTTAAATGATTATATTGATTATGTTCATTTACAATTTCCGTACTATGATTTTATAGCACATCATTTGTGGCAAATAGGTCTAATTACAGTTGCTTTAAGTTTAGGTGCAATCCTTTTATTCATCAATTTAAAAAATATATTCAAAGAGTATATGATTTGATTAAATTCATAAATGCCAGTAAAATATTTATAAAGGAGAGTGAG
Source organism: Staphylococcus simiae (assembly GCF_017357005.1). Lineage (NCBI taxonomy): Bacteria > Bacillati > Bacillota > Bacilli > Caryophanales > Staphylococcaceae > Staphylococcus > Staphylococcus simiae. Next base: position 1,319,179 of record NZ_CP071589.1, on the reverse strand, counting down.
TTTATTGTCTTCAATATTTTCTATGATAATATATTTCGTAATATTAATGGTAATTCCGTTGTGGGCACAACATAAAGTTAAATCTAACTATGAAAAATATTCACAAGTTAGATCCACAAGTGGAAAAACGGGTCGTGAAGTTGCATTAGAAATCCTACATGCAAATGGCATCTATGATGTCGATGTGGTCAAAGGTGACGGCTTTTTAACAGATCATTACGATCCTAAAAATAAAGTTGTTTGTCTATCTCCTGCAAACTATGATCGACCATCAGTTGCTGGTACTGCAATTGCAGCCCACGAAGTTGGTCACGCGATTCAAGATCACCAAGGTTATTGGTTCTTAAGATTTAGAGCTGCTTTAGTTCCAGTAGCGAATTTAGGTAGTTCATTAAGCTATATCGTAATTATGCTTGGTATGGTCTTAACTGTGATGGGTAGTGCTTTTGGTTCAACAGCATTATGGATTGGTGCTGGATTAATGTCACTTGCAGTATTATTCTCAATTGTGACACTACCAGTCGAATTTAATGCAAGTTCTAGAGCAATGAAACAAATCACATCATTAAATATTGTTAACGAAAAAGAATACAAACATGCACGTAAAGTGCTTTCAGCTGCTGCAATGACATATGTAGCTGCAACAGCAGTAGCAGTAGCAGAACTTGTACGTATCATTTTATGGGCACGTTCAAGCGAATAAACAAAAGACAATTCATTGTAAAATAACTTAAACTAGCAATGTTCATTTAAATGAACATTGCTAGTTTTTTTAATTTTGTTAGAGATTTATAACTATACTATGACACTATAACGAATCAAAGGAAAAGAATACTTTTAAATTATTTTCAATAGGTTGATTCAATAATTCAAAATAGTACATATAGTTAAAAGTTAGCTTGAGACTCAGTTCAAATGGTTAGCAATAAATCAAATAATATTATAAATTTACTTAGCACTGAAGTAATATAAATATTATTATTAAATATAATATTTGAAAATAACGATAGATATATGCCGTTAATACATGCTATATTGCGCAACGCATGCATGTATAACTAAATTGATATATACTATATAAGACATGAAATAAAGGAGAATGACGCTATGAAATCTATGGAAGATATGCAACGAGAAGTAGATGACTATATTGGACAATTTAAAGCTGGTTATTTTTCTCCGTTAGCCAATTTAGCTTGTCTTACTGAAGAAGTCGGCGAGTTAGCACGAGAAATTAATCATACATACGGTGAAAAAAAGAAAAAAGATTCAGAAGAAGATAATACGATTAAAGCAGAATTAGGAGATAACTTATTTGTGTTATTGTGTTTAGCAAACTCAATGGGAATAGATATGACTGAAAGCTTTAATGACACAATGAATAAATATAACGCACGAGATAAAAATAGATTTGAACGTAAATAATAAAGATAGAAAGGATGGGTTTATTAATGAAAATAGGTATAACGTGTTACCCGTCCATGGGTGGATCAGGTATTATAGCAACTAAATTAGGAATTAAACTTGCAGAAAGAGGACATGAAATACATTTTATAACTTCAAATATTCCATTTAGGATTAGAAAACCGTTACCAAATATGATATTTCATCAAGTTGAAGTTAATCAATATGCAGTATTTCAATATCCGCCGTATGATATTACGTTAAGTACTAAAATATCAGAAGTTATCAAAGAATATGATCTAGATATTTTACATATGCATTACGCAGTTCCACACGCAATTTGTGGTATTTTAGCACGAGAAATGTCTGGAAGAGATATTAAAATTATGACAACATTACATGGTACTGATATTACAGTATTAGGATATGATCACTCATTACAAGGTGCTATTAAATTTGGTATCGAAAAAAGTGATCTAGTAACAAGCGTAAGTCAATCACTAGCTGACGAAACACATGCTATCATTGACACTGATAAAGAAATCATTCCGATATATAATTTTGTTCGTGAAAAAGAATTTCCTACTAAACATAATGAAGAATTAAAAGCACAATATGGTATTGATTCACATGAGAAAGTACTAATACACGTTTCAAATTTTAGACAAGTTAAACGTATTGATACTATCATTGAAACATTTGCTAAAGTACATCAACAAATTCCAAGTAAGCTAGTGCTGTTAGGTGATGGACCAGAATTAATACCAATGCGACAAAAGACGAAAGAATTAGGTATCGAAGATCAAGTATTGTTCTTAGGAAAACAAGATTGTGTAAGTGAATTTTATCAAATGGCTGATTTAGTTTTATTATTAAGTGAAAAAGAAAGTTTCGGCCTTACATTATTAGAAGCAATGAAAACAGGTGTCGTTCCAATAGGTTCAAATGCTGGTGGTATCAAAGAGGTCATTAAACATGAGGAAACTGGATTTATCGTTGATATTGGTGATAGTGATAAAGCCAGTGAATATGCAATCAAATTACTTCAAGATGATGCGTTATATCGACGATTGCAGCAAAACATGTTACAAGATATTACTGAACGTTTTGGTTCGGAATTAATTACTGATCGATATGAGTATTATTATGAACAAATGTTGACACAAGATAGTAAGTTGGAAAGTGAGTAAAAAGATGGATACTCAATTATTTGAACAAGCCAAACCAATTTTAACTGAAATAACAAATCAAGGTTATGAAGCTTTTTTTGTTGGTGGCTCAGTTAGAGACCATATTATGGGTAGAAATATTCATGACATTGACATCACAACGAGTGCAACACCTGATGAAATTGAGAATATTTTTAGTCATACTATTCCCATTGGAAAAGAGCACGGCACCATCAATGTTGTCGTTGATCATAACAATTACGAGATAACGACGTTTAGAGCTGAAGAAGACTATATTGATCATAGAAGACCAAGTAATGTTACTTTTGTCCGTGATTTATATAAAGATTTACAACGCCGAGATTTTACTATGAATGCCATTGCAATGGATCAACATTATCAACTTTATGATTATTTTAATGGGCAAGAAGATATTAAGCAAAGGCTAATTCGAACGGTTGGTAATGCTAATGAACGTTTTGAAGAAGATGCACTTAGAATGATTCGTTGCTTACGTTTTCAATCACAATTGACTTTCGGTATAGCGCCTACTACTTATAAAGCAATGTCACAACAAATGCCAGATATTAGTTATCTGTCTATTGAACGCATTATTACTGAGCTAACTAAATTAATAACTGGTGCTAATGTGGCAGTCAGTTTTCAAAATATGATTGAACTACGAGCCTTTGACTACATTCCATTTTTTAAAAATTTTAAGATGGATAACATTAGAATAACAGAGCCAATATCTCTTGAGTTATTTATTGCCATTGTGTTGGCACAACAACCGCAAAGTGACAGCTTGAAACAGCTTAAACTAAGTAATCTACAAATAAAAACAATTCAACAATATGTTAAGTTGATTGAAATGTTGCCACAGATTAGTACTAAAGACCAATTAAAATTAGTTGTCTATGATTATGATGTGCAACTGATTAAAGTGGTTATTAATAGTCGAGATATACTTACAGCAAATGAACTTGCAACAGCACAACCACTAATTGTTAATCAGCAATCAGTAGCTGAAATTGAACGTTTATTACCGATACAACAACGTCAAGAAATGGCTGTTAATGGCGGTACTTTGATGTCACATTTAACAAAATCAAGTGGTCCTTGGATTAAGGAAGTCTTAAGACAAATTGAATGTGCAATTATAACGAATAAAGTTGAAAATAATGAAAGGGAAATTTTGAAATGGGTGGATAATCATGTCAAAATATAGTCAACAAGTTTTACAATTACTTTACCATAGTCAACCTGATTATATTTCTGGACAAAAAATCGCTGAGCAACTAGATATTTCAAGAACAGCCGTCAAAAAAGTCATTGATCAATTAAAAGCACAAGGTTGCGATATTGAGTCAGTAAATCATAAAGGACATATACTTAAAGCATTACCAAACCAATGGTATCCAGGTATTGTTGCTGAAATGACAGCTACATCAGATTTATTTGATTTTTGTGAAGTGTATGACACAATAGATTCAACACAGCTCGCAGCGAAAAAGTCGCTAGTAGGTAATGATCAGCACTTCTTTGTCTTAAGTGATGAGCAAACACAAGGTAGAGGACGTTTTAAACGCTATTGGAGTTCTATAAAAGGCCAAGGATTATGGATGTCATTAGTCTTAAGACCTAAAGTCCCATTTTCGATGATATCTAAATTTAATTTATTTATTGCATTAGGTATAAGAGATGCCATTCAAAACTTTACTATTGATCCAGTTAAAATAAAATGGCCGAATGATATTTATATTGAGCAAGGTAAAGTATGTGGTTTTTTAACAGAAATGGTAGCAAACCATGATGGTATTGAAGCAATTATTTGTGGTATTGGCATTAATATGACCCAACAACAAGATGATTTTAGCGATAATATTAAACATAGAGCAACAAGTATTCAATTGCATAACACAGATGACATCAATAGATATCATTTGTTACAAACATTGTTGCACAATATCGAATATCGCTATCGTCAGTTTTTAACTTTACCATTTTCAGATATACGCGATGAGTATAAAAATGCCTCTAACATATGGAATAGAACATTGACATTTACTGAAAGTGACCAACAATTTGAAGGTCAAGCAGTTGATATTGATGAAGAAGGCTATTTAATCGTTCAAGATAATGATGGAAAGACGCATCAATTAATTAGTGCAGATATAGAATTTTAATGTATAGGTCAACTCAAGGAGAGATAGCTCATGGGAATAGCGACATATGCCGTTGTTGATTTAGAGACAACTGGTAATCAATTAGAATATGACGATATTATTCAAATCGGAATTAGTTTTGTTCGCCAAAACAATATCGTCGATTCATATCATTCAATGATACGAACTGATTTAGACATTCCACCTTTTATACAAGCATTAACTTCAATTGAACAAGACATGTTGCAACAAGCACCATATTTTGCTCAAATTGCTGATGAAGTATATGACAAAATAAAAGATTGTATTTTCGTAGCGCATAATGTAGATTTCGATTTAAATTTCATTAAAAAAGCGTTTAAAGATTGTAATATTAATTATCGACCAAAGAAAGTCATTGATACCTTAGAAATATTTAAAATTGCTTTTCCCACAGATAAAAGTTATCAATTAAGTGAACTAGCAGAAGCACATGACATTACATTAGCTAATGCGCATAGAGCTGATGAAGATGCAGCGACAACTGCGAAATTGATGATCTTAGCATTTACTAAATTTGAACAATTACCAATTGATACGTTAAAACAACTTTATTATTTAAGTAAAAACTTAAAATATGATTTATATGATATCTTTTTTGAAATGGTGAGACATTATCAAACGAAACCGTTAGATGACAAGTTTGAGCAATTTGAACAAATTATTTATCGTAAACAAGTTGATTTTAAAAAGCCAGTTACCAATTATAAAGGTTCGTTAAAATCTTTGTATAAAAAAGTAGTTGAAACGTTAAATTTAACTTATCGACCACAACAATTATACCTATCTGAAATTATACTTGATCAATTGATGCATAGTGACAAAGCGATGATAGAGGCTTCTTTAGGCAGTGGGAAATCTATGGCATATTTATTAGCTGCTTTAGTCTACAATATTGAGACAGGTAAGCATGTGATGATTTCAACGAATACAAAATTGTTACAAAGTCAGTTATTAGAAAAAGATATACCGTCCATCAATGAAGCATTAAATTTCAAAATAAACGCCTTACTTATTAAAAGTAAACAAGATTATATTTCATTAGGTTTAATTAGCCAAATATTAAAAGAAGAAACGGTCAATTACGAAGTCAATATATTAAAAATGCAGTTACTCATATGGATAACTGAAACAATTACGGGAGATATTCAGGAATTAAATTTAAAAGGTGGTCAAAAAATGTATTTTGATCAAAAAATAGAAACGTATGTTCCTGTTCGCCATGATATCCATTACTATAATTTCATCAAAAGAAATGCGCAAAATATTCAAATTGGTATTACAAACCATGCTCATTTAATCCATTCAGATGCTGAAAATACGATTTATCAATTATTTGATGATTGTATTATTGATGAAGCACATCGACTTCCAGATTATGCCTTAAATCAAGTTACAAATGAATTGAGTTATGCAGATATTAAATATCAATTAGGACTAATCGGCAAAAATGAAAATGAAAAATTACTTAAAGCCATCGATCAATTAGAGCAGCAACGTATACTTGAACGTTTAGATATACCGCCAATTGATGTCTTTGGTTTAAAAGCTAATATGAATGACATTCATGATTTAAATGAACAACTCTTTACTACAATATTTAATATTATAAATGAATCTGAAGTTTATGATGACGATGTGCATCGTTTCCATAATGTCTTTAGTTTCGATACGACTGAAATTTTACGTGATTTGCATGCAATTATTGACAAACTTAATAGAACATTAGAAATTTTTAATGGCATAAGTCATAAAACAGTTAAATCTCTACGTAAACAGTTACTGTATCTTAATAATAAGTTTAAAAATATTGAGCAAAGTTTAAAAGATGAGCATACAAGCTTTATTTCTATTAAGAACTTAACGCAAAAGTCTACCATACGTTTATATGTGAAAGACTTTGCTGTTAAAGACATTCTCACAGAGCAAGTGTTAGATAAATTTAAATCCTTAATCTTTATTTCTGGAACACTGCAATTTAATCATTCGTTTGAAACGTTCCAACATTTATTTAATAAGGAAACACAATTCAATACGTATGAAGTAGCAACATCATTACAAAGTGCTAAGAACACTAATGTCTTTATTCCTAGTGATGTGGCATCTTATCAGTATAAAAACATTGATGATTATGTGGCATCTATCGTTGATTATATTATTGAATATACCACTATCACGCAATCTAAATGTTTAGTATTATTTACAAGCTATAAGATGATGCATATGGTCCAAGAATTGTTGAATGACTTACCTCAATTTGACGACTACGTTATTTTGACACAACAACAAAATCAGAATTATAAAATTGTTCAACAATTTAACAACTTTGATAAAGCCATCTTATTAGGGACATCAACATTTTTTGAAGGTTTTGATTTTCAAGCTAATGGCATTAAGTGTGTGATGATTGCTAAGTTACCATTTATGAATAAACATAATGCCAAATATTGGTTAATGGATTCAGAGTTCACATCGACATTTAAAGAATATGTGTTACCGGATGCTGTAACTAGATTTAGACAAGGCTTAGGGCGTTTGATTCGCAATGAAAATGATAAAGGTGTCATTGTGTCATTTGATGATCGCTTAGTAAACAGTAATTACAAAAATTTCTTTGCTCAAACTTTAGAAAATTATCGTCAAAAGAAAGGCGATATCCAGCAATTTGGTAAATTATTACGTCAAATTAATAGCAATCATAAATCAACTTAACTTAAAGTACTTCTCATTTACATATTTGCTGTTTTGGGAAGTGCTTTTTTAGGTACACTCCCAAATCGGACTGATACATAATTAAATTTTCAAGCCTCGCACCCCAGCTTGCACATTATAGTAAAAATTCTGTTGACAGAATTTTTCTTTGCTGGGGCCCCAATGCCCAACCTGCTTTGCATGAAAAAACTGGATAACCAGTTTTTCTGTGTTGGGTCCCTTCCTAGGGTGCTGTCTCAGCCTCCCCAACTTGCACTGTTTGTATAAACTGATTAATCAGTTTATTTGTGTTGGGTCCCCGGTCTTCGACTAGCACTGCGCCCTCAGGAGTCTCGGCTTCAAATTAATTTTCGTTTTAAATTATTCATTTTTTATATATTAGTCCTGAAAAATAGAGAACCTTTTTTGGGTTCTCTATCAAATTGTACTAATATATAAAATTTTTATGTTCTTTAACAAATTGTACTGATGGTTGTGATGATTTGAAACTTTATTTAATGACACAGTCCTCAAATTAGAGCAACATTTTACAAATCTATAGTAGTTGATAGCGTATTAGTATTATATATATCGCATTGCCGTGGTATTTGATTTAAGAATTTAACATAAAATCCAAATATAGGGTAGACTGCTAAATTAACACCATGATTATGTCAATAAGCAAAGCAACGATATTATTAATGGTGGCTAGTGATGTCAACGATGGTATTAACGATGGTGTTATGCGTTAATCAATGAGCATAGATAGTACGATGACT